>JBILTQ010000615.1:0-14737 GCA_044371435.1 Pirellulaceae bacterium | reverse complement strand
CCACCAGCGGCCGTCACGGCTGAGGCATGCCCCGGCCTGGCGCACTGCGTACATCGTCGAGCCGTCAGCCTGAGGTACGGCCTCGATTCGAATGGGCTCCACGGCCATGCCCAACAGCTGCGGCCTCTTGTCGATCCACCGATCTGCTCGCCATCTCATGGAGCAGGCCTCCTGTTTGGCTGCTCTAGTGAGCTCTCGAGGGCCTCCAGTGCCCTGCGGATCACCTGGTCAGCTGGGACGTACTGCTGCCCTGAGTGCTTTGCCGGCTCCACTCCTGGAGTACCGAGGAGACGGACGGCCAGGCGCTGAAGCTTTTGCCGTGTCGACTCCTTCACCCGAATCATCGTCATGATGTTTACCCTTCGTGTGGCGTGTCTCGCCAGCAGGATGGGAGGCCTCGAATCCTCCTAGGGGCATGTCCCACCATCCTGGCACCGTCACCCGTTCGCGTTGGAGAGTTACACAGGCCGATGCTGATGCGCATGTTTATTGTCCGGCTACGCACCTGACCGGAGCCCTGGCGAGAGAGCCATGTCGATCCCCTTCCATCTCTCGCCAACAGGTAGCTCGTTATGGGAAGAAATCGTACTCCGTCGGCGGATACTCTTTCCCCGTTCCGCTTCCTTCGTCGCTCGGAGGAAAGAGCCACCGCCAAAGCCAATCGAGAAAATCACACATCGCATCTACTCCATCGCCATCAAAACCAAAAACCAAAAGGATCGGGCAGGAATCGAACCTGCGATAAGACACACACCACGGCTCATTGCTGATCCAAATGGCTCGGTCCCCCGAATGCTCCCGTGTTTCCTCTACACTACCGATCCAGTCTCCATGGTATCGGCCTGTAAACGTGTAAACAAGATTTATTCCGATCGATTTCTGGATTGTCCTGTCCGCGGCCGTATACTGGGGGCGTTCTCAAGGACCATTGCCAACCACCACCAATCTGAGGCGAGCATGATGAGAGGCAAGCTGGATTCTCTTTTCCGATCTCGGCGGCTTTGGATCGCGGCCGCTGGCGTGGCCGTCGTAATCCTGAAGGAGACCATGGCCATCCCGTTGACCGAGGAGCAGATCACCCAGGTGGTGCTGCTTGTCGGCTCGTGGATCGTTGGCGAATCCCTCCGGTCATCGGAGCGATGACCATGGATGGACCACTCGAAAGGCTCAGAGCCAAGCGACGCGCGAGGCAGCTCGCTGCCCAGCTGTGGCGACAGTATCGCGACGTCGAGCGCTGCAAAGTTGAATTCGAAACTCTCGCCCAGAGCGACCCGCAGCTTGTCGGCCTTGACCCTGCAACCATCCTGATGCTGGTTCAGCTGGTGATCAAACTTTGGCTCTGGTGGCGAGAGCGTAAGGAAGACGACCCAGCCGACGAGCCGCAGCTCGGCGAGCCATGGCAGGAGGAGGAAAACGATGTGGGATGATGTCATCAACAATCCCTGGAGAGCGGGGGCATTATTGATCGGCGCCTATTGGGCGTGGAGAAATATTCTTGGCGGTGGCAATCAGCCACAGCCCCAGCCAGACCCCAGCCCACTGCCACCAGTGCCCCCGGAGCCGCCAGAGCCTCCACCGATGCCGGTTGGTTCGATCAGCCGGCTGCAGGCCATGCAGGCCGCAGACACCCTGGCCAGCTACCTGGACCAGCAAAAGAACGAATCGGCAAAGCCAAAGCTGGCGGAGATCGTCGCCGCGATCTGGGGTAAGTGATGAAAGCATTCGACAAGTGGGCTCCTTTGATCGTCGTCCTATTTCTGCTGTTCTCCAGCAGTGACATGGGACGCGTGGAACCAATCAGGCCAGTCGATCCGATCCAGGGAGCCTGGGTGGTTGTGGTCGAGGAGACCAGCCAGCGTACGCCCGAGATCACCAAGATCGTTACCAATGCGGCCTACTGGCAATCGCTGCGTGATAAGGGCCTCAACTGGATCATCTACGACAAGGACCAGGAAGAAGCAGCCAGCCAGGTGAAGGCCCTCGGCGGCAAGCTTCCAGGGCTCCTGATCCAGACCCCAGGCGACCGCAGCAAGGTGCTTTACCAGGGCCCGCTGCCTGAGTCCACCGAGGAGATTGACCGACTCACAAAGAGGTACGCTGGCCTATGAGCGAGATCATCATTGTCGACGGCCAGGAGTTCGGGACTGGCCTGCTGCTTCCGTCATTCAAGCCGCAGACATTTCCAACGTACGGCGACAACGGGCCGATGTTCACCCGGGACCAGATCGCCAAGATAGTCACCGATCCGAAGCGCGTGGCAGGCTCTAGGCTGTTCAGGCCGGAAGAATGGATCCGCAATCAAGGCAACGTCGGCAGCTGCAACGGCCAAGCAGCTGCTCACGCTCTCGAGCGGACTCAGGTGGCTCGCGGGATCAAGAGACGCCGACTATCTGGCGAAGGTCTTTACGCGCTGATTAACGGAGGCAGGGACCAGGGCTCCATGCTGGATGATGGCATGCACGCCCTCAAAAACAATGGAGTGCCTGAGGAGCAATATGTCCCGCTCGCCAAGTTCCTGACTCAGCGACAGCTTTCCAGGGAGGCGGTGAATTCGATGGTGCGCAACCGCGCCCACGAATGCTACCGCGTCGAGACCGAAGACGAACTAGCCAGCGGCTTGGCTGCTGGATTCTGTGGCGTGGTTGCTGTGCATGCCACCCAGTCCTATGGGCGACTCGATGGTCGAGGCGTGAGCCCTCCAGCCAGGGGACCGGGCAATCATGCTGTGCTGGTCCACGATATTCGGATCTCTCCGTCCGGCGGCTATGAATTCGAATCGGCCAACACATGGGGCCTGGGGTTTGGGGATCGCGGCCACAACTGGATCACATGGGCAAGCCATTTGCAAACGACCATTGAATATCACGCCTTTTACCTGATCCGATCCACCAACTTTGCTGATGGTGACACACCTGGAGCGATTACATGATCACGATGCCAACCCTGATTGCTGCCGTCGACACCAGCCTTGTTGGCATCTTGCTGGGTGGATTGAGCGTCCTATCTGGCGTTGTGATCCACCTCTACAAACAGGTGCAATCAAACACCGAGGCGATCAAGGCAGATCTCAAAGAATGCCGAGAGGATCGCGAACGGCTTTGGATTTCGATCAAGGAAGTGGCGCAAAGAAAGAGCGGTGAGCCCGATGCAAAAGCTTAGAGAAGAGCTGGCCAAGCCAGAGTATCAGGGGCTCAGCGACCAGCAGGCAGCCGATGCCATCATGAACAAGGTGGTGGAAGTCAGGCGACCGGTGGAGCTCTGGCGAGTGATCGCCCACGCCAGCCAGCGTCAGTACAGAGCAAAGCTTGAGCTAGCGAGCAAAGATCCAGCCAATGCATGCCAGGAAATGGCGATCAACATTTTGTCCTACATCACCTCCAGCAAGCTGGACACGGTGGACATGGACATGCCGGAAACCAGGCAGATGCTCCAGGGGCTGGTGGCCTGCGGATTCGCAACCGAACAGGTGGCCGGTGAGCTCGATGCCATGGCGACCCAAACGGTGCGATGGGTCGATCATGAAGGTATTGGCGAGGTTGGTATTGGCTTGATTCAAAACGCCAGGAAGTAAACCATGCCCAATGACATCCTGCTCAAATACGCAAACTCAGCGACACTTACGGCAGCTGTTGCATCTCTGGCAAGTGATGCCAACTTACTCGCTGGGGTAGAGACCAGTGTCATTGATAACCGAACAAACGGTTACGATGATTATATGCTGTCTGGCAAAATAACTACTGGATCGACTCCGACTGCCGGAAGACAGATCGAGGTGTGGGCTGTGGCGTGGGATGGCAATGCTTGGCCTGATGTTTTTGATGGAACTTCATCCTCAGAAACAATCACTTCCGCAGATATTAAAAATGTTATTTGCCGACCTGTAGCAATCATGTCAACAAACAATTCTTCAGATCGAACATATCATTTTTCCGGGGTTAGCCTGCGCCAGGTTTTTGGTGGATGCCTTCCATCCCAATGCGTTCTGTTTATTACGCACAATACTGGCGTCGCATTAAATGCAACTTCTGGAAACCATGAGTTCAGAATCCAGGGTGTCTACCCGCAGGTGCAATAGTGGCGATTGGCGACAACATACTTCGTGCTTGGGCTCCTTGGATGGGGCCAACAGGGCTGAGGGTCATTGACCAATCTGCATACCACAGGGACGGAACTTTAACCGGCATGGACCCAGCAACAGACTGGGTTGGGCATTCGTTTCGGGGCAGGTCTGGCAGAAGTTTAACTTTTGACGGTGTTGATGATTGGGTTGATTTTGGAAGCAATGATTTTTCTGGAACAGATTTTTCTATTGTCTCGTGGTTTCGGCTTTTGACAGCAGTGATTCATTTTCCATACAGCACCAGCAATGCGACCGGAGCATCTGGTGTTGAGTTGCTTTACGGCGTCGGTGGAAATTTGGGTCAGATTGCGTCAAGGATTGCGGGCTCTGCTACTGCTCAGTTGGCGCATGATTTCGGGTCAAGCGCAAGCGCCATAGCGGATGCAATCTGCTTTGTTCAGACGTTTTCTGATTCGCAGACAACTAAGGCGCATGGGATTTTTGTAAACGGTGCGAACGCTCAGACCACAACCTATACATCAAACACAGCGCCCACCCAAAATTGGTCCTGGGCAAAACGAGGTACGTTTTTTGCTTCTGGAACTGGAAGCACCTGCCAGTGGTTCGAGCAGATTGTTTTTCGCGGGATCATAACCGCAACCGAAGCCGCCGAGCTATATCAGATCGGGCCTGGCGGCTTATACCAAAGACGCAGGCGGCGGTATAGTTTCGCGCAAACAGCGGCGACCGGCAGCAGGCGGCGCAGGATTCTTTGTGGAGATTACAACTGATGCACCTACTAAGACAATCCACAGCCGCTACTGTTTTGGTTGGACCGGTACTTGATTCCACTGGCGCAGCGGTGACAACTGCAGTTGTGGGTGATTTCAGGATTGGGAAAGAAGGGTCTACGGCAACGCTGTCTGGTGCAACCGTCACGCATGATGGGAACGGCTACTACCGAATCGCATTGACTACGGGCAACACGGACACCGTTGGCAGGCTCACGATCTACTCAGGCAACACTGCCCACAGCATGGGCGTTCGGGCTTTGATGGTCCTGCTGCCGAGTGTCTATGATGCACTGGTGGCCAATGCAACCAACAGCACTGGAGGACTGCCAACGGCAACTGGTGCGATCACTGGCCTGGCCGGTGCGATTCCGACATTGGCCCAAATCGAAGCATCGACAATCTTGGCCAAAGAGTCCACGGTCCAAACTCGAGCCACTCAGGCAAGCGTAGACATAAAGCCGACCCTGGCCCAGATCGAGGCGTCCACCATCCTGGCCAAGGAAGCAACGGCTGCCTCGATCCTGTCGGCCGTCCAGGGGCTCAACAATCTTTCGGCCAAGGTCAACGTCTATGCATCTCCTCTCATGGAGATCCCGGAGTCTGGCAGCCTGGTTTATGCTTTTACTGTCATCGTCAGAGACGACGAAGACAAGCTAGTCAACCTCGATGCCAGCCCAACCATCGCGGCAGCCAATGCAGCTGGCACAAGCCGATCGGCCAACCTGTCGGCGGTCTCCAATCCAGCGACTGGCCGGTACACTTTTACCTACACTGTGGACAGCACACACGCAGCGGAGAGCTTGCGGGTGACAATCTCTGGCACCGTCAGTGGCGAAGCCAGATACAGTGAGTGGATTGGGGCGGTGGTGGACTACGACAGCCTCACGGTCCTCCAGGCGATCAAAGCAAAGACCGACAATCTGCCAGCCCTGCCAGCTGCGGTTGGAGACATCCCAACGGCCAACCAGAATCGGGATGCTGTCCTCAATGCTCTGCCGAGCGCGGGGTACGCCAGCGGCTCATTTGGCGATCGGATCCTGATCAGCGACAGCAACAACAGGACGGTGAAGGTGACCGGAGCGGGCAGCGGCCACATCGCTGCGGACGTGCACCAGATGCAGCAAGGCGTCATCACGAATGTGGCCCTAGATTCCTCAGCAGCCACTGAGGTGGCCAATGCTGTGGCGGCCCTGTCGGTCCTGGTCGACCTAGTCACGATGATCACCGGCAGCGGCACACCGAATGCCAAGTGGACGGCCAGCGCACTGAGCCTAGCCCCAACGGGCGGCGGCGGTGGTGGAACCGGAGCTGGCGCACGAACGGTGACGATCACGGTCCTCCTGGCTGGAGCACCGGTGGAGGGTGCCAGGGTTCGGCTGACCAAGGCGGCTGAAACCTACGTCGGCTCGACCAACGTCTCTGGGCAGATCACGTTCAACGTGGACGATGGCAGCTGGGTGGTTGGTATCGGATCCCCGAATGCAACCTTTGGCGGCGCGGTGCTGGTGGTCAGTGCGAACCAGACCCAGACCTACACGATGACGGCGATCTCGATCACACCCAGCGGACCAGGTGGGGTCACTGGGTACTGGTTGTGCCTCGGGGTGAACGGTCTGCCAGAGTCTGGCGTCACAATGTCGATGCAGGCCACCGCGGTGCCCCATGGATCGACCGGCCTGGCCATCGATACTGGAATCCGGACGACCACCAGCAACGGGGCTGGAGTGGCCCAGTTCACCGACCTGACGCCTGGCGTTCGGTACGCCTGCCAGCGCGGCACTGGCCAGGTGGTGTACGTCACGATCCCCGAGGATGCCACCGGTACCCTCGAGCTCAACAGCCTCCTCGGGGCCCCCTGATGCCAGCCAAGCTGGACAAAAAGAGCTACGAGCAGCACAGGCAAAAGATGGCGGAGCGGATGCGATCGCTCCGTGCAGCCGGAACGGACATTGGCCAGCTGCCAGAAATCGAGAATCCTAAGCGGCGCAAGAAGTGTGCTGAATCATTCCGGCTCTTCTGTGAGACCTATCGGCCAGCAGCCTTTTCCCTGGGATGGTCCAAGGATCATTTGCGAGTGATAGATCGGATCGAGGTCACCGTCAGGCACGGTGGCTTGTTCGCTCTGGCCATGCCTCGAGGCAGCGGCAAGACCACACTGGCGGTGACAGCTGCCCTGTGGTCGCTCCTCTACGGGTATCGGCGATGGGCCTGCCTGATCGGTGCCACGGAAGGCAAGGCGGAGAAGCTGCTTTCCTCGATCAAGTCCGAGCTGCGATTCAACAGCCTCCTGCTGGAGGACTTCCCAGAAGTCTGCTTTCCGATCCGGCAGCTTGAAGGGCGAGCCGCTCGAGCAGGAGGCCAGACATACCAAGGCGAGCCGACCGGGATCCAGTGGCTGTCCAATCTTCTGATCCTGCCGACGATCCCAGGATCCAAGGCCAGCGGATCGGTGGTCTCGGTTTGCGGGATCACCGGCGACGTTCGAGGCCAGCAGTACACCACCCCCAACGGCGAAGTGCTGCGGCCAGACTACGTCATCCCAGACGACCCCCAGACGCGCGAGTCTGCCCACTCCAGCCTGCAGACCGACAACCGGATCGCGACAATCAACGGCGATGTGCTCGGGCTCTCTGGCCCAGGAGTGAAGATCGCTGGAGTCATGCCCTGCACGGTCATCAGGAAAGGCGACCTCGCAGATACTGCCCTGGATCGGCAGCAGTCGCCTGAGTGGCACGGCGAGCGCACGCAGCTGCTGTACGGCATGCCATCGAACATGGATTTGTGGCAGGAATACTACGAGATCAAAAAGGCCAGCCTGAGGAATGGTGGCGAAGGGACAGAGGCGACAGAGTTCTACCGAGAGAATCAGGCGGCGATGGATTCGGGCTGCGAGGCGTCCTGGTCTGAGCGATTCAACCCAGATGAGCTGTCAGCGATCCAGAACGCAATGAATCTTTACTTTCGAGACGAAGAGAGCTTTTGGGCTGAATATCAAAACCACCCCATGGAAAAGCAGGCAGACGATTCGATCCTCGGCGAGAAGGAGATCTGCGAGCGGGTTGGGATCACTGCCAAAGGGCAGCTGCAGGAGCACACCGACAAGCTTGTCGGTTTCATCGACGTGCAAAAGGAAATGTTGTTTTGGTCGGTGGTTGCCTGGCGATCGGACTTCACTGGGACGGTGGTCGAGTACGGAGCATGGCCACAGCAGCGAGGCAACAACTTCAAACTGTCGACAGCGAGAAAGACCCTTTCGAAACTCTACCCTGCCGATTCGCTCGAGGTCAGGCTGACAAAGGGGCTCAAGGACCTGGTGAACCACCTGGCCACCAAGCAGTGGAAAAGCGCAACCGGCACCGAGGTGCCATTCAGCAGGATCATGATCGATGCCAACTGGGGCCAGTCGAGGAACCTGGTCCATGAGTTCTGCCGGACCAGCCTACACCGGTCGATTCTTTTTCCGAGTCACGGCAGAGGGATTACTGCCAGCAGCGAGCCGCTAAACGCGCAGCACGTCAAAAAGTTCGGCAGAGCCACTGGCCAGCACTGGCGAATCGATCGAGCCAAAGACATTCCGATCCGGCATGTGCTTTTCGATACCAATTTTTGGAAGTCATTTTTGCATTCCAGGCTGGCGACCGAACCAGGCACCAGCGGCAGCCTGGTGTTGCACAAGGGCGAGGCGCACGAGCATGCGACCTTGGCCAAGCACCTGAGAGCGGAGTACCCAGTTCGAACCGAGGGCAAAGGTCGCACGGTCGACGAGTGGAAGCACAAGCCAGACCGTCCAGACAACCACTGGTTCGATTGCCTGGTCGGCTGCTGTGTGGCGGCCAGCGTCGAAGGCTGCAGGCTCGAGGGCGAGTCTGGCCGAAAGATCAGGAAATCTCGGGCTGCTGTCGGATCCATCGAAGGCTCTCCAGCTGGAGTACCAATTCCAGAGCAACCGATTCCATCGCAGGGAATAAAGCCAAAACGATCAAGGAGGGTGGAATATCTATGAGCACCAAGAAGCGAACCGACCAGCCCAAGCTGAGGGCAACGATTACCATGCCGGTGTGCCCACACTGCAGCCAAGCAGCTGGAGTGTTAAAGCAATCCGGCGCATATCACGAATTTGAACATGATGGCAACCGGATCAAGCTTTTTCACGTCAAATGCAAAGGCTGCGAGAACCCATTTACGCTGCGAGAGGTCTGGCCAATTACTCCAGATCCTGGACTAAGTCCACAGATTCAGGGCCAGGATTAAAGCCTAGCCCGGATATCATGCCAGCATGCACGACCAAAGAATCCAAAAGTATGAGCATGCCAAAAAGATGGTGGCTGTCTTTGAAGAGCAGCTATCCACTGGGGCTGGCATTTTCTCGGTGTCGATCGATGGAGCCTATGTGCAGTATCAGCGGTCTGATGCCGTCAAAGAGCTCGAGATGTGGCGCAAGCAGGTGATTCGCTACTCTCGCGCAAAGTCCCGATTCTCTACCTTCAACCTGAGCAACAGCCACGGCCCATGATCAAACAGGTACAGGATCGACTCAGCGGCCTTTTCGGTCGATACATCGCGGCGGAGGCTGGCAACCAGCGGCGGGACCCTGGCACCAGAATCCAGTCCAGCGATGCACTGCTGGATTCGACCAAGCGGAAAAGAGTGATCGAAGGAGCTCGCGAGCTCTGGCGAAATTACTCAGTAGCTGCCTGGGCCGTGCGAAAGCACCTCGATTTCGTTTCCACGTTCACCTTCCAGGCAAGCACTGAGGATCCGGTTTTCAACGAGCGGCTCGAGTCGCTGATGGCTTGGTGGTCCAGGCCGATCAATTGCGATGTGGCTGCCAGGCATTCGCTCCGGCGCATGATCCGATTGGCAGAGGCCAGGCGGGTGCTCGATGGCGACGTTTTCCTGGTGAAGGTAAACGGCAAGCTGCAGGGGATCGAAGGCGACCGGATCCAAAATCCAACCAGCCAGATCAATGGCAATGGTGGCACCAACTGGACGCATGGGATTCGGCTCAATCCGGGCGGTGGAATTTCCGCAGTTCAGATCTTCAAACGTCACAGCGATGGACGCTATGAGGAAGAAAAGCAGGTACTGGCCGGCAACGTCATGCAGCTGGCCTACTGGGACTCATTCGACCAGGTGCGCGGGGTCTCCCCACTTGTGTCGGCCATTGCCGAGTTCCAGGACAGCATGGAAGTCAAAGACTATGCTCGAGCTAAGGCAAAGATCACCCAGCTCTTTGCTCTTGCCATCACTCGAGAGATGGCGGATTCGGACGACGAGGAGGAGGTCGGCTCGAGCTACCAGATCGATCTTGGCCGAGGGCCAGTAAAGGTCGAGCTGGACCCAGGCGACAAGATGGATTTTCTGGAGTCCCGGCACCCATCCACGGAGTTCCAGGCATTCCTAACGATCTGCATGCAGGCGGCTCTGAAGAGCCTCGACATTCCCTGGAGCTTTTACGATGAGAGTTTCACCAACTTCTTTGGCAGCCGCGCTGCACTGATTCAGTATCTGCAGAGCGTCAAAAGCAAACGGGCTGACATTGTCGAGATCCTGGACCGCATCACGGTCTGGAAGATTCTGAGCTGGGTGGCTGAAGGTGCCCTGGTGCTGCCTCGAGGCTACACCGTTGATGACCTGAAATGGGACTGGATCCCTGCCGGCATGCCCTGGTGGAATCCAAAGGACGAGATCGCAGGCGATGTGCTGGCGATTCAGAACAAACTGCGCACCAGGTCAGAGATCAGGCGGGAAAGATACGGCGACGATTGGCGGGATGTTGTCCGCCAGCTTGCCCAGGAGGAGCAGTTCCTCGAGGAGATGGGAATGTCGGCGGCGACCACTGAGCAGCCGCCAGGGCCAGCCCCATCGATGGAGCCGGAAGACGAGCCAGACGAACCAGACGAAGACGACGAAGACAATGGAGACGATGACAATGGCGACGATTCAATCAGTAGCTGAGAGCTTCCGAACGGCCACCCTGCGAGCGGCTCCGATGGTTGGAGTCGATCGGGAGGCCAGGCGGATCAACGGTGCCAAGGTGATGCAGCTCGGCCGCGTCAATGACAGCCGGCCATGGGAGGTCGATGAGACCACTCTCGACCAGGTGGTCAATTTCGGCAAGTCCTACAACAAAGGGACCAAGGCCAGGTACACCCACCCAAGCATGTCGGATGATGGATTTGGGAAGTACCTGGGGCGGTGGACCAATTTTAGGCGTGATGGCGATGCGGTCTACGCTGACCTCCAGCTTGCCGAGTCGGCTTTTGACACCCCCAACGGCGACCTGGCCAGCTATGTGATGGACCTGGCCGAGGAGGATCCTGAGGCATTCGGTGTCAGCGCTGCCACCAGGCTGCATTTCTCCATGAACCAAGATCTGCCAGAGGGCGAAGTCATTCCACTGCGACTGGATGGCCTGCGAGCCATCGACATTGTGGATGAGCCGGCAGCGACCCGCGGCGGCCTGTTCGATATGACCACCATGGCCGGCCTGCCAGCTCTGACCAGCTGGATTGTGAACACCCACTTTTCGGATCGGGAGCCCCGCGAGGTGGTTGAAAGGATGTGCTCCTTTTTGTCCAAGCATTATGGAAGGGACATTATGGACGACGTGCTAGCGGGAAAAGCTGGCCAGGATCAGACCCCAGCCCCGGCCCCTGCGGCTCCTGCTGGCCTGACTCTGGACGCGGCCAAGCCGTACCTCGAAACCTTCGGGGATCGCGGGGCCAAGTGGTTTTTGGAAGGCCGATCGATCACCGACTGCTTTGCCGAGGTGACCACCGAGCTGCGGGCTGAGAATGCAGACCTGGCGGCGAAGGTGGCAGACCTCGAAACCCGTCTGGCAGCCGCCACTCGGGCAGCAGCTGGAGAACCAGAGGCGTTCTCCTCGGCTCCACGGATCGAGATCAGCGAGGAAAAGAAAAGAGCCCTGCAGAAGCAGGAAGAGCTCAAGGCAAAAGGCTGCTCTCCTGTGACCAGCAAGTGGGGCGCAGCCCTGGCGAATTAGTTCGGCTCTCCAGAGCCAGTTGAAACCATCCATTCCAGAAAGTCTTTGACGGAGCAAACAAGATGCCAAACGTTTATGTGACCAGTGCGGACGTCGTGCTTTTCAATAAGGTCGACATGGACCTTCGCCTTAGCGAGGTTCTGGACAGTGCACCGCTAACTGCGGCGCTTGCTGCCAGGACCACTCGGTCCAACACCTTCACCTACAACAAGAAAACGGCTAATCCGTCGGTCGGGTTTCGTGATGTAAACGATGGTGCTGAGAACACCAAAAGCACTAACGTGCTGGTGACCAACACGCTGAAATTCCTCGACCTTTCGTTTGACATCGACGAAGCAGCCGCGCTGGTCGACGATCGCGGTGTCGATCACATCATGGGGCTGGAAGCGATTGATCACCTTCAGTCCGGGATGGCCGAAATCGAGGAGCAGGTCATTTATGGCACTGGAAACCAGGCCAGCGGCTTTGAAGGCCTGGCGAACCAGTCCTACCTGAACAACATCGCAGATGCTCAAGTGGTGAATGCTGGTGGCACGACGGCAGGGACAGGCTCCTCGGTCTGGCTGATCCGAACTGGCGAAGAGGACATCCAGCTGATATGGGGTCAGCAGGGCGTCATCACCATCGGCGATCGGCAGCGAGTCCAAAAGCCTGGATCGAGCAAAGGCTACTACTGGGCGCTGGCCCATGCCATCCACGGATGGTGCGGGGTCAAGCTTGGCACCACCTACAGTGCGGTGCGAATTGCCAACCTGACGGCCGACTCAGGCAAGGGGCTAACCGATGCTTTGATCAGCCAGGCAATGGAAAAGTTCCCTGCTAGCCGAGGCCCGACCCACATCGTCATGAATCGGCGAAGTCATGGCCAGCTGCAGCGCAGCCGCACGGCCACCACCCCAACTGGACAACCGGCCCCGTTTCCTGTCGATGCGTTCAATGTGCCGATCATCGTCACCGATCGCATCAGCTCCACTGAGACCCTGCTGACGTAATGAGTACCCCATTTTCGGCAGCGGCCCTGCATGCCTATCGGGCACTGCAGGTGGTCCATGGCGTGAACATCACCTACGAGAGGCCATCGGCAAGCCAGTCGGTGGCTCTCTCGAAGGTGGTCACTGGCCGATCTGATCACGAGATCACCCAGGACGGGATGGTCATCGAGCAGATTAAATCCAGGGACTATCTTGTGCGCGTCGCTGACTTGGTGCTGGGCGGATCCCAGACGCTGCCGAGGAGGGGGGACAGGATTCAGGAGGGCAGCAAGACCTACGCTGTGCTGACCACAGGGACTGAGGCTCAGTGGAAGTACACCGACCCGAGCCAGGTGATCATCAGGATCCATACCAGGGAGATGTGATGCCAGGCGTGCAGGAGACTTTGGTCAACGATGCGGTGGCGTTCATCGATGCTGCAACGTACAGCGAGGCATTCACTCTGCGCAAGCAGCTGGTGCCTGTGTTCGATCGGGACCTGCTGAGTGGATGGGATGTGTCGGTCTATGCTGGCCCATCCTCCAGGGAGAAGCTGGCCAGGTCGGGGAGCCACCTAAAAACCTACAGCATTGGCGTAGTGGTCAGATACAGCGCTGATGTGTCGGCAGCCGAGCAGGAGACGAAGGCTGGACAGTTCCTGCAGCTGATCGACGAGATCGCCACCAGCCTGGAGACCTTCCGACCTGGTGGCAAGATACCAGACGAGATCGAGACAGATATTCCCTTCGATGCGGCCAAAGTCAGTGAGCTCGGGCTGCTGTTTACCACCATCACCATCCGATTCAAAGGATTTTGAACATGGCACACAAGCTGTCTGAGAATGCCAAGCTCTACCGGAACACCGGCACCCATGCCAGCCCAACGTGGAACGAGATCGCCAACGTCAAGGATCTGACGCTGAGTTTGGACAAGGGCGAGACCGACGTCACCACCAGGGCCAGCAACGGATTCCAGGAATACGTCGATGGAATGATCGATGCCACGATTGATTTCTCGATGCTGTACGATCCAGCGGATCAGGACTTCACCGCCCTGGAGGATGCATTCTTCGCCAAGGCTGCGGTGGAATTTGCCGTAATGGACGGGATCATTACGGGTGCTGGTTCGACGGGCAATCAGGGGCTCAGAGCGTTCTGCATGGTGAAGAGCTTCACGCTCAACGAAAACCTCGGCGAGGCGATCATGGTGGACGTTTCTTTGCGTCCATGCAAGAATGCGGGTGGCGCTTTGGGGGTGCACGTCGCACCCAGCTGGTACGTCGTTCCGTAACCTGAGGGTTCCATGAGGATCTTCACAGACAAGACCGGCCAACCATGGGAGTTAGATCTCACGGTTGGCCACTTCCTCTCCATCAAGTCAGAGCTCGGCCTGAACCTGATGGACAACCCAGAAACCCTGCCATCTGGCGTCGAAAAGATGGTTGGAGTCATCTGGATCACCTGCCACGACCAGGCGAAGGCCAAGGGTCTGGGGCCTGTCGAGTTCGCCAAGCGACTCGATGGCAAGATCCTCAACGATGCCTGGGAAAAGTGGATGGCCGAGTACATTGATTTTTTCGTGCACCAGTCCCCGGCTCAGGGTCAGCTTCTGGCCCTGCTGTGGGACGCGAGCCAGAAGGCCGAGCGAGCCAGGGCGGACCTGACGAAACAAGCTTCTTCGTCTATTTGTTCAGACTTGCAGGAGTTGCTGGAATCGATCCCAGACCACTCAAGGCCTGGATGATCCTCGAGATGGCCAATGGTGCTAGGCCAGAGCTGATGCAGGGTGGACGGCGGCGGCGCAAAGGCAAGAACCAGATCGGGCTGACTGGCAGAACGATCTCATCCCTCAAGGTATTTCTGGAGCGGCAGCCGAATGGGACTCTCCAAACGCCTGCTGGACATTC
>JBILTQ010000614.1:0-17042 GCA_044371435.1 Pirellulaceae bacterium | reverse complement strand
CAGAGGCAGCAGGCCCAGCTGCTCCAGCAGGTCGTCAAGGTGCTGCGGGATCCAAAGCTTTTACTGACGGAGTTCGGTGTATGAGCGCGTGCTTTGGCCCACGAATCGGGATCAACGGATCTGAGACAATCAACCTGGACAATTTCCGGGTGAACGTCGAGCATTCCCTCGTTTATGTGGTAGTGATGACCACTGGGCCAGGGCTGACTGGCAGCAGAGATGCACTGGCCAGAGAGGATCAGGTGCTACTGGTGCCAGGCGTCCCGGCTCTGGGTGCTGCCTCCGACATTGCACCGGGTGCGTTCTGCAACCGGCGCAGCCCGGTGGAGATTGGCCAGGGGGTCTGGGAGGTCGAATGCACCTTTGACAACACGGCACTACGGCCAAACGAGATGAACCAGGAGCCATGGGACCTGACGCCAGTTTGGTCCTGGTCGGCTGAGACCATCGAGGTGCCACTGATCTATGATGCCCAGGACCCGACGAGGCCGATCCTGAACTCTGCCGGCGAGCAGTTGCCACCACTGACCACGCCTGAGTCGATCCCAGTCTTGACGATTAGCAGGGCTGAGCTGTATTTCGACCACCTTCAGATCCAGAGCTACATGAACAGGGTCAACAGCCAGCCATTCTGGGGCTGGTCGGCCAACCAGGTGCTCTGCTCCGAGATCACCGCGCAGCAGCAGCGGAAGGACGCGACGAGGTATTGGCAGGTCGAATACCGCTTCAAGTTCTGGTACAACGGCAACGAAGGCTGGAGGATCAAGCTGCTGGACGAAGGCACTTTCTATTGGTCTGGTGGCACCAAAGGCAGCGGCAACCGAATCCCGTTTGGCGACGATGCTTTTCAGCAGGTCACCGGCAACCTTAACGGCACCGGCGGGAAGAACACCAGTCTCACCACTCCGGTATTTATCTCTCCGGCATTCAACCGGTACCAGGCGGTGGATTTCAACGTCCTCGGCCTTGGGCCATGGAGCTGGGCATAATGGCCAGACGCGCAGCCGTCCTGACTCCTGAGCTCGCAGCTGCTGTGCAGCGCATGGTGCGCGAACAGGTGACAGCCTACTCAACACCAACCGAGCGGAGGATCCCGGCCAACGTTGGGGCTTCTTGGCTGATGCGAGCTGAGGAAGACATCGCAGCCGGCAGCTATGGTGCAGCCACTCCAGCATTCTCCACCGGCGACGCCCAGATCGCACTCAGAAACAAGGCCACTGGGATCCTGGAGCCACATGAGCCGAACAGCACGCCGGTGTCTGGGCTGGTTTATAACCTGAGCGATCGATTCATCAAAGACAACGAATACTTTCTGGCGACAAGAACTCAGGACGGGACGCTGATTGTTGTCGACGTCTACGCCAGGCCAGGCTGGGGAATGATCGCCAAGGTGAACACTGGCGGGATCACAGCCCGCAGCGGGACAACTGCTGGATCTGGCAGCGTGACAGCCCACAAGCTGGTTGGCACGACGATCACCACCACCGGCGAAACAATGACCGTTTACAATCTGAGTGACGCGGCGATCGCTGCCGATCGCTGGGTGCAGTGCAAGAGGGAATGGTACACTGGTTTATGGTTCGTAGATTTTGAGGACTGCTGACATGGCGACAAAGCTTGAGCGGGTGACTGTTACGATCTCCAGCGGCGCTGTGGCTAGTGCTGCTGTGACCATTCCATTGGACAAGACCCCCCAGTCCATTGTGGTGCCCTCGGCAATGACTGGCACGAGCCTGCGATTCGAAGTCTCTGACGATCAGGGTGCGAGCTATCGCAGACTGTACAAGGAAGGCACGGAGTACACTGTCGCGATTGGGACAGCCGAGGCCAGGCATGTGGCATTGGATGCTGCTGCTTTTCGCGGCGTGATTGGTGCCTCTTCAACCAGCCCGACTCTCCTCAGAGTGATCAGCAATGCTTCACCAAGCGAGGCGGCAAACCGTACCCTATTGCTCAACTGTGGAATCAGCTGATGCCAAACAGACACGCAGCCGGTTGTCAGTGTTGTGCGGGTGGTGAATGCTCGCCGTGTACTAAGACCATTTCGAACATCTCGGTAACGATGGGCAGCGAAACCGTTTCCTGGTCGGTCAACAAAGCGATCAACGCGATTCCAGGCTGCTTGCTGCTGCTTACGCATTGCACTGCCAAAACGGAATACGATCTCCTCGACTACTATATCGATCATGCCTACGACGGGAGGATCGGTGACTGCTGGCAAGGATTCCTAAACGGACCACGGCCAGGCGAGCAGAACGGATGCTGCAACGTCACCGAGCCACCAGGCCCAGGTGGTGGCGGCGGTCCAGGAGTTGGTGGTGGTGGCGAAGGTGGGGGCGGTCCTGGTGGACCACCGACCCCTGCTGACGTTTGCGTTCCGTGTGGGGTGATGATCAAGCTCGATCCAGATCCAGTCATCGGTGAGCCTGGGTTTCCTTGCCAGTTCAATGAATACTGGATCCTCACGCAAAAGCTCGACGACCTGACGGCGAAAGTCAAAATTCGCGTCTGGGATGAGTATAGCGTTGAGCTGCGATTCGTCATTAACGGAGCCAATCAAGACGTTCAGTACAAGATCGCCAGAGACACCAGGTGGAGCGTCGAGCGTTACCTAAGCTATTCACTGACCTCATACTACAACTCAAATTGCTCGCTCGATTCCGATTGCCAGGTTCCCACTGAGGATTGCGGAGGCGAGCTTTCTGGCGAAGATTTTTACGGCCAGTTTCATTGCCAGCGCGGCTATCCATTTTTGGGCACCACAAACGAGGAATTCATTTCCTATCGCTACATGATGTGCAACGCAACGCCAACATGGAACGAGCTGACAACCTCGACCTACTGCCTCAATGAAGGCTGCGGGTTTCCCGATGTCTTTTGCGATCCAGACGGCACGGTGTCCGATACCCAGTGGAACGACAAGCCGTACGGCGATCCTCTCTGTTTCGTCAACTACTGGGGCGAGCCGCAGATCCTGGGTGATTTCAACGCGTTTCCGATTCGCACTGAGACGGCAAATTCACGGGATCCAATGTTTGGCGTTCTGCCTGCCTTCAATGCTGCTGGTACCGATCCCGTTTTTCTCTGCAACCATGAAGTCATTGACGGCTACGGGCAATTCATCAACAACGCGATGGAACCGACCCGATGCGATGAGGACTGTGGATCCTACCTGCTATATCGAGCCTTCTACGCTGGCACGCTGACCAAGAGTTGCACAGCCATTTGTGGCGCTCACTCGATCAATTTTGTTGGTACTCCAGAGGTTGCCCAAGATATCACCGCTGTCTTTGATGGCTGCCTGTTGACGCAATGCAGCGACACCGGATCAGCACCAGGAGCGGCTGACAACAAGTGCCAAATCTGGCGGTCTGAATGCTGCCTCGATTCAGCACCACCGGTCGACGTCACGGTACCAACCAGCAACAAAACAGCACCCAACACAATCACCCTCACCATCGCGTGCGCACCATGATCGAAAGCACCTGCCCGCGATGCGGAGTTGTTCATTTCGCACCAGTTCCGGTCACGCAGTTCGCCTGCTGTCCGGCGAACTCTCCGGTAATTTCGGATAGTTCACTCAAACAGGTGATTCGTCGCACAGCATCGCGTTCATTCGTTGAGAACCGAGCCGATCGGCCAGGCGACTGGGTGGGCAAGCTGATCAAGCACCATTTTGGGATCGATCCGCCAAAGGGCTGCAGATGCAGGGAGGTGCAAAACGAGATGAATCGACTTGGCTGGGCAAAGTGCCTCGAGGAAATCGATCGCTTGGCTGGCCGGCTCAAAAACAACGCCAAAGAGTTTGCCTGGGACGTCACAATCGTGGCAGCGATCCGAGCTGTGGCCACCGGTGCCATGAGCTGGCTGGATCCCTTTGATCCATGGCGATCGCTGATCCGCGAGGCATGCCGGAGAGCCAAGGAGGACTGCCAGACTGCGGACATTGGGCGAGCCGATTGGTGGGGGGCTGAAACCTGATGGAAATCGAAGATCTGCTGAATCCAGAGGAGCAGGGGGAATTTGCCTGGGAGGAAGGGCTCGACGCCGACACCAATCCATTCCCCAAGGGTCATCCTGCCAGGCGTCAGTGGTTTGTTGGCTATTACAGGGCAAGGACCAATGCAACAGTGGAGCGGGTACGAAGGAGGCTTGATCTCGATGCTCAAGAATAGCTGGGCCCTCGATCTCATGATTGCCATCGTGGTGGTGGCGATGGCGGCGATCACTTCCTGGGCCACGAAGAATCCAATCTTCTCCCCACCGCCACCATACGAGCAGCGGGAATCCGTCGATTATCCTCCAAGGCTGGAGGGCGACCGAAGCGATCTTTGGCCAGAGACGAGGGCGGCATTCGTCGCTAAGAACCCAGCCTGCGCAGCATGCGGACGACGGATCGAGCTGAACGTTCACCACATCATCCCGTTCTATCTGCGGCCAGATCTCGAGCTCGTGGAGTCCAACCTCATCACACTTTGCCGAGAGCACCATTTCCGAGTGGGCCATGATCCTGATGGACCCTGGGCCCCAGAGCGACCCAGCTGGAGAGCCTACAATCCGCGAGTGATCGAGCATGCTGGCCAGGTGCTAGCAGGTCGGCCAATCCTCAGGTAGCCGCAAAGCCAACCAAGAACGGCTCTGGATCGAGCTGGATGATCGGAAGATTGATCGACTTGGCGAACTCCAGTTCCAAATGGATTTCTTCGGACGCGGCCCAGCCAGGAAGCATTGCGACCACCAACCTGGTGCACCTGTCGAGCACGGAAAGGTTGTAAGATTCCCAGAGCCTGGGATCGGTATACAGAAAGACTGCTTCAGCGATTGGGTGCCAGTGGCTGATGGGCGAGAAAATGTGGTACCCATCCTTCATCAGCTTTCCAGCAATGATGTTCATCTGGTTGAACCTCAGGCAGCGGACAGCCAGATCGGGGTGAGAGTAGGGACCAGTCAGGTAAAACATCACAGATCTCCAATCCAATAAACGGCCAGAATCAAGACAAGGACGGCGGCGATCCCAACCAGCTCATGCAGCTCCATGGTTACCCCTTTACCGAGTAATACGTCACGAATTTCCCATTGCTAGACGGCACCTGTTTGGCCTCGATCACACCGGCCTGGACCATCGTCTCGAGTATTTTATCGAGGTCCTTGGCAGTCCATTTGCAGGCTCGAATCAAGGCCGTTCGGCTGCAGAGCTGCTTTCGCTTGGTCCATTCATTGACGATCTTGCGGATCCTCTGCCACTTTTGCTGGGCTGGATCGCTGCTCGCCACTTCATCCTTAGCGACGGCGATGAATCGCTCGGTGCACCAGGTGGCGAAGTCGATTCCCCACCTGGCGGCCAGGTCATCGATCACCGGCGCCACATGGTCACGGCTGCAGGCATAGATCAGAGCCAGCCTTCTGGCCTTCTCGATGCACCTGGCCCAAACAGCGTTCTCGGTTTCATCGGTCCCGGCATCCTCGGCCCTGGCCACCAGCTGGCGGAATGCGTCGGTGGCTGCCGGCGACTCTGGTACGAGGATGGCATCTGGCCACTGGCTCCCCAGGTTGCCTCCTGGGCTCAGCTTCATCCAGTAATCGGCCAGCTCGAGGATCCCCATCGGCGGGTTGGTCTCCTCGATATCCTCGGATCTGGCCTTTGGCCCCGAGTCAATCACCATCATTCGCGCGGCGAAACCGTCCTGCAGATGGCCCTCCTCGAGGCCGGCCCAGAAATGCTCTGGCACCGTCATCCCCAGGAAGCTGCAGCAGGGCAGGTAAACCTCTTTGTTGTTCTTTGAGTCAGCGTAGCTCTTTTGCTTCCATACCCCGCCAGCCTCGCCCCAGAGCTCGAGCAGAGCCTCCTGGACCGCATGCAGATGGGCCCCGCCAGTCTGCACCTTGGTTTTGGCAATGAACCTACCCACCTCATCCCAGAGGTACAGCTTGGAGCGGCTGACCAAGAGGTCCGAGGCCAGTGCAGAGTCGGATGAAACTTTACCCCCATAGAGCTGGCCAGCACCGATGGCGTTCAGGATCTTTTTCACGCAGGTCTGTGGGGCCTGCTTTCCACCACCGGATGGGGCCAGGCACACAAAATAGAGATTTGAGCGGCTGCCGGCTCGATCCTTACACTTGCCCCCGATCAGTGCCCCCTGGAGGGCCACCGCGGCCACTAAAGACAGCACCCGATTCTTGCGGGGATTCTGGCTGGTGATCCATTCGGCGACGTCGGAAACGAATCCAGGCACCTTCAGGAGGTGGGCTGGAAAGTCCCGGCTGTGGCTCTCCTGCTGGGCCTGGGCCATCAGCCCACCGAGGTAAACGTCCCAGCGATCCAGCTCAGTCTGGCTCAGCGGCTCTGCGGATTGCTCGAGGCGAATAGACTCCTCCTCCAACATCCATCCCTGTGAGCCCTCGAGCCGGCCAGCATTCTCGGCCTGCCGGAGCTTGTGCTCCAGTTCTCGATCGCTCCATGGTGGCTGGCAGCCCTGGTTCCACTCCTGGAGAATCGATCTGGCCCCATCGATTCCCAGCTCAAAACCTGTGACGAGCACACAGGCCAAGCGGAATGTCACCCCATGGCCATCCTGGCCACTGATGGCGGCGGGATAGCTCTGGGCGTAGAGTCTGGCCCTTTGCTCGGCATCTGGCCGACCAGGTTGGTAGGGCCTTGGCTCATGCCTCGGCAGCGGCGCACGCTTCGCAGCTGCGACCGGCTCGAGGGGAGGCATCACCACATCGGTGAGCCAGTCGATTCCAGCCTGGCAGTTCTGGACCTGGTCCACCGATCCCCACTGGTCGCCAGTTACGGTGAAATATCGACCTGAGCTATAAATCTCGATCCTGGCCCCCGGCTTGCCTGGTATGTCGAGCCTGCGCCCCTTCGAAATGTTCGGCCTGCCGAGGCAAAAGATCTTGAGACCTTTGCCACTGGGGCTCACCTCGGTGTAGCTGGGCAGGTGGGCCAGCACATCCTTGGCCCAGTCATCGAGCTGCCAGTCAGCGTCCATACAGTTGTCGAGGTCGATCCCAACGAAGTCATCACCAGGGGCAAAGACGAAGCCGCAGCCGGTGTAGGTGGCCAGATTGGCCTGGAGGACCTGCTGGACAGCATCAAAGCTGGACCAGTGCGCTGGGTCGGTCGAGCTGGCCATCCTGCCGTTCACCTGGTACGGCACCTTGGTGGCCTTGCCATCACGTTTCTCGAGCTTCCACAGCACCCACTGATGGGCTGCCCTCATGGCCTGCGGGATCTGCATGGTGTCTCTCTATGATCGGAACAGTTGGGCCTGAACCTGCGCGGTAGTCCTTGCCTCATCGAGATCGATCAGGCTGAAATGGCCCCTGGGATGGAATTCAACGTCAACGATTTCTGGAAACTTCCGGCCAGGCGTCCATCGCATCAGGACTCTGGCTGGCTTGGCGACAGCCTCTGGGCATTTCTTGAGAATGTGCCAGGCCTCCCAGCAGGATCCTGGACATGGCACATCACTGCGGCGGCGCCACCACCGCTCGGCCTGCTTCTTTGCTGCTGAATCATGTGGGTGATCCAAGCTGAGGAATTCGCTGAACGCATTCGTGCCCCTCAGCTTGTAAATGACTCTCAGCGATCGCTTTTTGCCAGGTGGCGAATAGACTAGGTAGGCCGGATCGCCCAGCACCTCGATCCATTCGTCCTCCTTTGCCGGCGATCCGTCAGAGAGCACCGGCAGAGTGCTCGCTTTGGCATCGTGCCTGGCCTCTGGCTCTGGCCACTGGTACCCACAAGCTGGGCATTCCCTCACCTGGATAGCCACCAGCTCCTTACACTTGGGGCAGGCTCTGGCTGGTGCTTCACCACCTGACCCAGCGCCCAGGCCCTTGGTCTTTGGAGGCCTAAGGCGATCGACTGGCCCATGGCGTTCGATGTTGCCTGCAAAGTCCAGCACCAGGCAATTCTGCTTGCTCGGATGCAGGCGAAACCCTCGGCCTATCATCTGGTAAAGCAGGCCAGGGCTGAGGGTTGGCCTCAGAAGAGCTACACAGTCGATGTTGGGAGCGTCGAATCCTGTCGTCAGCACGTCGATGTTGATCAGGAATCGAATCGAACCAGCCTTGAAACCGTCCAGAACCCGCTGCCTGGCGGCTGGCTTGGTGGTCCCATCGACATACCCCACGGCTGCTGACCCCACGGCCTTGGCCAGGTGCTCTTCCACCAGGGCAGCATGGCGACGGCCGCAGGTGAAGATCAGCACCGATCGGCGATCGGCCGACCAGCTGAGCAGCTCCTCGACGGCCTGGCGGACGGTCTCATCCTGAGCAGCTGCTCGGTCGAGCTGCGACTGGATGAATTCGCCACCCCTGGTGCCAACGTCGGCGACCTGCATCAGGTTGCCTGGCTCTTTGCTGGTCAGCGGGCACAGGAACCCCTGCTTTATCAGCTCGAGCAGCGGGACCTCGTAGCAGATCTCGGCAAACAGCCTGCCCTCACCGACCACCATCCCATGATCAAGTCGGTAAGGTGTCGCTGTCAGCCCAACGAATCGGATGTTTGGGTTAATCTTCTTGAGGTTGTCGAAGAGTTCGAAATACATCCCCTCGCCATCGCCGGGGATGAGGTGGGCCTCATCGACCACCACCACATCGCGGTGGCCGAGCTGGTAAGCGGCTTTCTGCTTGTAGACCGACTGAATCCCAGCGACCACGACGTCGGCCAGGTAGTCGCGGCGACCAATCCCAGCCGAGTAAATGCCAGCCTGGAGCCCCGGAATACAGGCTTCGATTTTCTCAGCGTTCTGCTGCAACAGCTCCTTACGGTGGGCCAGAACCAGACAGCGACCCTTCCATGCCAAGACATCCCTTGCGATCATGGCGATCACCAGCGATTTTCCCGCCCCGGTCGGCAGGACCACGCATGGATTTCCTGGCTTTTCTCGCATGAATTGCCAGGCTGAATCGACTGACTGGCTCTGGTACCACCGAGGATCCATGATCAGCCCTCCACCTTCACACGGCAGTGATGGTAGTAAGTTCCGTCTTCGGTGTAATACCTGATTGCATTGCTCTCTAAGTCTTTTTTGCAGAGCATCAGACGGGCAAAAATACCCCACACCAAAGACCCGTCTGGGTTGGTCGACCCATCAGAAAATTCGCACTGCTCTCCTAGGTCTATATGCATGGGGTGTCGATAGCCTTCGCCAATGGGCGAGCTTGCTGGTTTCTCGTCTCGGATGCAAGCATATCGAAATGCCTGCCACCTGCTTGGATCGAGGCCATCCTTTGTGCATCGGTACGGAAAGTCGGCACCGGTAACCTCAGCCAGCCGCAGCTCAATCCATGGCTCAAGCTCTCCATTTCGAACATACACAAGCTTGCCAACGTCAGCAGGCGTTGCGTCGCGATATGCATCGCGAATGTCAAGCCATTCGCCTGGCGATATCCTGGGGACAGCGAGATGGTCGACTGCCTCCTTCGCTGGCTCATCGCCAACCATTTTGTTGGCGCCGGCAAAATGGTCCTTTGCGTTGACCTCTGGCCCTGACTCACGTGGCTTGGCTGGCTCAGGTGGCTTGATACTGCGGAGAAACTCGTCAAGCGTTATTGGCTCTGGTGCCTCCTTTGCCGGCTCGGCTGGTGGCCGGTTGGCCAGCATGGCCTTGCCGAAGGTGGTTGGCTCCCAGTGGTAATCCTTGGCAAGCACGTGGAAGCATTCGACATTGACCCAAAAGCCAAGGATCCGTATGGCGATTTCGCCATCCGGCGAAACCATCGCCAGTGCCTCTGGATCGATCACCATTCGCTGATTGGTCAAAATCTGGTCGTGGAGTGCGCTCCAGCCTGGCCACTTCGCCCACACTGCTGGAGGCCTTAGGACAACCACATCCAGCGGGCGGATCTTCCACTTGTCGGCAATCACATCCCATAGCCTGCCGTTCAGCTCGTGAGCGTTGGCAGATCCTTGGCCACTGCAGCTGCCAACTTTGACCTGATCCGGGACCCATTTTTGCGGGACCGACCCGAAGTCGACCCCCTCTATGTGGATCCGCGTAAACTTGCGGCCACTTGGCGGAGCCTGCAGCTCCTCTCCTGGCTTCATTTCTGTCCACGCAGCCAGCCAATGGACCGTTTGCCCTTTGCTGCCTTCGCACTGGTAGCCAGAGATATCGCCATCTGGCCCATAATCCAAGCCGATCAGGACAGCTTTTTCCATGTCGGCAGGGTCGGCGACCGGCTGAGTCGACACCCTGACCAGTTGGCCAAAGTCCCGTCTATCACAGCGTCGCCACTTGATCAGCTTCCCAAAGTACGCATCCGGCTGGGCTCCATCCCAGCTGCCAGCCCTCTCGATCCGCTCGTCGCAATCGGCAACAAACCCATCGGCGGCGGCTGCCTCCCGGACGCAAAGATCGTACTCCTTTCGAATCGAATTCTGGGCCAGCTGCAAATGGGTCTTGGCCTTTAGCAGGCTGTTCTGGGCCCTGATGATCCTCTTCAATCTTTCCTTCGCGTTCATGTCCTGTGTCCTCGTTTAGTGTCTCTTCCCAGCCACAGTGAGCCATGGCAGGCGGCTGGACCCTGCCATGGAGTCCCGTCAACGATCACTAGAATGGAATGTCGTTCTGCCCTAGCTGGCCAGGCTGCTGCTGTGGAGCCTGGGCCCACGGCGGTGGGGTCTGCTTCACTGGCGGATTGAATCCTCCCTGCTGTGGATGACCTGGTGCAGCTGCTGAAGCTGGCTGCTCGTATGACTGCTGCGGAGGAAACGGCGGCTGGCCAGGCTGCTGGGCCCACTGGGTCTGGTAGCCCTGCGGTGGGTGCTGTTGCAGCGGCTGAGCCATCGGGGCCTGGTACTGCGGCTGCTGCACTGGCTGGCCCAGCTGCGGTGCCATGGGGGCCTGCTGTGGTGCCTGCTGCCACGGCTGCTGGGCCTGCGGTGGTGGCATGAAACCATTGGCACCTGGCACAAAGCCCTGTTGCTGCGGCTTCTGGGCCCTCGCCTTCATCAAAGGCGGCGCCTGGCTCTGGGTGCTCCAGACTGCTCGAATCTCGTTCACCAGGGCCCCGCTGTCGAGCTCCTTAACGTCCAGCCTGGCCCAAAACGGGATCTGATGCAGCTGCTCGGACTGGTGCGGCGCCATCTGTCCCACGGCCCTGCAGACATTGGCCAGGAGGCGATTGCTAACCTCCACGGCCTTTGGGTTGGGGTGCTTCATCCAGTAGCCTTCCTCGATGCTCTGACCGGCCGCCGATTCCGGCTGCAGGATCTCGATTTTGAGGACCAATCTCTGCTTTGGATCGTTGGGATTGGGCTGTTGCTGCTGCTGGTCGTCCCTGTCTCCGTAGACAAGCTTGGATCCATTGATCCAAACCATGTAATCACCGGATGGAATGGCGCTGCGGTTCTCTGGGATGGAGGCGGCATTGAAATTGATTTGTGGCATGTGATCGATTCCTTACTGAGGTAGAAACTTGGCGTACTCTGCATAGCTAAACGGGATTTGATCCGGCATCCCGAGCCGGTTTTTGGCCTTGGCGGCTGGCTTACCGGTGGTTCTGAGAATCCTCAGGCCGGTGCCAACACCCTTGGTGACCGTCTTTTTGAAACCTCCATCCTCCTCTTTTACAACGGTCTGGTAATTGGCAAAAAACACTTCATCGGCCCATTCAAAGATCATGTTCTGCACAGCGTCGTGCAGCTTGGGCGAGTATCGATCGTAACTGGCCGTCTCAGGGTCGTCGAATTTCTCGACCTTCGCATGGGCCAGCAAAATGACCCCCATGCCTCGATTGTCGCGGAGCCAGTCGAGGCCCTGCAGCAGGACCCGGAACATCTGCGCGGCCAGAGGATACCCTCGCCCATATTTGATATCGCCGATCTGCTCCACCCCATGGGCTGCGGCCACCTTAGAGTGGACCAGCTTCTCAGCCCAGTCCACGGTATCGATCGTCACTGTCCGATACTGGTGCTGTTCGCTGCACAGCTGGCCAATGCACCACATCAGCTGATCCCAGCTGGTGCACACCGGAAACTTGGCCACCTCGATATCGTTGGCCCCTTCCTCGGTTGGGATGAACACGCACCCAGGTGCCTGGGCGGCAAAGGTGCTTTTGCCAATGCCCCCTGGCCCGTAAACGAATGTTCGGCGCGGCTTGATCACTTTGCCTGTCGGTAGATTCAGCATGATGGCCCTCAGAGCTGGGTGACGGTGCGGCCAAACTTGAGCGATCGCGGCCAGGGGCGATCGAAACCGATGGTGGCCACGAGCTGCCGATAGGTCAGCAGCGATCCCTGGATCTGCTCGGCGGCCAGGTCGAGGGTCTGAGGTGAGACCTCGAAAACATGGGATCGGAATGGCTCGGACTTTTCGGCAGCGATCACATAGACCCTGGGCTGGACCGGCAGCCCGAGGCCCTGGACCATGCCTCGGTAGAATGCCAGCTGGCGATCGTAGCCAAACCGCAAAAAATCCCTGGAGAACCGATCCAGATCCTCGCAGGTCTTGAGATCGACAATCCAGCCGGCGTCCTGGTTGAAGAAATCCAGACGGCTCTGGCAGCGGACCCCATGCAGCTCACCGCGGATGGTCACCTCTGGCAGCCCGATGTGCAGCAGCTGGCTGGCGTCGGTCTCAGCGATCGACTCGGCCATCGCGGACATCCTGGTAAATTCCTCCCCGTTGATCACCTGGCGGCCCTGGGCCAGCAGCTGCTCATTCCACTCCTGCCAGGCCTTGGAGTCACGTCCAAATGGCTTTCCGGTCTTTTCGTTGATGGGCCCCTCGGCGATCTCGTACCGCTGATGGAACTCGGTTGGGCCCTCCAGGATGAAACAGTGGATTGCTCGGCCAAGGTCATAGGCTGGCCGGCTGGCCTCCTGCAGCAGGCCCTGCATCTTCCACTGGCACGAGCGCGGCGAGTGGTCAAACAGATCGAGGAGATGGCTCCCCATAAATTGGCCCCTGGCCTGCTCGTACTCTGCGACTGTGCAGGGCACGATTTGTGTCGTTGCGTGTGATTGCCATGGCATTTTTGGCATGTGGTGTGTCTCCTTTGGTCACTCGTTACTGTAAACATGTAAACAACTTGGACGGTTTGAAAATCTACTTGGAACATCGAAGAGCCCCTGCCACCCCCGAGGCGAGACACAGGACCACATGTGGGGGTGGCAGGGGGATGCAGAAGTGCGTCGGCTGCCAGTGGTGTGGTGGGGCGTGTGTCTCGTGAGCCAAAGGATAGGCGATCCCAAGGCCCATGGCAAGCTTTTTATTTTTTGGGCACCTCCTGATCTGGCCTCGCCACTGGCCGGCAGGCAAAAACCCTGGCACTGCGAGGTGTCTGGCCGAGCGTACCATTGGCCGGCTGCCACTTACCTGGAGTGCCAATCGACAGATCGCCATCGAGGCAATCGGCCACCCAGTCCCCGACCTGGATGGTTTCATCGAGGCCAAGCGGCCTGCAGCTTGGAAGTGTCCATTGCATCAGGCTGTTCCTTTCAGCTTGTCGTCGATCTCGTACCACTTATCGCCCGGTGCCGGGATTTTCTCCTTTCTGATTCCAGTGCGAAGTACCCCAGCCCAGACGATTTCACCAGTCCTGGCGTCGACAATGTGGGCCCAGTTATATGGGTTGGCTTTCACAAACACCATGTCGATGGCCATGTTCTCGAGGGAGCGGATTGCCTGCTCAACCGTTTCAAAGGATCCGGCTGCATCGAGCCAGCCACCCTCAGGGTAAAACTCATACCCAGCGAACAGGAGCAGGACATTGAGCTCTCGCAGCTGCGATCGCAGGTCTTGGGCCTCGATTTCGGCTTTGGCCAGCTCCCGATCAAGGCAGTAGAGCAGGTAAAAGCTGCTGCAGATCAGCGCCACTGGCACGGCGATGGCCAGGGCAACGGCGGTGATAGTCAAAAGTGTCATGGCTGTTTTATCTCCAGAAACGGTTCCCAGTTGTACCAATTGCCACCACATTTCACGTGTTGCAGTCGCTTTTCCAGCGACCCCAAGCCGTCCGTTTCGCCTCGCAAAACTATCGCCTTACTGCGAACGTCCACGATCTGCGCCCACTCCAGCGGCTCGCGATTCTGCCTAGCTCGCGCAGTTGCCAAGGATTCGGCGATCTGCTTCGCTTCCTCGATCGATTTTGCTGTGCCCCGGTAGTCACCCCAGCCGCCTTCTGGGTAGTAGTCATCTGCGGCAAAAACCAGGTAGCTCATGGCTCACCCTCCACGGCTGGCGACTGGGGAAGTGGCATCCAGTGGGTAGGGTGAACTCTCGCGCAATCAGACTCGCGCCACACTGGCCCCTGTTGGCCCTCTTCGCCCCACGATGCAATGTCGATGTTTGGCGTAAAGCCGTTCGGGCATGGTGACACCACAAGCACCTCCTGACCCTCATCAGGCAATCGCTCTGTCACTGCTTTCCAACTGTGACAAGTCGCCTTCCGAAGTTCGGCCAACTCCTTTGTCAGCCGCTCGATTTCGTCGGCTGCTTCCGCTGCCTCCCGCAGCAAGGGCCCGAATCCAACGTCATATTCAGCAGCGTTTCGCAGACGTTTTACTATGTCTCGCATCACTCACCCCCTTCCTCTGCGCCACTCGAGCCATCCCCCCAGCCATCCACCGGACCAGGCCCACCGATCTCCTCGGCAGCCTCGGTACACACTGGATCGCCACCGTAGCCTGGCCGAGGGCCAAGCTTGGACACCACAGCGGCCAGTGGCTCCTGCTGCAGTCTGGCCAGGTACTCCAGACCTGCCTGGTCCAGCCATGCGGCCAGCTTGCAACCATCGAGGCTGGCTCGGCGCCGGAATGCCTCCATATGGGCTGCCGGCAGTCGAAGTAAATAGGTCAGCTGTGCCACTCTGCGTACCCTCCACCACTGTTGACCACGGCGATCGACCCCTGATCGGTGTCAGCGTCCAGCTGGTAGCCGATCTCCTTGACGGCTTCCTCGAGCTCGGTGTTGCTGGCTCGATCTGGGACGTCCTTAAACTCGGCCACCCAGCCTGTCTGGTGCGTTCCATCGCTCATCCAGACGCGGTACCTCCAGCCTTCGGCACCTTCCTTGTCCTTGCCCCAATAAACCTGAATCCTGGTCACGTCCATTAGCTCACCACCTTTGTTCTGCTTGCATTCCTCAAAGACCACGGCAGCCAGCAAAGGCCAATTTGGGCGTTTGCGGCTCGGATATCAAACAGCTGGCTGTCGATCGCAGCCTGGACGAGGGACGGCTGCTCACCATCTTCGCCTCGGACATCCTCCAGTAGTCGCTCGAGCTGCAGGAGATTGGCGCTGGCATCTCGCCAAGATCGCCAGATCTCCTCGCGTTTGGACTCCGGCAATCCGGCCAAGGTGTTAGTCAGGGCGTTAGTCAGCGCGGCTACCATCGCTTCCTGCTTGTGCTTGGTCATGATTCCACCTCATGCAAGCGATCGATTGCCCTGGCGATCAGTGCTTTGTTTTCTTCGTCGTCAGGGTCATCGCCAGAGTCGCGGACGATCTCGCGCAAAACCATCTCCATCGCAACCGATGGAGCAGTGGCCTCCTCGACCTCAAACCCGCAGTACACCCAGTCTGGCTCGATCTCTTCGAAGGCCAGTTTGCCGTCGCAGCTGGTCATCGCCACCTGGCAATGCGGGTGCGACCAGTCGGCGCGGATCCAGTAATGGTCACCACAGAATTCAGTTTGGTAAATCTGCATTTGCATGCTGTGTCTCTCCCGTTGCGAAAATTCAAAAATGGTGCTGGACTACTTAGCCATCGCGGCGATCGCGGAATAGCTGCCGGCAAACTTGGTGGCGATCTCCTCGGCCAGCTGCCTGGCTGCAGCGACTGCTCTGGGATCATCGCCGTAGAACGTGCCGGCGACCTGGATCTGGACCACATCGGAAACCCCACATTCGAACCAGACTTTGACGCCTCGCCAGATCTCTGAACTGTTTACGTACAATCGCTCCCTGCCGGTGACTGGGTGCTTCCACTTGCCGATCGTCCAGCTGGATACCTGCTGCTTGCCGAGGAGGGCCTCGACTTCCTGCCTGGCCTGCTCTGGAACCTTATCAATCGTGGTCTTGCCACTGCGGATTTCGGCGGCGTACAGCTCACAGTAGCTGGCCCAGTCAAACTTGCCCTTGCGTGCCATGATCGTGCTCCAAGCGGTGTTTAGTCATGCCTCACCGAAGTGGCTCAGCTGACGAAACTATATCGGACCGGCTCCATGGGGGTCAATAGGGAAAGATATATTTTTATGGCAGGAGTTTCGCTCAGTTCCGGTGGACACCTGCAAGGGGGGTGGTGAAGGTGAACCTGTGGTGAAACTCCTGGTGAATCTGGTTGGGCCAAGAAAACATTAGAAAAGAGAAGAGAGAGAGAGAGGAGTTTCACTGTTCTCTGTGGGTCTCTTTTATCTGATCTTTGTCTCTCTAGGGGGTGCTTATTAGGGGCGCGGGATTTTCCCCGGTGAAACTCCTCGGGTTGGACTTTGGGCCAGTGGCCTGCTACCCTGCCACCTGGAGGGCCAAGCCATGCCAGAGATCGATCTACCATTTCCGCCATCGATGAATCACTACTGGCGACGCGTCGGCGCGAGGACCATCATCAGCCGAGCTGGCCGAGAGTTCAGGGAGGAAGTGATCAGGCTGACCAGGGACGGCAGCCGCGGCACCCTTGATGGACCGATTGCGATCACGATCGAGGCACATCCACCCGATCGCAGGCGAAGAGACTTGGACAACCTGCTAAAGGCGCCGCTCGATGCCATGGCCCATGCTGGCCTCTACCTGGACGATCACCAGATCGAGGAGATCCACCTCTACCGTCGACCTTGCTGCAAAGATGGCAAGCTGGTCGTCTCCCTGGAGCCCCAGGGAGGGTCTCAGCAGGCCGAGTCAGGCGACATTCGAGCCGAGCTCGAGCAGAGAGCCAATGAGCTGAGGCAAGAGCTCATAGCGGTGATGCAGGCCCTCGAGCAACTGGGCGGGTGACACCCCCCGATCGGCGGCTTGTCTCAAAATGAGACAAAAAGCCGTCTCAAAATGAGAATCGGCTCGGGTCCTTCCTGCCCCCGCATGCTGGGGCG
>JBILTQ010000199.1:0-9884 GCA_044371435.1 Pirellulaceae bacterium | reverse complement strand
TCGACCATCCCCCCGCGGAACATCGCGGCGTCGCGGCGGTGGTCCAATCAAGCCGATGCTGCGGGGAGCGGGTTGGGAATCCGTCCCTGGTTCCACACCGTTCACGGACAGCCTCCACCACTCGGAAACCGGTTCGGCCACCAGCAGAGCCCGAGATGGCCTTGGTCCTGGTGCAGCCTCCGCGCACGATGCCCGACCGCGAAGGTAGGAAAGCTCGGCCGCCCCGGGATCAGGTCATTGCATTTTGATGGCCGAGCGATTGCAATATCGGAGAAGGTACCTTTTTGGATGAATACCTGGGCTTCGCTGCGATGCCCGGTTGGCAAGGCTTGGATTTCTATGAGGTTGCGATGAGGATGCGGAACGGTTCGCGATTGCGGCAGTTGTTGGCCATTTTTTCGTGGAGCGCCACCTTTTTCCAGCCAGCCTGGTCCCAGGAAGCCAACGTGGTCTCACCGAGCCAACTCGCCGATTGCGTCCTGATTCAGGAAGGAGAGCTTCCAATCATCCTCTCGGCCCCGCACGGCGGGACGCTGGGACTGGACGGCGTGCCTGAGCGGCAGGGTGAAGGTTTGAAAACCGGCGGCTCGGGTTTTGTGATCAGTCGCGATACAGCCACGACCGAATTGGCCCAAGCCGTGTCGCTGGCCATCGAACAGCGTCTCGGGAAACGTCCCTTCCTCGTCGCCTCCAAAATCCACCGGAAGTACCTCGATCCGAATCGACCTCCAGAAATCGCCTATGAAGATACGGATGCCAAGCCGGTCTATGACTTCTACCATCAGCAGCTTCACGGATATTGTCGTCAAGTCACCGAAAAATTCCGCTCGGGATTGCTCCTGGATATTCATGGCCAGGGTAGTCAACGCGATACCGTCTTCCGGGGCACTCGGAATGGGGCAACGGTGCAACACTTGCGTGCCACCTTCGGCGAGTCGGCCCATACCGGGCCTCAAAGCCTGTTTGGTTTGCTGAGCGTTCGCGGCTGGAAGGTACATCCCCAACCGATGGATGGGACTGAGCAAGCCGGCTATAACGGCGGTCACATCGTTGGAACCTATGGACGTTTGCCGGGGACAGTGATCGACGCCATCCAATTGGAATTCGGCGCTGAATACCGGGTGAAAAGCCGCCAGGCAGCCACAGCAACCGTTCTGGCCGACGCGGTGGCTGACTATGCCAGTGCCTACCTGAAGATTCAGGTTCCCCCGACGTCGCAGCGGAACGAGCCGCAGAAGACGCGAGTCGCGGTCTTCGTCGATGACGGCGTCAGTGCAACCGACAAGCTGATGGCGGTCCTCCAAACGGCCGATCGCCTGAGCGTGACTCGCTTGAACGCTGAGGATATCCGACGGAACGCCTTGGCCGAGGTGGACGTACTGATTCATCCGGGAGGCTCAGGCGGCGGGCAAGGCAAGGCCCTGGGCGAGGAGGGGCGTGAATGCGTCCGACGTTTTGTCGCCGATGGGAATGGCTTCCTGGGAATCTGTGCCGGAGCTTACTTGGCGAGTTGTGACTATTCGTGGTCCTTGAACCTGCTCGACGCCAAGGTCCTCGATCGGCAACATTGGGCGCGGGGGTTCGGCTCGGTGGAAATCGCCTTGACCGCTCCAGCGCTGGAGCTCTTTCAAGAAACCGATGCCACTCCCGACATCTACTATCATCAGGGGCCGCTGCTGGCTCCCGCCCAAGTTGCCGACGTCCCGGATTATGAGCCTTTGGCCAGCTACGTCGGGGAGATCGCCAAGAATGGCGCGCCCCACGGCGTGATGCCGGGCACGACAGCGATCGCCCGCGGTACCTACCACCGCGGCCGCGTACTCTGCTTCAGCCCCCATCCCGAGAAAACCGATGGCCTCGGCCGGTATGTGCTCGAGGCCATCGACTGGCTGGACGGCAACCGTTAAGCTTCCCTCGCCATTCCCAGCGAAGCCGAGCGACGGATTCGCCACCCTGGGACCGACCACGGCGGCCGCTGGCCTGCCCCTCAACTCCCGCCTTTGGCCGTCCCGTCCAAACGAACTCAATCTCGCCGCGCGATCTTGCCTTCCAAGACAAGGATCGTGGCGGAGGTTGGCGTGCTCCTGAAATAAATCGGACCTTCCCAGCCCGCGGCACTTACCGCCTCTCCCCTTGTATCGAGGACATCGAACATGATTGCGAATCTCCCTATGTTCATCATCGCTCCTGCGATCAGCCTGTTCGGCATGCTTGGATCGATGAACCTGCTTGCCGAACTCAGCCGCGGTCAGGACCGTATCGAATTGATAGCCGGAGGAGACGTACCGGAGGTCGGTATTGCAGCTAAACAAGCCCAATTGCAAGAGCCCTTCGGCGCCGAATGGGATCAGCGCGGTGAGTTGTGGATCGTGGAGATGAGCCGCGGTAATCGGCTGCTCAAGGTCGATGGTACGGGGAAACTCCAGCATCTCGCCGGCAAATTCTATGCACTGGGAAAAACGAACGTCTCGCCGGCGGCTTCACCAGTCGCCCCCAAGGCGGCGAACAACGCCGCGTTGGAGCCGCTGCAGTTCGCTTTTCAAGGACCCCATAACCTGGCCGTACAATCGCCGGAAAAAATTTTCATCGCCGACACGTGGAATGGAAAGATCGCCATCTACGACGCCCTGCGCCAGCACCTGAGCCAACTCGACGCCTTCATCACCGACGCCGAGAAAGCCCGAAGCCGAGGCCCCTATTGCATTTGCTTGGATCCCAGCGGCCAAAAGCTGTTCGTGGCCGATTTGCAGCGGGTGCATGTGATCGACCTGCCGACCGGCCGCTCGGCGATATTTGCCGGTAACGGCGAAAAGGGAAAGCCGAGCGACGGGGCGGTGGCCGCCGAGTCTCCCTTGGTTGATCCGCGAGCCGTCGCTCCTGATCGACAGGGCAATGTGTATATTCTGGAACGCGGTGGAAATGCGCTGCGGGTCGTTGACCGCGAAGGGCGGATCCGCACGGTCGTCAATGGAAGCGGCAGGAAGGGGAACTCCGGAGATGGTGGCCCGGCCATCGAAGCGCTGATGAACGGTCCCAAGCACCTGTGTATCGATCGCGAACAGCGGGTGATCATCGCCGATGCCGAGAATCACCTGATTCGTCGCTATGATCCGTCGAGCGGACAGATCACTCGCATCGCCGGGACCGGCAAAGCCGGCAAGGGGGCGATCGGCAGCCAACCGCTCGAGTGTGACCTCAATCGCCCGCACGGAGTGAGCGTCCATCCGACCACCGGTCGGCTGCTGATTACCGATAGCTATAACGATCGCATCCTCGAGATCGTTCCCGTGGGACGGTGATGGTGAAGGCGGTGATAGCCGTTGCGCGGCAATGCCCCACCGACTTTTCGCCTCGGCTATGTTTATAAAAAAACCTCTGCCGGGAAGGCAGAGGTTTTTACTTTCATCATCGATCGCTGGTGATTCACCGGATCGCAGGCTGCGACCTAGTACATGTCGTGGTCGCCAGGGCCAGCCTTCTTGCCGGAGTCTTCCTTCGGCTTGTCGGCGATCAAGGCATCGCTCGTCAACAGCAAGGTGGCGACCGATGCAGCATTAGCCAAAGCGGTACGGGTAACCTTGGTCGGGTCGATGACACCCGCCTTGACCAGATCCTCGTAGACCCCGGTCAAAGCGTTGTAGCCTTGGTTACCCTTGGCCTCAGCCACCTTCTCGCAGACGATCCCGCCATCCTGGCCGGCGTTGGCCGAAATCATCGTCAGCGGCGCGCGGCAGGCACGAATGATGATGTTGTAGCCGACGCGTTCGTCGTTCGACATCCCTTCGCTCGGCTGGACCGTGGTCGAGGCACGCAGCAAAGCCACCCCCCCGCCCGGCAGAATACCTTCTTCGATCGCCGCGCGAGTCGCATGCAGAGCGTCTTCTACCCGCGCCTTCTTCTCCTTCATTTCGCTTTCGGTGGCGGCCCCAACGTTGACTTTGGCTACACCCCCAGCCAATTTGGCCAACCGCTCTTCCAGCTTCTCGCGATCGTAGTCGCTGGTGGTGACTTCAATCTCGCGACGGATCTGATCGATCCGCGCCTTGATATCCGAACTCTTACCTGCTCCTTCGATGATGGTGGTGTTATCCTTGTCGATAATCACTTTCTTGGCCCGGCCCAAGTCCGCCAAGGTCAGCGACTCGAGTTTCCGTCCGAGGGCTTCGAAAACCGGGATGGCATTGGTCACGATCCCGATATCTTCCATCATCGCCTTGCGACGGTCGCCGTAGCCAGGTGCCTTCACCGCGGCGATCTGCAGCGTACCTCGGAGTCGATTGATGACCAAAGTCGCCAAGGCCTCGCCTTCGACTTCCTCGGCGATGATCAACAAGGGCTTGCCCTGCTGAACGACCTGCTCGAGCACCGGGACCAGATCCTTGATGTTGCTGATCTTCTTCTCGAAGACGAGGATGTAGGGATCCTCCAGTACCGCTTCCATGGTCGAAGAATCGGTAACGAAGTAGGGGGACAGGTAGCCGCGGTCGAACTGCATCCCTTCAACGAACTCCAGTTCGTCCTGCAAGCTCTTGCCTTCGTCAACCGTCACCACCCCGTCCTTGCCCACCTTTTCCATCGCATCAGCCAGCAAGTTGCCGATGGCCCGGTCGTTGTTGGCGGCGATGGTGGCCACATTGGCCATCTCGCTCTTGTCCTTGATTTTGATCGACATCTTGTGCAGTTTCTCGGTGATGTCGGAAACGGCCTTTTCGATGCCAGCCTTCATCTGCACCGGGTTCACCCCAGCCACGACCGCCTTCAGCCCTTCATTGAAAATGGCTTCGGCCATCACCGTCGCCGTCGTCGTTCCATCGCCGGCGACATCGCTGGTCTTGCTGGCGACTTCTCGCACCATGCGAGCCCCGATGTTTTCGTAGACATCCTCGAGGTCGATTTCCTTGGCGACGGTCACCCCGTCTTTGGTCACGGTCGGACTCCCGAAGCTCTTCTGCAGGATCACGTTGCGACCACGGGGCCCCAAGGTGACTTTGACGGCGCGGGCCAGTTTCGAAACACCGCGACGGATAGCTTCACGCGCTTCTTGATCGAAGGCGATAATTTTGGGCATGAGAATTCTCCAAATCTTAGGAATATATGGTTGGAAGGGTTGAATGCGCCAGCATCAAGCGAGGACCGCCAGGACTTCGCTTTCGTTCATCAGCAGGAATTCTTCGCCGTCGACTTCAATCTGCTCACCGGCATAGCTGGTGAAAAGCACCTTGTCACCAGCCTTCACCTGCAGTGGAGCCCGTGAGCCATCATCGAGCAACCGACCGTCCCCAACGCTGATGATGACGCCGCGGGTCGGCTTATCCTTGGCCGAATCTGGCAGGAGGATACCGCCAGCCGTTCTCTCCTCGGAAGCCTCGCGCTGCACTACCAAACGGTCGCCAAGCGGAATCAACTTCGTCTTTGCTTTTTCTTTTACAGCCGCAGGCATCTGCCTTTTCCTCCCGAAAATGGTTCTAAAACTGAATGGTCGATAGAGTGGATGAGGGGGGACTTTCGATGGAATCGCCGGACTCGCCCTCGCTCGAGCGTCAAAACGACACTCCCAAGACGTTGCGGCCACGCTGCAGCAATCGGCGTGCCGAAAGCCCAGGCATTCCGGTTCCTGGCCTGGCCCCCGATCTGCCTTGCTTACCCAGGCCGCTCCGCAACTTGCCGGGAAGCCTGAACCGGCAGCCCCCACCGAGGGTTGCTCGCCTGAAATTGGATAGCTTCGCCGGGCAAGAGTTCAAGAGTTCAAGAGTTCAAGAGTGGGGTTGGGGTCACTTCAGGAGGGGGCAAGCCTGCCAGCAATTCCCGCTGTCAAATTGGCATCGCCAGGATTACGATGGAATTTTCCCGGTTTGAAGGCTCGTCTCCCAAGGTTGCTCCATGCCGATCCGCGTCCGTTGTTCGTGCGGTCATTCCCTTTCCGTTCCCGACCAGTACGCCGGCAAGAGCGGAAAATGCCCCAAATGTGCCCAGATGCTGAGGATCCCGGCGGTTGGGGACAGCAGCCCTTCCGCCGAAACGCCAGCCTCTGCCAAGTCCCGCCCCGCCGCGGCGCCCGCAACGCCCGCAACGCCCGCGGCGGCCAAACCGGCCGGGAAACCCGCCGCCTCGCCCGCCTCCGGCCTGGGAGCCTCGAATCCGTTGGATCAATTGCTTTCCGAGGCGGGGATCGGGAAGGAGTCTGGGCCGACCTGCCCGCAATGCCGAGCACCGGTAGCCGCGGGCCAGGTGCTGTGCGTGGCCTGCGGTTTTCACCTGGAATCGGGGCAGCGGTTGACCGGTGTCGCCAGCCCAGCCAGTTCCTCGCAGGGGCAATATTCCAACAAAGCGCTGAACGAGGCCGACCAGAGTTTGCGGAAGGAGAAGGCAGCCGATGAAGCCCTCAAGTTCGTCGGCGCTCCGTGGTGGGTTTACCTAGCTTGCGTCCTCGGCCTGTGCATGGTCATCGCCTTCGGTGTCATCGTCAAGGAAGGGACGGTGGTCGACGAAAACGGCGAATATATTCGCGCGGCAGAGGGTACGATCAAGGGAACCATCCAACGGATGCCGTTCATGAATGCCATGTTTTTTATCGGCATGTGCGTGAGCGGGATGGTGGTGTGGCTGGCGACCATGGCCACAATCGCCGCTGCTTTTCAGGAGAAGACCATGCAAGGGGTGCTTTGCTTGGTTATTCCGGTTCTCTACGCCTACTACTACGCTTTCAGCCGATGGAAGAAAAATAGAAAAACTAGTCTGATTCTGATGATTTGGTCGGTGGTACTGGTGGCGACTTTCATCGGCTTCATGCTGACGCGACCGACTGCCAACCAAAGTGGGGCCGACCAGATGATCATTCAGACCAGCGGCCCCTGAGCGACCGGTCGCACACCTTTTCACCGCGCGACCTCTAGTTGCATTCATGGCGCGGCGGGCTAAGCTAAATCATGTTTTCTGGAGACGCTTTTTTGGCGGATGCTCGCCGGCGGTGTTCGGATTTTGGGACGGATAGAGGATTGAGGTCAAGTTGCAACGATGAGCACTAAACGCCGCATCATGGTAGCCGACGAAGGACCGGTTTCCGTCGTCCGTTTCATCGATCGTAAAATTGTCGATTCCGCCAGCATCGAGCAACTCGGCGAAGAGTTGAACTCGCTGGTACTGGTCGATAACCGCAACGTGATCCTGCTGAACTTCGAGGGGGTCGAGTTCATGTCGAGCGCCGCCCTCAACAAGCTCATCTCGTTGAATTCGCAAGTCAAGAAGGTGCAAGGCCGCTTGAAGCTTTGCAATCTGCGAGCCGAAATCAAGGAAGTGTTCACCATCACGCGGCTGGATCGGGTCTTCGACATCCGAAAATCGGAAGCCGAAGCTTTGGAAGCCTTCAAGCTGTAGTCGATGCCAGGGCTAGCGTCGACGGGGAGGTTAGATCGGTTCCTTCAGCGGCTGATTTCGGTCGATTCGAGGTGGTGAATGTCGCTTACACTGGACCGCGAATGGTCATGGACGCTTCGGCACCGGTTGCCCAGCGACGTCGATGAAGCGCATCGGACCATCGACCGACTGTTGGCAGCCCTCGAGGAGTACGGTTGGGAAGGCCGCGACCTCTTTCACGTGCGGATGGCGGTCGAGGAAGGGCTGGTGAATGCGATCGAGCACGGCAATCGACGCGATCAAGGAAAATTCGTCGAGCTCGATTTTCGGGTCGCGCCCGAATTTTGTTATGTGCAGATCACCGACGAAGGGGCTGGATTCTGTCGCGCGACGTTAAAGCCATGCACGGACGAGGATTGCCTGGATAAACCGCGAGGACGCGGCGTTTGGTTGATCGAGCAGTTGATGAGCGAGACACACTACAACGCGAAGGGAAACCAACTGACGATGTGGCGGCAGCGAAACGACCCGAAACTTGCAATCGCAGAAGATTGAAAGTCTGGCTATACTGTCTCCCCTTGGATTTGACCGCTTTTCTCTGAGGGCTTGCCAGGATTGTCATGTCGTCGCCATCGGGACCCCTTTCTACCATCGGAAGTTTGGCTGAAGAACGCGTGCTCGTTCTCGATTTTGGTTCGCAGTACGCGCAGCTCATCGCACGGCGTGTTCGCGAAGAGAACGTGTACTGCGAAATCGTGCGGCATAGTATCTCGGCTGAGACGATTCGGCAGCGTAAGCCGGCGGCCATCATCCTCTCCGGCGGTCCCAACAGCGTTTATGAAGCCGGCGCCCCGCGATGCGATCCGAAGCTTTTCGAGTTGGGGATCCCGATCCTTGGGATTTGCTATGGCATGCAGTTGATCTCGGAAACGCTAGGAGGCAAGGTCACCCACAGTCCAGCGCGCGAATATGGGCGATCCCGACTGCATATCGCCAACATGGACAGCCTGTTCGCTGGCTTTCCCCACGAGATCGATGTCTGGATGAGCCATGGCGACCAAGTCAGCGACCTCAGCCGTGATTTCGTCGCGCTGGCGTCGACCTCGACCTGTCCCTATGCCGCCGTCGCCCACCGGTCGCGACCGGTTTACGGCCTGCAATTCCATCCGGAAGTTACCCATACTTCGCTGGGAGGAACGCTGATCCACAATTTCCTGTACAACATCGCCGGTTGCGAAGGGCGCTGGCACCTGAGCAACTTCGTCGAGCAGTCGGTCGACTCGATTCGCCAGGTTGTCGGTAAGGACCGGGTGATCTGCGGCTTGTCGGGTGGAGTCGATAGCAGCGTCACCGCCGCCTTGCTCTACAAGGCCATCGGCTCTCAACTCTCCTGCATCCTGGTCGATAACGGCTTGTTGCGCAAGGATGAGCAGACGGCCGTCATCACCGAGTTTACCCGACATTTCAAAGCGGATCTGCACGTCGTGCAGGCCGAGGAAAAGTTCCTCGATACGCTCCGGGGGGTCGCCGAACCACAGGAAAAACGGCGGCGGATCGGGCATGCCTTTATCGAATGCTTCAAGGAAGAGGCCAAGAAAATCCAAGGAGCGCGTTTCCTCGCCCAGGGGACCCTCTATCCCGACGTGATCGAAAGTGGAGCCGCCCCTGATGGTCCAGCCGCGACCATCAAGCTTCACCATAACGTCGGTGGGCTGCCGGAAGAGTTGGGATTCGAATTGATCGAGCCCCTGCGGGACCTCTTCAAAGATGAGGTCCGCCGCTTGGGCGCCGAGCTGGGCTTGCCCGAACCGCTCGTCTGGCGTCATCCTTTCCCCGGACCCGGCTTGGCTGTCCGCTGCCTCGGGGAAGTCACCCGAGAGAAACTGGCGGTGCTGCGCGAGGCGGATGAAATCGTCGTCAGCGAGATCAAGAATGCAGGGCTCTACCGCCAAACTTCTCAGGCCTTCGCGGTCCTCTTGCCCGTTCAGAGCGTCGGTGTCATGGGCGATGCCCGGACTTATGAGAATGCGGTGGCCGTCCGCTGCGTCAACACCGATGACTTCATGACCGCTGATTGGAGCCATCTCCCCTATGACTTGCTCGGTCGGATCAGCACCCGTCTGATCAACGAGGTCCGCGGCGTCAACCGCGTTTGCTACGACATCAGCAGCAAACCGCCCGCGACCATCGAGTGGGAATAAGCCGTCCCCCGCCGACCGCCAGCAGGCCGCGGCTTCCTCCAGCACGATTCGGTCGAGTGCGGCTCGACTTCCTCTTCGCTGCTGTCCCCTCTTTTTTTTAAAAAAATCGCCGCGACCAACGCACGCTCCGTCGTCGGGACTAAGATCAACCACTCCTTTGGGTGGTTGCAGGCTGCGACAACCCACTCGCCTCGAACTCGCTCCGTCAAAGAAACATGGAACTCCTGAAACGCCTTGGGCGACACCTCCAATCCTGGGTACGCAGTGGCTATATGCGATTTTGGCGCAAGGCCAACGCGAGCGCAGGGAATGTGCATCTCGGAGGTGACG
>JBILTQ010000247.1:0-8215 GCA_044371435.1 Pirellulaceae bacterium | reverse complement strand
TGGTGATCGTGGACCTGGTGATCGTGGACCTGGTGATCGTGGACCTGGTGATCGTGGACCCGGTGATCGTGGACCTGGTGATCGTGGACCCGGTGATCGTGGACCCGGTCCTGGCCCTGGCGGACCAGGTGCTGGCGGACCAGGTGCTGGCGGACCACCTCCAGAAAGATTTGTTAGCTTTGCCATGCAATTCGATGCGGACAAGGATGGCAAATTGGATCGTGAGGAATTGATGAAATTCGCCGAGAGCATGCCGATGATGCGGCGCGGTGAAGGGCAGGGACCGGGAGGGCCGGGCTTTGGCGGACCGCGTCCGGAAGGAGCGCGAGGTTTCCGACCGGGTGGACCGGATGGTGACCGCCCACGTCCTGAGCGGCCGGAAGGTGAGCGACCCTCTCGCCCGGAACGCCCGGAGTCGGAGTGATCGGTTCCGCCTGTGGCCAGCCAGTGTCGCTCGTCGCGGGTACCTGAGAAAAAAGCCGAAGGTAGGGTTGATCCGCTGGTCAGCCCTACCTTTTTTTCATACGAGGCAGATCGGACCGACGCGGCTATTTTTTCCCAAGCTTGCGTTTGGCTTCGAAGAATTCCGTGAGTATCCGACCGCACTCGACTGCCAAGACCCCGCCGGTGATTTGCACGGCGTGGTTCAACCGCGGATCATTCAATAATCGGTAAAGCGAATCGACCGCCCCCGCTTTGGGATCTCGAGCGCCATAAACTACCCGGGGAATACGGGCTTGGAGGATAGCCCCCGCGCACATCGGGCACGGTTCCAGCGTGACATAGAGAGTACAGTCGATCAAGCGCCACGATTCGAGGGCAGCCGAAGCTTGAGTGATGGCAATCATTTCGGCGTGCGCAGTTGGGTCCTTGAGTTGCTCGCGTTGGTTCCATCCGCTGCCGATGATACGATCCTGGTGAACCACGATAGCGCCGACCGGCACCTCATCCTGTTCCGCGGCGGCCAGGCCAAGCGACAGTGCCCTGCGCATCCAACTTTCGTCGCTGCCGCTCATCGCGGCCGGCGACAAGTCAGGATTATCTTCGTCGGAGAAATCGAAATGGATCATGATGGCTCGGGGAAGTTTTTCAATGGTTTCCAGCGGATCCCGCTGGCTGGTTGCAAGATACTCCGAATATTCCCAGCTTCGTCCACGCCCAACAATTCACCATGCTGTTGCTCGGCCAACTCGATCGTCTTGCCATCCAGGATGGTGCGGATCTCTAGCTTGGACAAGGTGACACGTGGTAGGTGCGTCAGCAATCGGCTGGGATTCTGAAGCTGGGCGATGATCGCTTCGCGGGAATCGAGTTGCGCTAGCGGAACGGCGGCCGAAACATCCATCGGGCCGATCGCCGTCCGAACCAACTCGGTCATCACGGCATCGCTCCCGCAACGCCTGGCGATATCCCGCCCCAGGCTGCGGACATAGGTCCCGGTGCTGCATTGGATATCCAAGACCATCCGCGGGTAGGCGAATTCGACCAAATCCAAGCGATGGATGGTAACCTCGCGAGGCGGCAAGGCAACTTCTTTACCGGCTCGGGCCAACCGATGGGCCCGTTTCCCGTCGATCTGGATCGCCGAGAAGATGGGCGGAACCTGTTGGATCTTACCGCGGAATTCGACAAGCCCGGCCTCGACCTCGGTACGGCTAGGTACCGGAGCCGCCACCAGTTCGCGGATCTCTGTCCCGACGTCGGCCGACGGGCTGGTCTGCCCCCAGTGGAAAACGGCTCGGTAAGATTTCGGAAGTCCGTGAATCCAGTCGACGAGGCGAACCGCAGAACCGATGGCGATCAACAATACCCCTTCGGCGAGCGGGTCGAGGGTACCGGCGTGCCCGACCTTATGGGGTTTCAAGCGGAATTGCAGGCGATTGACGCAATCCCGGCTGGTAGGCCCACGCGGTTTCAAGCAGTTGACAACACCGAACATAGGAGGCTGAGGTACAGCAAACAAGGAGGTAACGATTGGCCGGTTAAAATCGATCGTGCCGGGCCGCGGAAAATATCTGAAATCCTGAAGTCGCCGTTGTCGATACCTCCCTGGTTACGGAGTGTCGACATCGTTCTGGCCAAGGAATCGGCCGCGCATCCTCGCTGCTGGCGCACGCGTCTCGCTGACCGTCGCCATAGCGTAAACCGCCGTTCCTTTCCCGACCATGCCAGAACCTCGCAAAGTTCGCTGGGATATCGCGGCCCTCGCTGTCGCGGCCGTCAGTGTTTTCGTCTGGTTGTCGCTGCTGACCCATGATTCAGCGGATCCCCTTCCGGAACTGCCTGTCCCGCTCGGCCAACTGTATCAGCCGGACATCGTCGCCTACCCGCTGAACGATCGGATCACCAATAGTTGCGGATTTTCTGGGGCTTGGGTGAGTCATTTGATGTTCCAGGGACTCGGGGCCGGAGCCTATTTAACAGCGATCCTGTTGAGCCTATCGGTGGTCGTAATGCTGCGGCAGCAACCGTGGGCCTCACCCTTGGGCCGCAGCCTTGGCTGGACGCTTGTCGGAGTATCGCTAATTACCCTCCTCCCGATTACCGGACTCCCACTGCATCTACCGGTGCCTATCGGTTCCGGTGGTTACCTGGGAGCCTTGACCAGTATCTGGTTGCAGGAGCATTTCGCCTGGACTGGCAGTTTGATCCTGACCTTGGCTTGCCTGGCGGTTGGGATCCTGCTGAGCACCGAGTATGCGGTGGTCCATTACCTTCGTTACTCGGCGATCGGGCTTGCCTCTACCGGCCGGCATTTGGGGCTCCCCGTGTCATGGCTTGTCGAGCAGGCTGCGCAAAAAGTCATTGCGACCCGACCGGCGGTCGGCCGCTCCGACTTACCCAATTCGCTGACCGTATCCACTGCCGTTGCTGAGGCAGAAGACGAGGAGGCGATGGATGAAGATGAGGCTGATTTCAGCGACGGCCTTTCGATCAAGATCGGTCGAAAACCCACCGGCGAACGAGCTACCGGGCTGGACCTTTCAAGCCAAAGGTTCGGTTCACGCTCCGACATCCACGCTCCGACGCGGATGGACAAGGAAGGCTTGGCAACCACCCCCAGCCAGGGACGTCTACCCAACCCTTCATCGCTGATCTCTTCACTTTCGCAAGCCATCCTTGGCGGACGGAAACAGGAGACCCGCGAGGAACTCGATGAACTAGACGACGAAGAGGAGGCCATCACTGCGGACGAAGCTTACGACGAGGATTCCGAGGATACCGTAACCGAAGACTCGGACGACGGCGTTTGGGATGAAGAGGCGGAAACGGTCGCACCGGCTGAAGAACCGGCCACACCGGATAAAGTGAAGGTCACCAATCGGCGTCAGCGCAATCAGACCGAGCAAGACAAGCAAGCCGCCCGAGACTCGCTCGATCACCTCGACGACACCAAACTCCCGGAAGGGACCGAGGAGTATGTCTTGCCCGGCATCGAACTGCTCACCGAAGGCGACGACATCTCCTATGATGAGCAGGAAGTTGAAGTCCGCCGAAAGGCCAAGATCCTCGAACAAAGCTTCGCTCATTTCGGACTCAATGTCCGGGTGGTCGAAATCGAGACCGGTCCGGTGATCGCCCAATACGAGATCGAACTAGAACCCGGCCTGCGGTTGAGCAAGATCACCGGCCTGGCGGACGATTTGGCTATTGCCCTGCGTGTGCCCAGCGTGCGAATCGTGGCACCGATCCCCGGTAAGAATACGGTGGGGATCGAGGTTCCCAACGAAAAACGGCAGGTGGTCCGCCTCCGCGAAGTGATCGAGGAATCGACGGGCCAACTCAAGAAGATGAAAATCCCGCTGTTCTTGGGGAAAGATGTCTCGGGGAAACCGCTGGCGGCCGACCTGGCTTCATTGCCTCACCTGCTGATTGCCGGCCGCACGGGAACGGGGAAGAGCGTTTGCTTGAATTCAATCATCGCCTCGATCCTGATGACGCGACGTCCCGACGAAGTACGGATGCTGATGATCGATCCAAAGATGGTCGAGTTGAGCGGTTATGCTCGACTACCGCATCTGATGCATCCGGTCGTGACCGATATGCGCAAGGCCGAGGCCATCTTGGCATGGGCCGTCGACAAGATGGAAGAGCGGTATGCCTTGCTGGCCCGGGCTGGTGTTCGCCACCTGGTGAACTACAACCAGCTCGGTCGCGAGGAATTGCATGAACGCCTGAAGCCGGAAAGCCCCGAAGATGCGGAGCTGATCCCCGACCACTTACCTTTCATCGTTATCGTCGCCGACGAAATGGCGGACCTGATGATGACCGCTGGCAAGGAGGTAGAACAGCACATCATTCGCCTGGCACAGAAGAGCCGAGCGGTGGGCATTCACCTGATTCTCGCGACGCAAAAACCGACGGTCGACGTGATCACGGGATTGATCAAGAGCAACTTGCCGGCTCGTATCAGCTTTCAAGTTGCCAGTCGGGTCGACTCGCGGGTCGTGCTCGATGAGATGGGAGCCGATAAGCTGCTCGGCAATGGCGACATGCTCTTCTTGTGGCCAGGTACGAGCACCTTGTTGCGAGGCCAGGGAACTTACCTTAGCGATGACGAAATCAATCGCATCGTTGAACATTGCAGCACCGGCGAACAGAACTTTGTCCATGAATTGATGCATATCAAGGTCAAAGATGAAGCCGAGGGCGATCCGGCTAAACCGATGGCCTTCAAGAAGCGGGATGAACTCTACGAGGCGGCGGTCGACATCGTTGTCCGCGAAGGTCGCGGCAGTTGCTCGTTGTTGCAACGCGCGATGGGTATTGGCTACGGCCGCGCCGCGCGGTTGATCGACTTCATGGCGGAAGACGGAATCGTCGGGCAATACAATGGCTCGCAAGCTCGGGAGGTAACGATTTCCATCGCCCAGTGGGACGCCATGCGTGGGGCGGAGTCGGCCCCAGCGCCCGAGGATTCCTCCTCCAACCGCAAGAACAAGATCCGGCGGGATGAAGGCTGGGATCCAAGCCCTCCCCCACCCGTCACCCCGGCCGAGGATGGACGAGGCCGACGCAGCGTCAGTTTCGCCAATGCTTCGGGTGCCCTGGCGGCCGCTTCCGGTATTCCGACGAGAGCTCGCCCGGCTCCGGAGGAAGACGAAGCGGAGGAGGCTGAAGAATACGAAGAGTATGACGAGGAAGACGAAGCGGGAACCTCGGCGGAGTCGGACCAGGATGAGGCGGAATACGACCCGGATGAAGACGAGGTAGTGTCAGCCGAAGACGATGACTACGAATACGAAGATACCGAGTAACGATCGGCAACTTTCGACTGCCTTGGAAGCCCAGCTCGGCCCAAGCTGATGTAACGTCACCGACACGGGACGGGCTTTCGTTATCTCGCAAGCCAAGCCAACTCCGCCGGCAATGATGGTCATGGCTGGCTGAGATCCACACACAGCCACTGGTTCCCAGGGCCATTCGAACGCAGGACCAGTTGTCGATCGGCAAGGGCTGGCAGGGCACGGTAGCTTCCGTTGGCCAAAGTTTTCCCCCAGTATTTGCGATAGGCCATCGGATTCGCCTCGATCAGCCGCAGGCTTCCATCGATCCCGACCAGCAGCAGTTGCTGGTCGGCGATAGCGATAGTGTGACAGATAGGCAAACCAGCTTCCTCCCAGGCAACATCGCCCGTCCGCGGATGGAGACACCGGTAGCTCGCGTTCCCTAAATCCTCGCGTCCCTCGCTCCCAAAAACCCAACCGTCCATGATGACCGGCGTGGCGTATTGACTGCTCAATGCTTCCCCTTGATAGATCGAACGCACGGGAACGTTCGAAACGCGAGACGACGAGTCGGGGAGCTCCAAACTCAAACTGCCGATCCCATAGCTGGCGGTGAGGAACAGCAGGCGATCACTGACCAAGGGGGTGGCCGCATTCACCGTCGGCCCGCGTTGCCCGAAATCAACCTCCCACAAAACATCGCCCGAGGCCGCGTTCAAGGCCACCGTTTTCAATCTTGTAGGCACCACGACTACCGTCTCGCCGATGGCAGCCGAGGCGGCTGCCGCTTCGTCCAAGCGTGGGGACCAAGCGATCGGCGAAGCGTAGCTCGCGTCATAATTCGTCGCCCCCCAAAGCTCTTTCCCGTCACTCAGTTGAATCGCGACAATCCCGCCCCGCCGACCACCCACGTTGACGATGATCCGATCGCCCAGCACCAGCGGTGTGCTGCCGGCGCCGAAGTAACCGTCATCCGCCTGGTAGTCACGCCGCAACCCACGCGACCAGAGGATCGAACCGTCAGCCTGTGAAATCGCCAACAAATCGCCGGCAGCTGAATAACAGACCACGCGGTCGCCAGCGATCATCGGCACGCAGCGCGGCCCTTTGTCTGAGTCGATCCCCCCACGATAACCTGCTGGCCAGACCTGGGTCCACCTTACCTGGCCTGTCGCCATCGCGACCTTCCGTAAACGATCCTGCTCGCCCTGCCGATCCAAGAGAAACGCATGGCCCGCGACGATGGCTGCGCCAGCGTAACCTTCGCCCGCGTCCAACCGCCAGCGTACGGTAGCAGCCTCCTGGTTAGCGGTGACCGCCATCACCGCCCCCAACGAGTGCCCATCACGTCTCGGGCCGAGCAGTCCGGGCCAGTCTTCGCCATACAAGGCGGAGACACAACACCACCACGATACGCTCGAAACAATCATCATCCAAAGCTTGCCGATCGTATCCAACCCGACCATGAGGTTACCTCGCTAGCAAAAATCCCGAGAAGGCGAATGCAGCTGCCGCTGTAATATAAGCGGAAACCCTCCGCCTGGGATCACCGCCCTCCAAGCCCCGCTCGGTACGCCCACACCACGCCCTGGGAACCCCAGGTTGACGACGGCCAAGCGCGGCCCCATCGGTCGCTTACAGCAGTCGTTAGGCGGTCCATCGGGACTGGAAAACATTCCTATCTTCAGCTTTGTCGCTAGCCTCCGGGATAGTCAGGACTTGCCTTTCGAATAAAATTGAACGCGAGGGAGGTGGAGGAAATCTACCTTCGCTCCCCGATTTGCCCCCACCCCACTGTTTTGGAGAGCCTCTCATGGTCCTGTCCGGTCGCTTCCTTCTTCCTGTATTAGGTGCTTTGCTCATGTCCGTTTCCACCCAGGCCGCCAATACCGGCAATAATATTTTGAGCCATACCGTCCGATCGATCGACGGTCAGTCCGTAACGATGGACAAGTACAAGGGAAAGGTAGTACTGATCGTCAACGTGGCTAGCCAATGCGGCTTGACCCCCCAGTACACCGGCCTGCAAAAAATGTACGAGAAATATAAGGACAAAGGGCTGGTCGTTCTCGGTTTTCCCTGCAACCAATTCGGTGGTCAGGAACCTGGTACCAACGAGGAAATTCAGAAATTTTGCTCTTCGAAGTATCACGTGACCTTCGACATGTTCGATAAGGTCGATGTCAACGGCGACGGAGCCGCACCGCTCTACCAACAGTTGACCGGACTGGATGCCCAGCCCAAAGGAGCGGGTAAGGTTCGATGGAATTTCGAAAAGTTCCTGGTGAATCGCCAAGGGGATGTTATCGGTCGTTTTGACCCGAAGATCACCCCCGAGAACCAGGACCTGGTAAGTTTGATCGAGAAGGCCTTGGCGGAGTAGTCTTTCGACCAGGCTTTCGATGACAACCTCCTGGCGGCGATCGTTTGGGCGTATACTCAGGGAAGAATTTCAACCTTCCGCTCCCTGAAGATCTGCAGATGTTGCCCAAACTTTCCTTGCTTCCCAGTAGCTCCGCGGGTGCCGCGGAGCTACTGTCGTCTGGGACGTTGCCCAAGCTCCCCGCCGACCGACTCACGCAGGTTCGCTCGCGTCGACGATGGCTTGCGCAGGCAAGTTCTCTCCTGGCCGGAACTCCCTTGGTCAAGGGTCAGGCACGTGTCTTCGCGAACGAACCGCCGACTTCGTTTTTTCGGCTTGCTACAGTCGACGGCCGTTGGTGGTTGCTTGATCCGAAGGGAGAACGCTTCTTCTCGCGGGGGTTGAACCACATCGATCCATCGCCGCTGCGTCAGCCACCGTCTGGTGACTTGTGGCAAACAAAGTACGGTAATTCCATGGAGCGATGGTTGAAGGACGCGGTCGCCCCCGACCTTCAGCGGTGGGGCTTCAACAGCGTCGGCTGGACTCAGGAGGTGGTCAGTCGGGGACCGAGCAATCATCGCCATTCGCGTCCCTTCACTTATGAAGAGTATCAATGGTTGGG
>JBILTQ010000651.1:0-2898 GCA_044371435.1 Pirellulaceae bacterium | reverse complement strand
CGTCGGCGAAGGCGCGCAGGTAGAGCTGACAGACCGTGGTGAGGGCCGCGGGGCCGTGGGCCTGGCCGTTCACCAGGAAGCCGCAGGCCCCGCAGATACCCTCGCGGCAGTCGTGGTCGAAGCCCACCGGCCGTTGGCCGGCGGCGATCAACCGCTCATTGAGCCCATCGAGGGCCTCCAGCAGCGAAAGATCGGTGGACACCCCCTCGAGCTGGTGGGTCTCGAAGGCGCCGGGGTCGCCGGGGCCGGGCTGCCGCCAGATGCGCAGGGTGAGGGAGACGGTGCGGCTCATCGGTAGTTGCGCTCGGACAGGGAGATGGCGCTGTACTGCAGCGGCTCGTGGTGGCGCCGCGGCGGAGCGCCGGGGCGGTGCTCCCAGGCGGCGATGTGGGCGAAGCGGGCGTCATCGCGACGGGCCTCGCCGCTCTCGCTCTGGTGCTCCTCACGGAAGTGGGCCCCGCAGGATTCCTCCCGCGCCAGGGCATCCCGCAGCATCAGCTCCGCCAGCGCCAGAAAATCCTCCACCCGCAGGGCCTTCTCCAGCTCCGGATCGATGGGGGTGCCGGGATCCGGCAGGGCCAGATCCTCCCGGAAGGCGGCCCGGAGCGCCGCCAGCTCCTCCAGCCCCCGCTCCAGCGCAGGGCCACTGCGGCTGATGCCGCAGGTGTCGATCATCAGGGCGCCGAGGGCGCGATGGAAGGCGTCCACCGGGCGGCGGCCACCGATCGCGCGCAGGGCATCGATGCGGGCGGCCACGGCGGCCAGCGCTGCGCGGCAGGCGGGATGGTCGGGCGACACCTCGGGATGGGCCACCCCCGCCAGCCATGCCGTGACGGTGGCCGGAGCGATGAAGGTGCCATCGGCCAGGCCCTGCATCAGGGCGCTGGCGCCGAGCCGGTTGGCCCCGTGTTCGGAGAAGTTGGCCTCCCCCAGCACGAACAGGCCCGGCACCGTGCTCATCAGGTGGTAGTCAACCCAAAGCCCCCCCATGGTGTAGTGCGGAGCGGGGTAGATGCGCAGGGGGGCGCCGCGGGGATCCTCACCGGTGATCCGCTCGTACATCTGCAGCAGGTTGCCGTAGCGGGCCTCGATCGCCGGCAGCCCATCGCGCTCGATCGACTCCGCCAGATCGAGATACACCGCCCGCCCGCCGGGACCGACGCCATGGCCCGCCAGGCAGAGCTCCCGGGCGCGGCGGGAGGCCACATCGCGGGGCACCATGTTGCCAAAGGCGGGGTACTGGCGCTCGAGGAAGTAATCGCGTTCGGCCTCGGGGATCGCCGCCGGCGGCCGCCCATCGCCCGGCCGGGCCGGCACCCACAGCCTCCCGTCGTTGCGCAGGCTTTCACTCATCAGCGTCAGCTTGCTCTGGCCCGGATCGCCACTGGGGATGCAGGTGGGATGGATCTGGGTGAAGCAGGGGTTGGCGAACCAGGCCCCGCGGCGGTGGGCTGCCAGGATGGCGCTGGCGTTCGACTTCACCGCGTTGGTGGAGAGGAAATAGACGTTGGAGTAGCCACCGCTCGCCAACAGCACGGCGTGGGCCGTGAAGGCCTCCAGGGCGCCGCTGAGCTGGTGGCGACTCACCACCCCGCGGGCAACCCCATCCACGGTGATCAGCTCGAGCATGTCGCGGCGGGTGAGCAGCTCCACCCGCCCGGCGGCCACCTGGCGCATCAACGCCTGGTAGGCCCCATACAGAAGCTGCTGGCCCGTCTGACCCCGGGCGTAGAAGGTGCGACTCACCTGGGCGCCACCGAAGCTGCGGGTGGCCAGGGTGCCGCCGTATTCGCGGGCGAAGGGGACCCCCTGGGCCACGCACTGGTCGATGATCGCCGTGCTGATCTCGGCGAGGCGATGGCAGCCGGCCTCCCGCGCCCGGAAATCGCCCCCTTTCACGGTGTCGCGGAAGAGGCGCCGCACGCTGTCGCCGTCGTTGGCGTCGTTGCGGGCGGCGTTGATGCCGCCCTGGGCCGCCACCGAATGGGCCCGCCGCGGACTGTCGTGATACGTGAGCAGCTGCACCTGGTAGCCCTGCTCGGCCAGGGAGGCGGCGGCGGAGGCGCCCGCCAGGCCGCTGCCCACCACCAGCAGCCGCAGGCGGCGCTTGTTCGGCGGACTGATCAGCGGCAGCTCCGCCTGGCACCGCTGCCAGGCCATCGCCACCGCGCCGGTGGGCACACGGGACTCCAGGGCCATCAGGCGCCCCCCCGCCACGCCAGGGCCAGGGGCACGAGCGCGAAGCCGGCCCCCAGCAGCAGGGCCAGCCCCCGGCCGAAGCCCCGGATGGCCCCAGCGTTGCCCGGCTCCAGCACTCCGAGACTGCGGTGGGCACTCTCCACCCCGTGCAGCAGGTGCAGGCCCACCGCCACACCCGCGGCGGCATAGAGCGCCAGGGAGAGGGGATGGGCCAGCGCCGCCTGCAGCACCGCCAGCTCGGCACCGGCCGGGGGGCGCGGCCAGCGCAACTGGGCCAGGTGCACCGCCAGGAAGAGCAGCAGCAGCGATCCACTGAAGGGAAGCCAGCGCCCGGCCTGCGCCACCAGGGCCTCGATCGCGCCGGAGCGGCGGCTGGCGCGGCGGCCGGCGAGCGGCCCGCGGGCGGCGGCGTTGCGCCAGGCACGCACCAGGCTGAGGAGCGGATGCAGCAGCAGCAGGGACGCCAGGACGATCTCCCCAGGAAGCAGCCAGGGCTGGCGGTGCAGGGTGGCCGCCCAGGTATTGAAGGTGGCGGGAGCCACCAGGGCAAGCGAACCCCCCGCCAGGTGCAGCACCAGAAACAACACCAGCAGCAGGCCGCTGTAGGGGATCAACGGGGGGAGGCGCTGGGGGGTGGCCTGACGATGGCATCGAAACCCAGCCCCTGACAACGGCCCCAACCGCGCGCTGCTGGCGCCT
>JBILTQ010000624.1:0-2905 GCA_044371435.1 Pirellulaceae bacterium | reverse complement strand
CACGATTTCAGCCCCGAGGACGAGGCGCATCTCGCCGCCCTGCGCAAGGAGTTCATCGACAGCCTGTTCCGCGTGCTGCAGGAACAGGTCGAGGAGGCGCGCGGGCGCGTGGCGAAGGCTGCGCCGGCGCGCGCCAAGCCCCCCCGGACGGCGACCAGGCGGAAGGGACAAGTCCAAAAGAAACCGGCCCGGAAGGGACAGGCCGTCCAAAAGTCGGCCCGCCGCGGAACTTCGGCGGCACGAGGGCGTCCAACCAGGCGCTGACGCACCACGGGAGGATGTCATGACCTACTGGATCATCGCGGGCGCGCTGCTGGTCGGCGGCGTGCTGCTCTTCAACCGGCTGGTCCGGCTGCGCAACGGGTTCGCCAACGCCTTCGCCCAGATCGACGTGCAGTTGACCCGTCGTTACGAGCTCATCCCGAACCTCGTCGAGACCGCCAAGGCCTACCTCCGTCACGAGCGCGAGACCCTGGAGTCGGTGGTCTTGGCGCGCAACGCCGCCGCCGATGGCCTGCGGGCGGCCGCGGCCATGCCCGGCGATCCGTCGGCCATTCGGCGGCTCGAGGGCGCCGAGTCCGACCTGCGCGGGAGCCTCGGGCGGCTGTTCGCGCTGGTGGAGGCCTATCCCGACCTCAAGGCCAACCAGAACATGATGCAGCTCAGCGAGGAGCTCTCCTCGACCGAGAACCGCGTCGCATTCGCCCGCCAGGCGTTCAACGACGCCGTCATGCGCTATAACAACGCGCGCGAGACTTTCCCGGGCAACCTGGTCGCCGGCCTGTTCTCCTTCAAGGGCGCGCAGCCGCTGCAGATCGGGTCGGAGGCGGCCCGTGATCCTGTGAAGGTCAGCTTCGGCTGATGGATTTCTTCGCCGCGCAGGCCGCCGCGCGGCGGCGCAGGCGGTGGCTGACGGCGGCGTTCTTCGCGGTGGTCAGTCTGGTCGCCGTGCTGCCGTCGCTGCTGTTCTTCCTTCCGCTCGGATGGTCGGTGCGCGCCGTGATCGGCGGGTTGTTCGCCGGCTCGATGTTGATCCCCGCGTGGCAGACCTACCGCTGGCTCAAGGACGGCGGCGACTGGATCGCGCAGCGCCTGGATGCCGAGGCGGTGTATCCCGGTGTCAACGACCTTCCTAGGCAACGGCTCCACAATATCGTCGAGGAGATGGCGCTGGCATCGGGCATCTCTGTGCCGTCCGTCTACCTGCTCCCGCGCGACGATTCCATCAACGCGATGGCGGCCGGTCACGACATCGACCGCGCGTCGGTGCTCGTCACCCGCGGTGCCGTCGAGCGTCTCGACCGCGAGCAGTTGCAGGCGCTGGTGGCCCATGAGTTCAGCCATATCCGGAACGGCGACATGGCTACCAATACGCACATGATCGCGTGGATGGACGGACTGAACGGCGTGTACGCATCGGGACAGGCGCTGGCCTTGCCCGAGCGGGACAGCCCGCTCCACGGCGCGTGGCACCAGAATCCCGCGGGTTCGTTGCCGGTCGTGTTGCTTGGCATCGTGATGATGGGCGCAGGCGGCATCGGCCGCTTCTTCGCGTCGCTGCTGCAGGCCGCGTCCTGTCGGCAACATGAGCGGCTCGCGGACGCCGATGCGGTGCAGTTCACCCGCAACCCGGTAGCACTCAAGCAGGTCCTGCTCGCGGTCGCGGGCGAAGGCGAGGGAGGGCGGCGGACCGTCCGCTCGGGGCGCACCAACGATGCGGTCGCGCACCTCTGGTTCGCATCTTCAGGCAGTCGATGGCTTCGCACCCATCCGACCTTGCCGGAGCGGATCCGCGCCCTCGATCCCGGATTCCGGCTGGTGACCTTCGCCGCCGAAGCCGAGCGTGCCTGGCAGGCCGGCGAGCGGCGCCGTTTGGCGGCGATGATGCCCGAGCAGGATCCGCGGCGCGTCGCCGCAGACAAAGCCGTGATGCTCGAGACCTTGCCCTACCTCGCCTTGGCTGCGACGCCCGAGTTCGTGGTCGGCAAGGTCGGGCATCCCGATGCCGACGATCTCGCGCGGGGCGAGTCGCTGCGCGCCGCGCTGCCGGAGGCCGTGGTCCGCTCTGCCGGTTCCCCGGGTCACGCCCGGGCCCTGGCCTGCGCGATCCTCGCGTCCGGCGACGCCGCGCGCTGGGCGCGCCACATGGCAGTGTTGGAACGCGGACTCGGCGCGACGGTGCGGGCCGAGGTCGAGGCGCTGCGCGAGGTCGCGGCATCGCTCGATCTCTACTTGCGCCTGCCCGCCATCGAGGCCGTATTCCCCGGCTTGCTCGGTCTATTGCCGCACGAACAGCATGCGCTGCTCGAGACCCTCGCGGCGATGGAGCGCGAGGACGGGCAGACGGAGCTTTTCGAGTCCTGTCTCAACCTGCTCGTGCGGCATGGGCTCGGCGACGAGCGGAACGGCGTCTCCGCGGGACGCGGATCGTTGTGGCACGTCGGGGGCTCGCTGCAGACCCTGTTGTCCATCGTCGCGATGCACGGCGCGCCGGACGATGTCGGCGCGCGCAACGCCGCCTACCGTGCCGGGACGGACTTCATGGGCGGCGCGGCGGCGCCGCCGATCGCGGTGCCACCGAACTGGGCCGCGGCGCTCGACGCCTCGCTCGGCAAGCTGGCGCGGCTCGGTCCCACCGACAAACGACGCATCGTCGCCGCGCTGACCGCCACGGTCGCCCACGACGGCCGCCTGAGCCTCGCGGAGGCCGAGCTGCTGCGCACGCTGTGCGCGATCCTGCGCTGTCCGCTGCCGCCGCTGCTGCCGGAGGTCACGGCGGTGCCTGTCGCCGCGCCGCCCGCGACCTAGCCCGCGGCGCGCAGCGCCTGGTCGAGGTCTTCCTTCAGGTCCTCGATGTGCTCGATGCCGATCGACAGGCGCACCATGTCCTCGGAGACACCCGCCT
>JBILTQ010000538.1:0-2907 GCA_044371435.1 Pirellulaceae bacterium | reverse complement strand
AAGGCTATCGACGACCAGATCGGCAGTGGAAGTGCGGAATCCCCCCGTCCGCTGCTCCTTGCCTTCACGGGCCGGATGCGGTCGGCCGATGCGAATCAGGGCAATGCCACCCCCGTCGCAACCTGCGTTGGTGGCGAGCCTACCTGCCGTGGGCGATGGCCACGGTCTGCATGGGCTCGTTGGCCACCTTCTACCTGGCAAACCGCCAGCAAACCATCCTGGCTCCCGGGCCACTCTCTTCGGCTCACGCCCAGTTGATCCAGAACGCCGACGATCCCCATCGCTGCGCTAGTTGCCATGCAGGTTCGGAATCCTTGTCGACCGAACGTTTGGCTGAACTCGACCTACGCCCCGCCCTGCTGGAAAGGCATAGTCAGACCGTCCGCTGCCTCCTGTGCCATGCCCGAGACTTGCCGCGGATGAAACTGCTGACGCCGCACGACCTGCCACTGGACCAGCTGCAACAATTAACAAGCCGCACCGCCAGCCAGTCGTCGCCTCCTTCCCAGCGTCTGGTCAGCTGGACTGCCCAGCCACCGCTCAACTGGACTGAGCATGACCTGTCGTGCAGCGATTGCCACCGCGAGCATCAAGGTGCCGAGCATGACCTGCAAGCGATCACCAATCGTCGTTGCCAAGCATGCCATCAACGTTCTTTCCATTCGTTTGCTCAGGATCATCCCGAGTTCCGCGACTACCCACCGACGCGTCAACGTCAGCTCGCCTTCGATCACCAACGCCATGAAGCTTTACATTTCCCAAAAACCATGGATAGTTTTGATTGCCGCCAATGCCACCTCAGCGAGACTCGCCCCGGCCACGTGGGGCAGGTGATCCGTTCCTTACCGTTCGAACAAACCTGCGCCCGCTGCCACACCAACTCGCTCCATTCATCCCTGCTCGATGGGGTCGTCGTCTTTCAATTCCCCAGCCTGAATGTGACGGAGTTGACCAAACTGGGGATGGATATCGGCCCGTGGCCGGAAGCCGCTTCGCAACTGACCGAAGGCAAGCTACCACCGATCATGCGTTGGCTGCTGGAAGGGCGACCGGAAGTCGGCCTCGCCTTGAAGAAACTCCCCGCTTCCGGTCGTTGGCAGGAATTGGACTTGGGCGATGAGGAACAGCGGCGAGTCCTGGCGATAGTCATCGATGGCTGCCGTAAACTGCTCGACGATTTAGCCCGCGGCGGTCAAACGGCCTGGGAGGAGTATTGGATCGGAAGCACTGGTTTGCAAGCTCAGCAACTCCATCCTTTACTGGCCGGCTTTCCCCCCGATCTCTTTCGAACTGCCTACCGCGATTGGCTGGAAAGCATCGAGCCGCAACCCGAAAGGGCCTCGAGGCTGACCGCTACGGCTGCCCCCGATATCGGACTGCCAGGGACGGCAAGGGGCTCCTCCGATCTTCCGCTGCTGACCTCGGCGGGAAACGGCAACCTGGCCACCGATGATCGATTGCTGGGATCCGACTCATCTGCCGATCCACTGCTGGTCAACTTGCCCGAAGCCCTCAGCCCCGCTGGCAACCTCGACCGCGATCAGCAGCGCCAGCCTTGGAAGGACTTGAAAGCGAGGCAGCACCTGACCGGCGGTGGCTGGATGATCGACCGTCAGCGACTGGCCATTCTGTATGTCCCCCAAGCCCATGCCGATCCATGGCTCACGGCTCTCCTCAACCTCGGTTACCGCAAGCTTCAACAAGACCAGACGGAAAGCTCAAACCCGGTGGCTGCCCGCCGAGCCACCCACCTCGATGACTTCGCCCAGGAATTCCTCTCGACCAACGGTCTGGGGCGATGCACCGAATGCCATCAAGCGATGGCTGATCCTAGGAACCAAACGACCGCCAAGCGATCCTACCACGCTTGGGAAAGCAGCCTCGGCCAAACGCAGACCGGAACTGCAACCGGTCCGCAGCGATGGCGGGCCCAACACCTCGATGCGCGCATCCGCGAGATGACCCGCTTCGATCATGGACCGCATCTCATTCAAACCGGACTCAGCGATTGCCGATCCTGCCATCGTCCGACCGCCTCTGGCGGCGAAGCCCCGCCGCTAGCCGGCGTAGCCCGAGGCCCCATCGAGGGGAGCGACTTCCTGGCTCTTCATCGCAGTGACTGCATCGCTTGCCACCGCCCGCAGGCCGCCGGCGATAACTGCACGCAATGCCATAACTATCACACGCATGGGGTCGACTACAAATACATGCCGACAAACCCTTGAGAATCATCCAAGGACTTCTCGATCTTGGCAAGGCGTTCACGGGTCTTGGCCAGATCGCCGACGGCAATGTAGCGATCGAACTCTACCAACACCGCGCGGCGTACGCTCTCCGCTAGCCAAGCAACGATCGACTGGGTCAGCCAATCGCATGTCTCGCTATCCAGCGTGACCTGCAGATCGGTCCGCACCGCCCTTGTATCGTCGGTATCGGTAAAAATCGTCCCTTCGAACTTGAAAGCCACGCTGCCGATGGCGGGGTCGTTCGTCAGGTGAAATCGGCACAAAGCATTGTGCAGGTAGTAGGTATTGAAGGTCCCATTCGCCTCGATGGCCCCCTTGATTCGGAGGAATTTGGCAGCCAGCCGCGGGGATGCATCCAAGGGGGCATCCATCCGACTGACGCTGCGGAGCGGCAAGCAGTCAAAGCTTATCTCAACCCAGGGTTCTACCATCACTTTCCTCGCATCGTGTACCGCTGAATCCGATGATGACGATCATATCGAATTTCTGCCGGGTGAGGCTATCGCTTGCGGAAAAGGGATAAAATGGGATCTATGAGCAAATTGCAATGACGTTAGAATCAAGGCTTTGGATGGCGGCCGGATACTTTGCAGAGGTAGCGATGGATACGAAACTTCCTTCCAAGACCAAGGGGCTCTGGATAGCGGGCTTGGTGGTGATT
>JBILTQ010000537.1:0-2912 GCA_044371435.1 Pirellulaceae bacterium | reverse complement strand
TCGGCTCCGAAGTACCGACCATCATCTGCTCCGAAACCAACCGCGCCAACTGCTCGAACTCGGCCAACGCCTTGGGATCATCGCAGGTAATCACCAGCCCCGTCGGCCCGCGATAGATGACAATATCATCGCCAGCCACCGGCCCTTCTTGATCAGTGTCTGCGGTCGTCCCGACATAATGTACCCGAGAAGCCTCACGACCACGCGTGGTGGTCGGAGCGGGTTTCTCTTGGGTCGACTCGGCCGCTGCCGGCGGCGATGGGGTCTCGCCGACAGCGGCTTCGGTCTCTGGCTGAGCCGGCGTCCGGATGCGAATACGATTGGTCTTCTTGCGGGCTTCCCACAAATACTGGATTTGATCGAGGATCCGATCCGCTGACTTACCGGTCATCGGCAAGACCCGCACCGTTCCTCCGAGCACATCGACCTCAGGGCCGGTCTCCTCGAGCTTGGTGATCAGTTCGCGAACCTGATTCAACTCCTGCGGCGAACCTTTCACCATCAATGTCTTGGCGATGGAATCGCCGAGGAAAATCGGGCTAGCCGGCGCCGCAGCCGCGGCCGACGAACCACCGGTGGTCGTGCTGCCGGTCTTGCCGAAGAAGCGTTCCAAAGCCGAGATGGCGGTCTGCGTGTCGATGCGTTTGAGCGGGATGATCGTAAAGCTACTCGACTCGCCTGCCAAAGTCGCCAAGGTTTCTTTGATGAGCTTATGGTCGGTCTCGGTGGCCGACGCCACGATGCTGTTGGTCTTGGGCTCAAGCGTCATTCGGATATTCGGACTCCCTTCCAGCAACGTTTGCAGCACATTGTAGGCGGTATCCGGATCCGACGACTGGATCGGATGCACCCGCAAGGTCGGCTGCTCGACAGCCGCTGCCGCCGCCCCGGCGTCTTCCGGTGCGCTGTCGACCTGAGCCACCGCATCCTTGAGCAACTGCAGCTTGTCCGAAGCTCCGGTGGCGAAAATCGTATTGCCAAAGGTATCGGTCGACATGCGAATGTCCGAAGACTGGTTCACATCGTCGGGCAAGCCCAACAAAGGACGAGCAATGGCCAATACTTCTTCCGCCGTCACATGCTTTAACGGCAACGTCAGGATCTTGGTCCCCAAAGCGCTCTGGGGATCCTCGACCCGCTTGAGCATCTCGCGGACTAAACGCAACTTGCCAGCGGTCTCGGTAACCAGGATCTGGCCGGCAGAACCCAGCGGCACGATCGAGCCTTCCGGCCCCAACAGCATCCCGATCTCCCGCTGGGCATCGTCGGGCGACAACCGCGACAGTACGAACAAACACTTCAATAATTCGAAATCGCCACGCTGATCCAACTCTTCCGGTGGAACCAATTCCGCCAATTCCCGAAGCAGGCCACGGACCACATCCGCCGACTCGCCGCTCCCTAAATCCAAGACCATCAACGAACGCTGCCGACGGATGAGACGATAGGCTTTGTTCAGCAACACCCCATTCATGATGTCGATCGCTTCGCCGATCGAATACTGGCGATAGGGATCGCGATAGGTAAAGGTCCCAATCGGATACGAATCGGCCTGCAAACTCAACTCGGCCTCCTTGGAAATCCACTGCAGCACCTGCTCCCAAGGCATCCCGTCAAAATTCAACATCAGGGACTTGTCACCCGTCACCCGCAACGGCGACGAAGTTTGCTCGCCCAAGCGGTTACCGTTCGAAGAAGCGACAGCATCCGAAGGACTCGTGGCCGTTACCGTCGGACTGGGCGAACGCCCCCTCCCGTCGCGTTCCACGTCGCCACCAGCCAAGCGATCGCGTCCCTCCCCAGCCTCTGCCGGAGCCGACTCAGCCGATGAAGGCCGATCGCCGGCTGCCCCCTGCGCGGGGACCGAACTTTGTTCCACGGCCGCTTCGGTCGTCGAAGCTTCCGCGGCGCTGGCGACCGAAGCCAACCCCTTGGCTGCTTGCCCCGCCAAGGTTTGCCAGGTGGCCCATTGCCCGCCGGTCAGGATCGCCCGCAACCGACGTTCAACCTCCGCCTTGGCTTCCGCCGGCCCGCGACTGCGGACCAACTCCCCGCGGCCCCCCATCACTTGCTGTACCTGCTCCAGCTGCCCGGGACTCAACCCCAGCGTCTCCGCCACCTCGGGCTCGGACAAACTCGTCAACCCAAGCTGGGAAAGGCGAATCCGCTCCAAACGACTTCGCTGCTCGATCGTCAACTGACCGTAGCCCCGCTGCTCGAGCTCCCGGACCAACTCGCGCCGTCGAGCCTGCCGGTCGGCCGGTGGCAATTCCCGCTCCTTGGCGGCGATGTCGAGGGCCTCCGCCTCGCGGTCGGCAATCAACTTCTTGAGGGCTTCCAGCTGCTCATCGCTCAACCCCAACTCCAGAGATAACGGTTTCTCGACCGCCAACGCCAAAACACCCACCAATTCCGGGTCCGCGGCCATCGATCGGGCCGAATACGACGCCGCCCCGGCGACGAAGGAAACCACGACGAGTAGATGGCGGCAAAAACGACAAATCTTCATGGAAAAAAGCCCAGCCAGGAAGGCAAATTCAGGTCCGGATCCCCAGTCTTCGTCCCACCGAGGGAGACGGTTCAACCGGCAACATCATCAAAACAAGTCAAGCTGACCTCCGTCTGAACCCCCTGATAGGTAGCAAGTTCCGACTTACCGCTACTTTTGACGCGGAACAAAAAAGAAGTCGCGGTCGGAAACCGGCGGGGGCTCGGGAGCTGGAGGGTAATAGTCATCTTGCTCAGGACGCAACACGTTGTTCGGACCCACCCCAAAGCCATTCGACCAGGAAGGGGGATACTGATAATACTGGTACTGGTTATACGGTACCCCAAGCCCGCCTGGAAACCCACCACCCGGGAACCCACCACCCGGGAACCCACCACCCGGGAACCCACCACCCGGGAACCCA
>JBILTQ010000536.1:0-2916 GCA_044371435.1 Pirellulaceae bacterium | reverse complement strand
CCCTCTCCCCGAACGGGGCGAGGGGAGAAAGAGAGGTTTTCAGTCAGAACACTAGGCTCGGAGGGCCTAAGGTAGAGGTTATTCGGTCCATACTCTAGGCGGGGGTGCTTTACCTATCGCGTGGGGCTAGTCTACGTTAGTGGTCGGGGGATATCTTTGAGGGAGGACGACCCATCACGAGAGAGAGCTAGGTTTATCTGATGACACGAAGTTCGCCGCGAGCGAGTTGGAAGGATCAAGTTGCAAGCCCCCCTTCGCAGCGTAGGGCGCGATGGATATTGTTCCTGTGGGGGACCCTGGGCCTCCTCGCAATCCTGCTTGGATACTTTTTCTTCCGTGGTCGTTTCTCTAACACCAAGCCATCCTCGGTCCCCCAGGTTGCGGAAACATCGCGAGCCAGCGATCGTCAGGTAACTGATAGCTATGCGCCCACCGTCGAAAACAAGGAATCTCCTCCTGCGGAGCCTCCAGCAGGGATGGTGTGGATACCCGGTGGGGAGTTCTCGATGGGGAGCGATGTGCAGAGCGAGTCGCTGTGCGGACTCCCGGGAGTTACCCGCGACGCGGTACCGATCCATCGGGTATATGTCGATGGCTTTTGGATGGATACGACCGAGGTCACCAATGCCCAGTTCGCAGCCTTTGTAGAAGCCACCGGTTATGTGACAGTCGCGGAAACCGCGCCGACGGTCGAAGAATTTCCCGGGGCTGCGCCGGATAAGCTGGTCGCTGGCTCCGTCGTTTTTACTCCGACGTTGGGACCGGTCGAGTTAGACAATCATCTTCAATGGTGGCGTTATGTACCGGGCGCTGACTGGCGTCATCCGCTGGGACCGGGAAGTTCGATCGCAGGCCGCGATCAGGACCCCGTCGTTCAAGTAGCCTACGAAGATGCCGAGGCCTATGCGACTTGGGCTGGGAAGCGACTTCCAACCGAAGCGGAGTGGGAGTTTGCCGCGCGAGGCGGCCACGCCGGCCACTTGTTTGCTTGGGGAAATGCGTTGAAGCCTGGCGGAAAATTTCAAGCCAATATCTATCAAGGAAACTTTCCGATCGAGAAAGGTGATCGCGGCGAGGATGGGTTTATCGGTTTAGCGCCGGTGGCCCAGTATCCGCCGAACGCTTACGGCTTATATGACCTCGGGGGGAACGTTTGGGAGTGGGTCAGCGACTGGTATCGTCCCGACTACTACGCTCAATTGGCGGCGACCGGTAGCGTTGCGAGGAATCCGAAGGGGCCTGAGTCGTCTTGGGATCCCGCTGAGCCGCAGGAGAAGAAGCGGGTCCATCGGGGAGGATCCTTCCTGTGTACCGATCTGTACTGCACCCGCTATATCGTCGGGACACGTGGCAAGGGGGATGTTCGTTCGGGAAGCAACCATCTTGGCTTTCGCTGTGTGGCAGATCGGTGAACGCTAGCCTCCTAGCTCCCGCTCGCGGACGGGGGAAAGCCCAAGATAACTCTCGGTTTTCGTTGGGCTTGCCTACGCTTGGGTGGTTTCCCCCGCGTGGTCGTTGATGGAAGGAATGAGCGATGATGAGCGGCGAAGGCGACCGTTGGATTCTCTTTGATCTGGTGGGGACGTTAATCCAGGTCGAGCCGAGTGTGGCCGCGGTGTATGCGAGGGTTGCATTGCGCGAAGGCTTCGTCATTACTCCCGAGCAGATTCGGCGACGCTTTCCACGGGCTTTCTCGCAGTGGATGGGCGATGCGGGAAGTTCCACCAATCGCGACGATCAGCGGCGACGTTGGCAACACATTGTACAGTCCTGTTTCCTCGAGGTCCCCGCCGTGGATCAGCCGCGGCTCTTTGAGTGCTTGTGGTCTGAATTTCAGCAACCGGAGGTGTGGCGGGTTGCGGCCGCTTGGCCCGAGCTCGCCACCGGGTTGCACCGTCGCGGCTATCATTTAGCGATTGCCTCCAATTTCGATCAGCGTATCTATCGACTGATCGATTCGCTACCGCCGTTGCAGAGCACTATCGAACATGTCTTTTGTTCGGCTGATATCGGTTGGAGCAAGCCGCATCCGCATTTTTTCCAAGCCATTGCCGGGGAACTTCGCTGCGAACCCGCCTCCCTGTGTTTGGTTGGCGATGACTATGCGGCCGATTACTGCGGCAGTCAGCAGGCAGGCTGGCGAGCGATCCTGCTCGATGCGCATCACAAGTATCCCTCCGTAATGTCGCGGATCGAGAAGCTGGAGGATCTAGGAGTCTTCTTCGATTAGCTCGGCAAAAACAGAAGCCGAGTGCGGCTGCCGCGTTGAGGCTGGGTAACGCTGGTTCGTGTGGCCACACGCCACTTTCGCTGAATGAGGTTCGAGGCTCTTTCAGGAGCCAAGAGAATGGACACGCCTGCAGCGAGTCGAGGGACCGATAAAAAGAAACGGCGAGGTAACGCTCGAGAGCGTCACCCCGCCGCGACTTATCGTGGGGACGAACGGATGTCGTTCGACCACCGGTCGGTTAGAACGAGTCCAACCAATTGCCGAGCGATCCATCCTTCGAAGCGAAGAACGAATCCACCGTCTCGGACAGAGAAGAACGGCCCGAACTTGAAGTAGACGTCGTGCTGCTTGGGCCTTGAGTCAGTTGCGAGCCATCGCCGCTGGTGCCCGGAAGGCTGGATGCACTCCCGAGGTTGGTCGTCGAGGCAGGCTGGGAGTTCGTCGAACTATTGCTCGTAGAAACACTACCCTGGCTCACGGTGTTCGAATCTTCGACCGCTGGCAAACCAACCCATCCTTCCTCGGCGGCGAACGCCAAGCTGAGGCTGGCCGGGGCGGTGATCAAGGCGATGATGCTGCTATCTTGGTTCTGACGAACCGTCGAGGTATCAGTCGCATTGACGCGACCATCCTTGTTGATGTCGTAGATGTTGGTGATAGCCGCCGAGTTGATCACCGTCGACTGG
>JBILTQ010000198.1:0-9957 GCA_044371435.1 Pirellulaceae bacterium | reverse complement strand
TCCGGCCGGCCTTAGAGCCATCGGCGAGGCCTATCGAGCCGCCAGACCGTTGATGAAGTTTCTCTGCGATGCTTTGAACCTGCCTTTTTAATGAGCGGCGACCCGCCAGGTATCCCCGCTAGTAAGCAGTTTCTGTAAATCTCCCCGGCCCCGTTTCTCTAACGCCTCGCGCATCTGGTTGCGCATCGCCTCATCGAAGGTCTCCTGACCGACAGCCCGCAAGACCCCGATCGGTTCGGGGAAATGCGGTTGGCGGAGTCGGGAAAGGAGGAACGCATGCACCGAATCGGCTTGCTCGTCATGGAACCACAGGTCGTCTTCCTTGATCCCCGACTTGTTCAGGTCGACGACTTCCGGGACCAACCCTTGCAGGCGAATCCCTTTATCGCGATTCTTGCCGAAGATCATTGGCTTGCCGTGCTCCAGTTCGATGGTGGCGTCATCGCGAGTCGATTTATCCTGGGCATAGCTGAAGGCACCGTCGTTGAAGACGTTGCAATTTTGATAAACCTCCACGAACGACGTCCCCTTGTGCTCAGCGGCCCGCTTGAGCGTGTAGGCTAGATGCTTGACGTTGGAATCCACCGAGCGAGCCACGAAGGTCGCGTCGGCACCGATCGCCAGGCGGAGCGGGTTGAGCGGGTGATCGATAACGCCGGTCGGCGTACTCTTGGTGATCTGCCCTTCGACGCTCGTCGGCGAGAACTGGCCTTTCGTCAAACCATAAATGCGGTTGTTGAACAGGATATAGTTGATATCGAGATTGCGGCGAATCGCATGCACGAAATGATTGCCACCGATACTCAGGGCGTCGCCGTCACCGGTGATGACCCAGACGGTCAGATCGGGGCGGGAGACCTTCAAACCGCTGGCGATGGCCGGGGCGCGGCCGTGGATGGAGTGGATACCATAGGTATTCACTTAATAGGTAAAACGACTCGAGCAGCCAATTCCGGAAACGAAGACTGTTTTTTCGGGAGCGACCCCGATTTCCGGCAAGACCTTTTTCATCTGAGCCAGGATCGAGTAGTCGCCGCATCCCGGACACCAGCGCACTTCCTGGTCGCTGGCAAAATCATTGGAAGTCAATACAGGTAAAGCAGTGCTCATGGGAGTTGATCAATTTTCGATGAGGGACGTTAAAGTGATTGGTAAGGATACGGCTCGGCGAAGTGTGCCGGGGGAGGAAGCCCAGGGACCTGTCGGGCGTCCCCTGACTCAGGAGCCCGGCAGAAAAGCCTCGGCGGTCTAACGAGCGGCGTGGGCGGCTTTGGCCGGCGCCAATTCGCAAATCTTGTCGAAGATCTCACTGACCATGAACGGTTTACCTTTGACTTTGTTCAAGCCGATGGCATCGATCAGGTAACGACTACGAATCAGCATCCGCAGTTGCCCAAGGTTCAGTTCAGGGATCAGGACCCGTTGGTACCGCGAAAGGATTTCCCCGAGATTGCTGGGGAAAGGATTGAGGTACCTGAGGTGCGCGTGGGCTACGCTGCAGCCTTCCTCACGGGCCTGTTGGACCGCGGTCAAACAGGTGCCGTAAGTACCGCCCCAAGACAAGACCAGCAAATCGCCGCTTTGCGGACCAAATACTTCCTGCTTCGGCAAGAGCTTGGCGGCGTTGGCCACCTTCTGCGCCCGGATATTGACCATCTTTTGGTGGTTATCGGGATCATAGGAAATATTCCCTGTCCCATCTTCTTTTTCCAAGCCACCGACGCGATGCATCAAGCCGGCCGTCCCCGGCAAAGCCCAAGGTCGCTTCAGCAGTTCGTTGCGCCCATAGGGGAGGAAGGGCTGATCGTCGGTCCGCGGCCCCGGATGCTCGACCTGAATTCGTTCTCGCTTGCTCATATCCGGAATCAACCAAGGCTCCGAGCCGTTGGCGATATAGCCATCGGAGAGGACAATCACTGGCAGCATCAACTGCGTCGCTACGGTCCACGCATCCTGGATGATTTCGAAACAATCGCTCGGGCTGGCAGCCGCCAACACCGGCATCGGGGCTTCCCCGTTGCGGCCGAACAAAGCCTGCATCAAATCGGACTGCTCCGTCTTGGTCGGCAAGCCGGTGCTGGGACCGCCGCGCTGAACGTTGATGATGATCATCGGCAATTCCAACATCACCGCCAAACCCATGGCCTCGGCCTTCAAGGCGATTCCCGGGCCGCTGGAGGTGGTGACCGCCATGCTTCCCGCGTAGGCCGCCCCGATCGCGCTGCAAACCGCCGCGATCTCGTCTTCGGCTTGGAAGGTACAAACCCCGAAATTCTTGTACTTCACCATCTCGTGGAGGATGTCGCTGGCTGGCGTGATCGGATACGAGGCGTAGAAAATTTCTTTGTCGCTGCGTTGAGCCGCTGCCAACAGCCCCCACGCCATGGCCGCATTCCCCATGATGTTGCGGTAGTGACCCGGCGCCAGGTTGGCAGCATCCACCTGGTAGCTGGTACCGAAGGCCTCGATCGTTTCGCCGTAGGCCCACCCCGACCGTAACGCCTTTTCATTGGCTTTGGCAATCTCAGGCGCTCCCGCTCCGAACTTGCCGTGAATGAAACGCAATGTCGATTCGAGACTACGACCGTAAAGCCAATACACCAGGCCCATCGCAAAGAAGTTTTTGCACCGATCCGACTCCTTGGGGCTGAGCCCGAATTCCGCAACAGCCTCTTTCGTCAAACGGGTCATAGCGACCTTCACCAGACGATAGTTCTCCATCGAAGGATCTTCGAGCGGATTCGTCTTGAGCTTGGCTAATTTCAAGTCCTTGTCTTCAAAACTGTCTTCATTGACAACCAACATCCCGCCTTTCCGTAAGTCGTTGAGGTTGGTGACCAAAGCGGCCGGATTCATTGCCACTAAGGCATCGAGCCGATCGCCGGGAGTATGTACGGCATGCGATGCGAACTGCACCTGAAATCCCGATACCCCGGCTCGCGTCCCGCGCGGAGCTCGGATCTCTGCCGGGAAGTCGGGAAAAGTCGCAATGTCATTCCCGGCTAAGGCCGAAGTGTTGGTGAGCTGAGTTCCCAGCAACTGCATCCCGTCGCCGGAGTCACCGACCAGACGGACCGTCACGCCCGGCAAGTGCTCTACGGGTTTGGAAGAGATCGGTTGCGTTGATTCACTAGACATGGACGTCGGGCACTTTCAAAGAAAAAACGGGTTAGGCAATCTATAGCGGTAGTATCGATCGTTCCGCCTTCTAGCTTTCAGAAATTTTGTCAAATCGAAGGGAGATTGAATACCGCAAAAGCCCCCTATTTTACCCCTTTTCCAAAGAATCCCTGCAGTCAACGGCATCTGCGGCCCCCGAAAAAGGCTCTAGGGAAGAACAAGCCGCCGCTATGGCTTGGCGGCTAGCTATCCCTTCCAGGGCTGGCTTCCAGGGGCTCGAGCGGGAATTGGTACGGCCGGAACTTGACGATTTTCCCATCGATTTCATCGAAGAGAATGAGGGCATGGGGCTCCAGTTTATTGGCCGCCGAACTGTCGATCAGCTGGTTCGAATCGTTGGCCGACATCGGCATCAGGATTCTGATTTCGAGGTCGCGCAAGCCTGGCCGAGGGATGAAACGGGCGAGGGTTCCCCAACTATCGACCCACAGGAGGGTGTGGATTCCAACGCCGGGGCCATCGCGAAGGATTTGCGCAAAGGCTTCATCCGGCGCTGGCTGGCCCGAATCCTTAGGCATACCGAAACTGAACTCTTCGGACTTTCGCAGCTCGCGAAATCGCCCCAAGTTGGCAATCATCAACAGCCAAGGATCGTGGGGCTGATCCGGTTGTTCCATCCGACGCTGCAGTTCCTCGGCGATTCCCCCCATCGCAGCTTCGATCGATCGCGGGTCATAGGAGACGACACTGCCAGCGTGGCTGGCGGCAGCAGTCGTGAGCCAGCTCCGCAACCCCGAGACATGCGGATCCTCGGCGCGAGCCCCGTCCAGAAAATGGATGGCAGGTGCCGGTCCGGCCTCCTTGAGCTCGAACCAAGCCCGACTCATCGTAGCCAGCAAGTTACCAGCCAGCTTGGGATCGTTGCCCACAACCATCGCGTTGCGACCAGCTTGACGCGGCAAGAGACGCACCACCGTTGGCTCGATCGACAAGCTTTCACCGAGGACCAGTCGCAGCCCGGCGGTAGCCGCTTGGGGCAAGGCTGCGAGCCCGCGCTCGATATCCTGGCGATTCCAGCGGGCGGGGCAATGACCTTCAAAAATAATTTGCCTCCCCAGCAAATTAGTGGAAGGATCGGAGCGAGAATCGTCGGTGGGAAGCTGTGCGAGGATCGCTGCGTGCTCTTGGGAACGGATAAAAGCTACCTGGAAAGGTTGATTCGATTCGATTCGCCCGCCGGCATCGTTATAGATCGCTTGACCGGAATGCCGCAATCGCGTCGCAGCGAGATTGTCCTCATGCAGGATTGTCATAGCGTCAGCGCTATCGCATTGCAAGGCAATGCGGACCGCCATTTGCGCTAAGGTTGTCCGCGGCAAACTGTAGGCGCCACCGATGCTCTGCGAGGCCATGACCATTTGGATGCCGAAAGAGCGGCCTTGACGAACGATCCGATCCAGCAGCATCGCTGCCTGTTGTGTCAGCTTGTCATCTTCGATGAACATTTCCTGAAATTCATCGACGATCACCAACAGACGCGGCAGCGGCTGGTCGGGACGCTTGCGGGCCCAACTCGGCAGATCCTGGACGCCAGCCTCGCGGAACAATTCGCCGCGTCGCTGCATGACGCGATCGAGATACTCCAAAGCGCTCAGCCCGAATTCACGCCGGCTTTCGATACCGATGATCTCAGCATGCGGCAAACGCGCGTGGGCATAAACCTGAAATTCGACCCCTTTTTTGAAGTCGAGCAGCACCATTCGCAATTGAGCGGGTGAATACTTCATCGTGGCGCTGGTGATCAAGGTATGCAGCAGCGACGACTTACCCGAGCCGGTTTTGCCGGCGATCAAGACGTGCTGGGCCGTCCCCTGCCCTAAACGCATGTGGGTGACTCGCCCGATGCCCGCCACCCCCAACGGGATCACCAACCCATCAGGGCTCGTCCCTTGACCGATCTCGGATGGAGCGAGCTGAATCGATTCGAAGGGAACTTCCAGCCGGCCAGCCTCCGCCGCAGCCTGCGCGCAATACACCATCAATTGACGAAGCTGCTCCAGCGACGGTGGCTCAGCCAACGTCAAAGGAAATCTTTCCAATTCCCCGCCGACCACATGCACCGGTGAGTTGAGGTTCAGCCGCAGGGCCTGCCCCATCAGTTTTTCTGGATCGGCGAAGGGCGGCCACGCTTGACCGTGATCGATGGTTAAGAGGATACCGATCCCACAGCGTGGACCAGCCGCCGCCAGTGCACACAGCGATCGCCAGGCCGCTTCATCGAGACCGACTGGAAAATGCGGCCAAACAACCAGCCGCAACGGTTCTGCCATCGGCCCAGCCTCCGCGTTATACGCCGCCAAGTCCGAGTAGCGGTCGCGCAATCGCTGCTGGATGGTGTCTTCCGTTTGATACACCAGCAATGCCAACTGCTCGGCAATCTGGTGGCTTTGAGTCCAGACACGATGACCGACCAATTTGGGATCGATATCGGCCAACGGCATCAACCAGGCAAAGTCGCGGCCTAAACCCTCGGGGTCGATGATGGTGCACTGCAAGTGCCCCATCGGCAGGCTGGTATACGCCCGAGCCAGCAGGGCCTGCACGGTGGCCCGCGAACGATCACGAGCCGCTCCGGCTGCCTCGAGGATCAGCAGCCCACCATGCAACCAATCGAATTCCAGGGGCAAAGCCGCTTCGAAATCGTCAAGCTTTATCTGGACTTCACCGATCGGCAAAGCCTGCGTATCAGGCCAAAGCGGCCAATCGCCAGCCTCCCAGCCAGGCGCCTGCCACGACGGGAACCGCTCCTGCAGCGCCATCCTTTGCTGTGCCAGAGAATTGGCAACCCAGTTGGTTCCGATCTCAATCCGTTGCTTCAGGTTCCGCTGGACCTCGTCCGACCGGCGATCGATGGCCCCCAACTGGTCCCGATGCTCGACCTGAGCAGCCTCCGTCTCTTCGTGCTGCCGCTGCCTCCGGGCATCCAGCTTGGGTTGCGCTTCCGCGTCGAGTTGCATGAGCCGAGCTTGAGCCTGAGCCGCAGCCTGGACACGATTGGCTTGCAACGCTTTGCGCGTCTTTTGCAGGTTCGTGTGCAAATCCTGGTCGAGCTTCTCCAACCGCTGCTGGTGATCGAGCTCCAGCCCTTTCAGCCGTTCCTGGTAGGCTTTCAGCAAACGCTGCTCCTCCTGGCGGCACTGCTGTTCAGCCAGCGCGACCCCGGTCTGAATCCCATGAGCCAAACCCGATTGACGCAGCAAGAGTTCGCGATAAGGTCCAGCCATGAAACGTCGGACCCGCGGTAAGATCGAGAAGGCCAGCATTACCGGGACGAGCACCAAGGTCGCTAGGGAGATACCTCCGGCCCACCAGGCTGCGGCTCGGAAAAACCGCCAGGCGACAACGCTCACGATCACCCCCGGCAATAAGCCAAACAACCAAGGCGCAACGGAACCTGCAAACCTTACCCAGAAATTTTTCCGTGTTTGTTCCAGCATCCCTTGCATGGTGGCCACTTCACTGCTGAGGTGCTCGATCCAGCGTTGCGGATGGTCTGCTGACCAAAGGGTCTGCACCTGGTGCCTCCCGTCGCCAGCCGGCAAGGAAACACTCTGCGCAGCCGCCAAAGCTTGATATTCATCGAGGATGGCCTCGCCCTTGGCCTGCAAGCTGCGAAAGGTTTCGAGGTACCGCTCCAATTGCTTTGCCGGGCGCGGCTTATCCTCCTCGTACTGCTCATCCAGCTTGCGTTTGGTTTGCTGAAAACTCGACTGCTGTTGCTGTCTCGCCCGCTGGTGGGCTTCCTGCAATTCTTTGAGCTGCTTAGTCTCCTGCCGCAAGGCTTGCAGGGTCGCGCGATCTCGCTGACTCCAGATATCTTCCCTGGCCTGATCCCAAGCCGTGATGGCTTCCTCGAGGTCGCGCCGCTGCTGCTCGGCCAATGCTTGACTGCGGCTCTGGAAATCCCCCAAGGCCTGCTCGCGATCATGAGCTAGCTGACGGGTCGCCTCTTCCATCCGTTGCCGGTGGCCGGACAAACGCTGGGCCAAGCCGCGAAGCAACTGCTGTTTGCGACGATTGTTAAGAAGTCTAGGGAAGCGATCGGGTTTCATAAGGCATTTTCGCAACGCACCCACCTTCCAGCTCATCGGCATCCGGCGGGATAGCTCGGCGATCAGTCAAGGCGATCCTCTTCTTCCAAGGCCTTTCCGCAACGGCTGGCTAATTCGGCCGCATCCTGTAGCGATAGTGTCAATCGACGAAGCGTCTCCAGGACCGGAGCCAAGTGCTGTTCATGAAATTCGGCCCCCGTCGCATCCCGCCAGCGGCTCATCAGTTCGTCGGTCCGCTGCTGAAACTCGGAACTCCGCGCCCGCAGACGCTGGATGGATCCAAGAAAATCGTGCTGCAGTTTCATGACAGGCGACGAGGAAAATCTTCACCCCGTTCCAGGGACCAGTGCTGCCCAGCCACTACCACCTTGATCTTACCCGGCAAGACGCTCGTCCACGATGCTCCTTTCGGATTTTCCCACCCCTTTCGCAACTGCAGCCAGTGGTCGCACGACATGGCTTGCAACGGCCACCCCTGTCGCTGCCACAGGGTAACCAAGGCTTGCTGAACCACTGGCCACGGAGCGTCCGGACTTTCGGCCAGCGATAACTGCACCCGCTCGGGGCCTTCTTCGAGAATTGCCCGGGACAGGTAGTCGGCGGCCTGGGCTGCCAGCCAGTCGGCCACTTCCGCGAGGATAAGGCTGCTGCGGTAGATGGCGGCTTTGGTCGACTCGCCGAATTCTTCGACGATCACCGGCAGCAAGCGATGACGGAGGCGATTGCGGGTATAGTCTGTTTGGCGATTCGACGAATCCTCCCGGAAGGCTTGCCCTCGTTTCGCCAGATAGGCCTCGACCTCCCAACGCCACACATCGAGCAAGGGACGGATCAGCACCAGGTCCTCGTTCAAGTCGCGGTAGGGGCGGATACCAGCCAGCCCCCTCAGGCCGGTACCACGAACCAGATGATGGAGGGTGGTCTCGACGGAATCGTCGGCGGTATGCGCCACCGCCACGTAGCGGGCTCCACATTCTGCAGCAACTCGGGTAAGGAATGCATAACGAGCCTCACGCAGCGAGGCTTCATCCCTCGGCCGGGCTCCCTCGGAGGATTCAGCCAAGTCCTCCTCAGGCGATGATGAGGGACGATTGCTGATAAAACCGCAGCCTAACCTTCGGGCTAAGGATTCGACAAAGAGCAGATCGTCCTCGCTCTCTTGGCCCCGAAGCCGATGGTTGAAGTGGGCGGTGATCAGCGTCGTATCGGCTGGCCGCAATTCCTCCAATGCCAGGAGCAGGGCCGTCGAATCAGCCCCGCCGCTGCAGCCCACCACGATCGTCAGCCCCCGCCACCGCTCGCGCGGCCAACGCTCTAGCAGTTTTTGGGTGAGGGCTGGAGCCTGAGTCGCCATCGATTGCAATCATTCCCGCAAAAATGAAGCCCGCCAGTTCGGCACCGCTACCGGTTCGGGGCAAGCCTGGTCAGCTTCGTTGCCGCGTGCCATCTGTTTATCGCAGATATTAACCAACGTGGGAGGGCGAGCGTGATACCATGGGGCACAGCCATCGAGAAAATTCGTTGGATCCCTAGCTTCCCTGCCATCAGCCGCGAGGGCGGCGTCCGCTGCCGCTGCTGCAAGGCGTGGCTGAGGGGGGGCCTCAACCCAACGGCCTCGGACCCTAGTTCCCCTGTTTTGAGAGTATCGATTGGCTTGCGGTCGAAAAACTTCTAAGCCCGGCTTTGGCCAGGGGTGACTGTTGTCGCCCCAGCCTTGGCGATACGATGACGGCTTTGGCGGGAAGGTGAACCACCGGGAAGCTACGTAGCCATGAAACCGATAGTGCAGATCTCGCTCGACCTAACCAACATCGACGAAGCTTTAGAAACCGCCGCCATGGCGATGCGGGCTGGTGTCGATTGGCTCGAAGCTGGCACGCCGCTCATTCTGGCCGAAGGTCTCCATGGTATTCGAGCCTTGCGAAGCCATTTCCCGCAGACGCCGATTGTCGCCGACCTGAAGACGATGGATGGCGGTTATCTCGAAGCCGAGATGATGGCCAAAGCGGGCGCCACCCATGTGGTCGTCATGGCTCGCGCTCATGAGGAGACCATTCGTTGCGTCGTCAAGGCTGGCCGGGATTTCGGTGTCAAGGTCATGGGTGACAATATGGTCTGTCCAGACATGGTGGCCGGAGCTCGTTGGTTGGAGGAGCTCGGCTGCGACTATGTTATTCATCACATCGGCTACGACGAACGGCGAGGTATCGCGGCTCGAGGGCAAAGGATGCCAAGCCCGCTCGACCAACTCCGGCAGGTCGTCGCCGCCGTATCGATTCCGGTCCAGGCGGTCGGCGGTCTCTCGCTCGAGCAAGCCGTGGCCTGCCCCGCCTACGGAGCACCCCTGGTCGTGCTCGGCGCGCCCTTGACCATCGATGCCGATTCCTTCAAGACCGCTGATGGTGATCTGGAATCATCGTTGCGTTTGATTTGTCAAACCATTCATAGCCAAGAGGTAATCCCCCCATCATGAGCTCCGCTGCCGTCGTCAATTTTGCGCCGCAGAAACACGCGGTCGAACTGCGTGAGATCGAACGACCGACCATCGGCGACGAGGACGTACTCCTGGAAGTCGCCAACGTCGGGGTGTGTGGCAGCGACCTGCATCAATGGACCGCCGATCATTCCTGGCCAGTCAATTACCCGGTCGTCCTGGGCCACGAGTTCGGCGGTCACATCGTTGAGTTGGGGGCGGCGGTCAAGGGTTGGCAGGAGGGGGACCGGG
>JBILTQ010000197.1:0-9992 GCA_044371435.1 Pirellulaceae bacterium | reverse complement strand
GTCACTTGGGGTGAAGAGTTGTTCGTAGGCGGCGTGGCAAAGAATCCGGCGAATTCCCGCGTGCTCGACGATGTAGTGTAGACGCTCCTGCGGAAACTCGGGATCCAGGGGGACGAAAGCCAGGCCGGCCTTCATTACCCCAAGCATGGCGACGATGGCGTCGATCGAACGGTCCATGCAGACGCCGATCCGATCTTCCCTCTGAAATCCAAGTTCAGTCAGGTAGCGGGCTAATTGGTTCGCCTGGGCATTCAGCTGGCGATAGCTCAGTCCGCATTGCTCGAATTCGACGGCGATCCTCTCCGGATACTCTTCGACCTGCCGCTCAAACCATTTCGGAAACGCTAGTTCGCGGCAGGGATGAGCGATAATCGTAGCCGGAGGAACACTCGCGCAGAGGAGGTCGCTCTCAAAGGAAGACGTTTGGGTGGTCATCGCTTGCGCTGTTCCGTATACGCGGGCTAGGTTTGGCAGAACATGGAGGGGGATCCCCAGGAGAGGTCGGCGATGGAGAAGACCTCCTTCGGCTTTGGCGAAGCCTCCATTCTGGTATCCAGCGCGGCCGTCAGACAATCGAAGAGGATGTTCAAGCCTTGGCGCAGTTCGGCTAATTCGATCGTCAACGGCGGCAGGAGTTTGATTACCTGATCATTGGCACCACAGGTTTCCACGATCAACCCTTTCTCGAAGGCTCTGCTGCATACACGTGGGGCCAGGGACGTATCGAGGGTCTCGATTCCCCAAACCATCCCTCGGCCGCGGATACCGATACGCCGTGAGCCGAAATGCCGCTGCCAGGCGTCAAGCGTTTGGGAAATCATGGTCTCGCGTTCCTCAATCGCGGCGGCAAAACTCCCGTCTCTCCAGTAGTTGAGCAGGGCGGTAGCAGCGACGAAGGCTAAATTATTCCCGCGAAAGGTACCGGTGTGCTGACCCGGCCGCCAAACATCCAGATGGCGAGACAATAGGACTAGCGACATCGGCAAACCACCACCGATGGCTTTGGACAAGCAGACGATGTCTGGAACCAGGTTGGCCCGCTCAAACGAAAAGAAAGTCCCGCTGCGGCCATTACCGACCTGGATATCGTCCACAATCAACAGGATATCCTGTTCCTTGCAGATCCTCGCAACCTGCTGCAACCACGCCTCGCTAGCAACGTGGATCCCCCCCTCGCCTTGGATCGTCTCCAGGATTACCGCCGCCGGTTTGGGAAGACCGCTGCTACCATCGACTAGCATCCGTTCCAACAGGTTGGCAGTATCGAAACCGCCGAGGTAACCGTCGTAAGGTAGATGCGTCACATTGTTATGGGAACCGTAATGCTCATCGTGATAATACTGGTTGCCAGTCAAGGCTAACGAACCGAGCGAATGCCCATGATAGGCATTGGTAAAAGCGACGATGTGCGAGCGACCCTTTGCCTTGCGAGCCAATTTGATGGCCGCCTCCACCGCGTTGGTACCGGTCGGACCGGTAAACTGAACCTTGTAATCGAGACCTCGCGGTTGCAAGATCACCTGCTGGAATCGCTCGAGGAACTGCAATTTTGCCCGCGTGGCCATGTCCAGCCCGTGCAGCAGGCCGTTAGCCTGCAAGTAGGCGATCATGGCTTGGTTGGCGCGCGGATTGTTGTGGCCGTAGTTCAGCGTGCCAGCCCCGGCAAAGAAATCGAGATAGCGACGGCCCTCGACATCCGTCAACCAGGCTCCCTGGGCCGATTCAAAAACCGTCGGGAAGGCTCGGACATAGCCGCGAACTTCCGATTCCAGATGATCCACGAGGTCGAGTTTCATGATTCCCAAGCCTTCTCGAGCAAAAAACAAACGACAATGGGAACATAGTTTTTTTTCCGGGTCTGGTTGCTCGGCAACCCGCGTTTCTCGAAGAGAGCCCGCGCTCGATCGCGACTATCTGAACATTCGTTACATCCGGCCCCACCGGAATATCTCAACCCGGGTACCTTGATCGCACGCTGGCTTATCCTGGTCGGCATGGCTGCCTCGTGAACGGGTGACGGCGCAAGAGAAACTTACCGAAAGGTCATCAAAGGTTCACGGTTACTTCATCGTTTTCTCGACATTTTCGCTCCTCTCCCTCGCTATCTTACTGCCCGTAACATCGAGCGAGGTTTACTCGTCTTGCTCTTTTGTTCCCTCGCTTTTTTTCGGAGTTGATCATGGTCGGATTCCAACGCGTTGCCATCGTATGTCTGGTCTCGCTGCTGTGCGGGATCGGCTGCGGGAAACCTCCGTTTCGACCGGTAACCGGTTCGGTCAAGCTCGACGGTAAGCCGATTGCGAACTGCAAGGTGGGGTTCTTTCCCGACGTCGAGGTTTTCGACTCGAACAAACACGGTTTCGGCTTCGGAATTACCGACGAGGCCGGCCATTACACCATCCAACATCCCCAAGGCGACCAGGGAATCTGGGCTGGCAAATACAAAGTTACCTTCGTGGCTTGGGTAGATAGCAGCGGTAAGCCGCTGAGCGTGGATACCAAGCCCAGCGAAGTCGAAGGCGGGGTCAAGAATCTCTTCCCAGACCTCTATGAAGCTCCCAGCACGACCACCGCAACCGCGGAAGTCGGGGGAAACGGGGCAGAGAACGTCTTTGATTTCGAGATCTCCTCCAAGGTCCAGTAATCCCTTTCGTTCATCCTAGTGAATGGTTGGAAACATGAAGTCTCCCGCGAAAAAACATGGCTTTACTCTGGTCGAATTGTTGGTCGTGATCGCTATCATCGGCTTGTTGGCTGGGTTATTGCTGCCGGCTGTCCAAGGGGCTCGCGAGGCCGCTCGCCGGATGCAGTGCCAAAGCAATCTTCGCCAGTTAGTGCTGGCCTGCCACACTTTTCACGATACGCACCAAGGCTTCCCGATGGCAGCGGAGTTCGAGGTTGGCACGGCCTGGTCGGCGTTGATTTTGCCCCAGTTGGAGCAATCTTCGGCGTACGATCTCCTGACTTTTCAAGAAGATGCGAACGGTAATTTCCAGTGGGCTATCGGCTTGCCCGGGATCACCGGATTTGACGCCCTCAACAACCGTGCCTACAACCGCTTTTTCCGCAATATCTATGTTTGTGAGTCGGTGTTTCCTGTCTTCCGCTGCACTTCCTCGGCTATGCCGCAGAATGTCGCGGATATCGCCGGAGATAACTGGATCGTTCAGCGCCGAGCACCTACCAATTATCTCGGTTGCGTTTCCGGAAAGTTGACCAGCGACCGGCGGCGACAGGCTGCCGAGACGCCATGGGGGACCACCGGGGAGACAGAAGTAATCCACGACCTGGATGGAGTCTTTGTCAACAGCATGCCGCATCAACGCATCATGCGTAACGGAAAGCATTACAGTAAGATCGGGATCAACATGGCGGGTATCCTCGATGGCACTTCCAACACCATCGCCATCGGCGAAGCTGAACCAGATTTGCGAGTGATGCCCGAGATGGGGGTGATTCGCGAAAACAACCAGCCTAACTTTGGACGGAAAGACCATTGGACCATCGGCAGCGATGATATTGATACCAACAACCAAGGCGATATGTCCGAGTTCCTCGGCTCCACCGGAGTACCGATGAATTCGAAACCCGTCAAGCCGGGTACGCCAGAGTATGCCGCCTACGAACTCAGTTTCGGCAGCCGGCATACCGGCGGGGCAAACTTTGGTTACGCCGATGGATCGGTCAAATTCCTGGCGCAAACGGTCGACGCCACCGTCTATACGGCTTTGGGGACCCGCGGCGGCGGCGAAGTCGCATCGAGCGATGAGTGATTCGCATCAGCTCGCGAATCAAGCTGCCGCTCGGCGGTTGTCGAACGTATGCAGCATCTGTAGCTCGGAGAGGATACCGGGTAAGCAGCGGCGCCAGGCTTGTCGCCTGCGATCCTGGAGCGGCTAAATCTTTCGGTAATTCTTAAGGAGTCTGGCGATGTTCAGAGTATTTGGCGTCAGTTTCCTCTGTTGCTGTTGGTTCGTGGTCGACGGACCATGCGGCCTGGCCCATGAAGGTCCTGATCCGCGGGCCTCGTGGTTGTTTCGCCCAGCAAGTTTCGATGGCCAGAAATTGAAGGCCTTGGCTGGCCCCGACCTGCTGGCAGCCATTCCGCCGCGAAGCGAAGCCGTCGGCCAAAAACATTGTACGCGGTTCGATGGGAATGAGCAGCTTTTTATCGCGGAGGGTGGCTGGGCTGATCATCGGAAAATTCTTCCGGAGCAAGCTTTGACCGTGTCGGCTTGGGTGAGCCTAGACGGGACCTTACCGGACGGCGGTATCGTCTCGGCCTTTCAGGATAACGGGAACTTTGAAAAGGGATGGGTAGTCGGCTACCACGAACAACACTTCTCGTTTGGTCTGTCGACCGTCGGCGCTGATGATGGCGACGGAAAAATGACCTACCTTCGCGGCCGGACTGCACTCGAATTAGGCAAGTGGTATCACCTCTGCGCCATCTATGACGGCACCACGATGGAGTTGTGGGTCAACGGACAACTCGACGGGCAATCGACTGAGCAGCACGGTGCCATCCTTTATCCAGACGATGCGTCGCTGGCAGTCGGGGCGTATCGCGACGCGAACGAGTCATTCCCGATGGCTGGAAGGTTAGGGCAGGTCGTGATTTACGATCTGGCCGCCAAGCCGGCCTGGGTAGCGCATGACTTCGGGCACCAACAGGACTGGATCGCCTTGCCAGCGAAATTAAACCCGGCCAAGGAGTTCAAGTTTTTGGTCAATCCCTACCTGCAGTTCGCTACCAGCAACAGCATCAAGGTGATGTGTGAAGTCAATCGCCCGGCAGCGGTGAGCGTGAGGTATGGTGAGACCAGCCAGTTCACCCACAGCGTGGATACGCTGTCGGAGGATCGCCTACTACACACCGCCAGCCTCGAGGATTTGCAACCCGAGACCGGTTACTATTACCAGGTCGTGGTCAAGGAGGATGGAGTGGAGGAGGAGATTCGCACCGACGTCGGCTCCTTTCAAACCGCCTCGTTGCCCTCGACTCCCTTCGCCTTTACCGTCATTGCCGATACTCAAGGCAATCCGGCCGTGAACGGCCAACTCGCCAAACACGCTTGGGCGCTACGCCCAAATTTTTTGATCATCCCAGGTGACCTTGTCGACGACGGTCCTGTAAAAAATCAGTGGGTTCAGGAGTTTTTCGCCAGCATGAGCCCGCTTTTCAGCCGAGTCGCTTTCTACCCAGTGATCGGCAACCATGAGCGCGATGCGGATCATTACTATCGCTACATGGATCTTCCTCCTCCCGAGTACTATTACACCTTTCGCTACGGCAATGCCCAGTTCTTTATGCTCGATTCCAACAAGCGCTTGGATGTGGAGAGCGAACAGTACCTCTGGCTAGAGAAGGAGTTGCAGATGCTCGAGGCCGATCGGCAGCAAGGAAGATCCGAGGTAGTTTGGAAATTTGTTAGTTACCATCATCCCTCGTATTCTTCGGATGAGGACGATTACGGAAATATGTGGAAAGGAAAAAGTACCTACGGAGACGTGCGCATCCGTCCGCTCACTAAGCTTTTCGATAAATACCAGATGGATGTCGTTTGGAATGGGCATATCCATTCGTATGAGCGGACCTGGCCCATCCTCGACGGTTCGGTCAAGCCGGATCAGGGAACGGTTTACATGATCACTGGTGGCGGTGGTGGCGGCCTGGAGCAGGCCGGGCCGATTCGTCCTCCTTTTCAGAACAACGTCAAACGCGGGCACCATTTTGTCTTCGTGGCGATCAACGGAACGACACTGGAGATGAAAGCCTATGATCTCGAAGGTCATCTCTTCGATACGGTGACGCTCAAGAAATAGTCGTTCCTTGGAATTTGAAAGCGTATGCTGGGAGCCCTCCGTATGTCACCTGGAAAAGCTTTTATCAGCTTGTTGTTGTCGGGAGTATGGATGCTGCTCGCTGGCCACAGTTTCGCTGACGATGCGCGTTTCGTGGTTCTGGTGACGTTGGATGGTTTGCGCGGCGAAGAGGTCTTCGGGGGAGCCGATCGCCGCTTGATGGTCAAAGAGAATGGGGTGGAAAAGCCGGAGGAACTGCAGACCCAGTACTGGCGTGAGGATCGAATCGCTCGACGAGAAATTCTCCTCCCCTTCCTTTGGCAGCAGGTCCGCGATGGCCAAGCTTGGATTGCGGGTGACGTCGAGGAAGATAGCCTGGTACAGGTCACCAATGGCTTATACTTTTCCTACCCCGGTTACAACGAAATCCTCTCGGGAGTGGCTGATCCCGCTGTCAACAGCAATGACAAGAAGTACAACGAAAACGTGACTGTCCTGGAATGGCTACACCGCCAGCCAGGCTTCGAAAACCGGGTAGCGGCTTACACCTCCTGGGATGTCTTTCCTTTCATCATTCATGATCGACGCAGCGGTATTCCGGTCAATGCCGGTTGGGAACCGTTGCAGGTCGGTAATCCCCATCGTCTGCAAGGTTTGAATTTCGTGGCAGCCCAGCTTTTTCGCCAGTTCGAAGGGGTTCGCTATGACGCTTTCACTGCCAGCGGGGCGATCGAGGAATTGAAAACCAATCATCCGCGAGTCCTTTATGTCTCCCTCGGCGAGACCGACGATTGGGCGCATGCCGGTCGCTACGATCGTTATTTGCTCACCTCTCAGCAGAATGATTATTTCATCCAGCAATTGTGGAACGCGACGCAAGCCATCAATGAGTATCGGGACAAGACATTGTTCCTGATCACCACCGACCACGGGCGAGGCGATGGTCGAGAGGGTTGGAAAAACCACGGAGTGAATCTTCCCGGTTCCGAGCGGATTTGGTTGGCAGCCTTTGGGAACGGTCTCCAAGGTCATGGGATCGATCGCGGTGGCCGCTATGAGCAAGCCCAAGTCGCAGCGACGGTAGCGGCCTACCTCGGTTTTGATTTCCAGACATTTCGACCGGAAATCAAACCACCGCTACCAATCCTCGAATGATCGCCATTCACTTCCAGCAATTCAGGGGCAAGCGACAGCTGTGTTCGGGCAGGATAGTCCGAGCGACCCATATCAGGCCACGCGAAATCTCCTCGGCGTGCTGGTCTTGGCTTTGCCTCAGCAATTCACGACGAAAGGTGGCATCGTAGGCCACTTCCGTCTTCTTGGCATAGCGTTGCATGATGGGGCTGTCCAGTATCTGGAGCAAGTCCCGCCCCAACCCCAACCAGCAGCCGAGTTGGTCGAAACTCTGGGCGGGGGCGGCGAGCAATGCATCGAAATCGATCCATCGCGTTCTCTGTGGGAAGCGTTGCTGGGCGTCGGCCAAGGAGAGCATCTCCGCCAACCAACTCATGGCTACCTTTTCGCCAGGCGATAAGCGATCAAAGTCCTGCTCGTCCAGTAAGCCCTGGCGCTGTAGCCGGCGATAACGCGCAACCGCTTGGTGCTCGATGTCGCTCATGGCACCGCCCAACAGGGACGGCAAGAAAGTAGCCAAAGGAACATAGACACACAAAGCTCGGGCGGAAGGGACCAGCGTCAAGAGCGACGCAGCAATCTCGGCGACAAAACTGGTAGCCTTAAGGATCGCCCGCTGACCAGGCTCGAAGGTTCGCGACCACAGGCCGAGAAAGAGCGATTGGTCGGCTGTGCCCGACCATTGTGGAAAAGCCCGCAGGATCGCCGGTTCCCGAACGGATAGTAGTGAGGGATGCGCCCCAAGCAACCGGGAGATGAGCGTGGATCCACAGTGGGAGATGTGGAAAATGAAATCGCAATTGGGTGCCATAGGACCGGCGGCAGCCCGCAAATCCTCCATCGCCACCAAAGCCGATTGGCGGCCTTGTCCCATGATCCTGCCGTCGAGGAAACTCGCAGCCTGAAAGTCGGCGGCCGCCAAATGCACGAACTGAGCTACCTTGCCATCCGCGCTTAGTTGCAATGGAAAAAGTGATGGCGAACTCTCCAGGGCTTGCCGAAAGGCTCTCAACTCCGCTTCGTTCACGCGGCTCTCCAGGCAGCATTGAAGGCGATCGAAATGCGCTCGGTATCGCTATCCGAGGGATGGACGAAATGGTAAAGCCAACTCGGAAATAGTACCATCAACCCAGGCGTTGGACGGACCAGCACCCGTTGACCATAAGGGGAGCCTGGCGTCTCCACCATCTCGGTGAAGGGCCGGGGGTCGTAAAATTCCAAGACGCCACCCAACGAGTCCGGTCGGCTTTGTGCGGCGACATAATAACAACCCGACCATGCATTCCCAGGATGGTTGTGGAGCCGATGGTAATTTCCCCGACGACTGATATTCGCCCACGCCGAAACTTTAAAACCGCCGTGCGGACTTCCCTGCCGTCCAGCCACCTCGGGCAATTGACCAGTCCCCTGTACCATGCGGGTCAAGGCTTCAGAGATCCAACTGCGGAGGATCGCGATTTGTGGGATCGGCCACTCGAGAAGATCGGCGGCCGAATGCCATCCGCCGACGTTAGCGTAATCCTGCGTGGCACTGCGGGCCTCACGGTCCAAAATCGCCTCCTTCAGAGCCTCATTGATTGCACCGCTTTCGGGAAAGCGGAAATGCCCGATCAAGGTCGCAAAGGTCAGCGACAGTTGCTGCTGGACTACCGAACTTTGGCTGTCAGTCATGGCCTCGACCTCGATCCTCGACCTCGATAAACCTCAGAAAGGTTAACTCGCGGACAACGCCCACTAACCCCTGGGAATAGTCTTTCATAAGTTGCCTCGAAGGATAGCTCTAGCCGCCAGCTGTAACGGATTTTGCTATTTATTCATCCTATCTTCGCTAGGTCTTCATGAAGGCAGAGGCTGCAGTATCGATGATATCAAGGCAGTACCAGCGACGAATGAAGCAGGCGTGAAAGAAATCGGCCGCCGGCAAGTAGTCTCGGTTGCCGAGCAGGGGCTAACGAAAAGTGTGTGGGAGTCCTCTGAGATGGCGGATGATAAGCAGTTTTCCTTATCCGGGGTCCAACTGTGGCCCACCATGCTCTTCACCCGACAATGGCGCGAACATGCCGAGCATCAAACGCACCTGGTCAGATTGATCGAGCAGGAAAAAGCCAAGCAAATGCGGAGCATCGACAGCGATGTCGCTATCGGAGCCAAAGCGGGAAAAGGCCTCTATGAAAGCGGTTTCGACTTCTTTGCCTTTCCCGACGAAATATTACAGAGATTGGTGCAGTTTATTCGCCAGTCCTTAGCGCTGGCGACCTCCATCGCCAACCCTTCGACCGCCTCGCCGCAAGACTTGGAAATTACCTTCAGCGATAGCTGGTATCACGTTACCAACGACGGCGGTTTCCACGATGCCCATGTCCATCATGGCTGCAGTTGGTGCGGAATTTACTACCTCCAAGTCGGCGAAAGTGGCCAAAGGGAAAGTGCTGCGGCCCCAAATGGCGGCAGTCGCTTCTACTGCCCCTTCCAAGCCGGTGGTGGCTACCGGGATTTCGGCAACCAATACCTGGTTTCAAGCATCGACGCCCCGCTGGCAGATGGGCTGTTGCTCCTTTTTCCTTCGTACCTCTTGCATAGTGGCTTGCCTTATCGAGGCGAAGTGGATCGGATCGTCTTGGCGTTCAATGCTCAAGTCCATCGCCAGGTGCAGAGAAAAGCCAGCCCCGCAAGCTTAGTTCCGGAGAGCTAAGAAATTCCCATGGGGTAGCCGTCGCCGATTTTCCTCGAATGCAGGCTAACCGGAACTTCATTTTACGTTCAACAAATCTTCCAAATATCTACCTCAGTCTTTCTCGACTGAACGGAATAATCCGCCCGACCTGTACGGTCAACCTAGACGCCATCGGTCTGACTTATCTCGGTCGATCACCGTGACGGTGATCTGCCAAAACATTGCTGACTAGCTGGCGACTGCACAACCACTGCTTGTTTGTCACCATCCCTTCGGAGAATGCAAATGTCGTCGCGTCAAAGTCGGACCCTCTCCACCTTCGCGCATGCGATCCAGCGACTCGTCCGCCGGAATCCTGATCGTCTGGCGGTTCGCAAAC
>JBILTQ010000599.1:0-2937 GCA_044371435.1 Pirellulaceae bacterium | reverse complement strand
GCGATCTGGCACGCAATGGCATCCGCAACATGACCATCGCCCCCGGCATCTTCGGCACGCCCATGCTGTTCGGCATGCCCCAGGAAGTGCAGGACGCCCTGGCCGCCAGCGTGCCCTTCCCCAGCCGTCTGGGCACCCCGCAGGACTACGCCAAGCTGGTGAAGCACATCATTGAGAACGACATGCTCAACGGAGAGGTGATCCGGCTGGACGGGGCGATTCGGATGGCGCCGAAGTGAGCTTTGCCACACCTCGGTTCGGCGGAAAGGACGCGGTCACCCGTATCCTGACGGGGAGGGAAGGGTCGCGTCTGTTCAGCGAATGTGGGTAGCACTGCACCACACGTGCCGGCTCAGACTCAGTGCCCGCACGCATGTCCAGCGGCTGCGTGGCCAGCAACACGGCGTCGATGCGGATCACCGCAGCAGCCCGCGCATCCAGGCCGCGCAGTGCGCGGCCGCCTGTTCCGGCCATGTCACCTTAACTCATGTGCCCGGGCGCTGCACCTCGATCACGCTGAGCGGCTTTGGCGTGGCAAGGGCCACCGGAAAGAATGAAGCGGTTTGGGTCTGAGCATGAGTATCCGCAGGTACCGGGGAGGTCACCACTGCCGGACCGACCTCGCGCCCCGCAGTGACACCATCAGCATCGGCTACCCACTTGCGCACCATGTTCGGGTTCAATCTATTGACCAGTGACACCGCCGAAAGCGACATACCAGGCTGGCAGCACGCCGCCACCATCAAAGCCTTGAACGAAGTCGCGTGACGTCTGCGTATACGACGCGTCGGAAACTCAACGAAAGTCAAAGTGTCCATGTGTCCGCCAAGAAGTGAAGCGGACACCAGCATCCTTCAACTCTCGGGCTGCCTCAAGATAGGTTAGCCGGACGCTCATGATCGAAATGTTACGAAATCCAGGGTCAGCGATGGGTCGGGTGTCCAAAACCTAGCGCCGCTCCAGCAGGCGCATCCGAAAACAAGCGGGCCAGCGGCCCGCCTTGAGTCGTTTGCGCTGGACTGGTTCAGAACTTCAGCGCCAGCCCCAGGCTGTACTGCCTGCCCACCACGTCGTACCACTGCGGGAAGGTGTTGCCGCTGTTGGTGGTGGTGGTGGCAATGGTGTTGCCTACCATCGGCGGCTGCAGGTCGCCCACATTGTTGATGGCCAGCGACAGACGGAGGTTCTTGCTCGGCTGCCAGCCCAGGCTCAGGTCCACGTAGTTGTATTCCTTGATGGTGCGGAAGCCTTCCACGAAGGAAGCCACGTTGCCTTCCACGTTCACCTTGCCCAGGTGCCTCCAGTTGTAGCCCACCGTGTAGGCGCCCCAGTTCCAGGTGGTGCGCTGGCTGAACTTCGTCTTGGCCGTCGGCCCGCCGCAGTTGGCACCGTAAGTGCCCGCGCACTCGATACGCGCCACCGATGGCAGGGACTTGAAGCCATTCTTCTCCACCAGCGTGGCATTCAGGCTGGCATCCACCCGGCCCCACTTCGCCAGGTTCCAGCGGTAGGCAACCCCCAGGTCCCAGCCGTTGGTGTCCACGCGGCCGAGGTTCGAGGACTGCGTGACCACGCCATCACCACCGTTCAGCGAGCCGTTCACGGGGTTGCGCTTGATCAGCGAGCAGAACGGGTTGTCCACGCTCAGCGACGGATTCAGCGCCGCCGAGTAGCAGCCATCCAGCACTTGGTTCGTGGTGGCACTGCTGACCGCCTTGTTGATGATGATCTTGTAGTAATCCACCGTCATCGTCAGGCCGGGAACGAAAGCCGGCTCCCACACAAAACCCAGGGTGGTGGTGTCGGCCTCCTCAGGCCCCAGGTTCGGATTGCCACCGCCGGTGTTGCTGATCTGACCAGCTGAAGGTGGCTGCACCGCACCCACCTGCGCCGCCGGCACGCCCGTCTGGGCACACAGGTAAGACAGCGTGCCTGGCTTGCTGGCGTCGGCCGCGTTGATCAGGGTCTGCTGGCAGGGGTCCACGCTGCGGTTGGACAAGCCCGTCACCACCGGCTGGTACAGCTCGTTCACGTTCGGGGCGCGCGTGGCACGCTGCTCCATCGCACGGAACCTCAGGCCCTTGACGGGCGACCAATCCAGCCCGTACTTCCAGCTGCCGTAGGTGCGCTCGCCCGCCACGGTGCCGAACTTCGTGTCGCGGTAGCCGCCCTCGAAGTTGATCGAACGGGCGAAGGGCTTGTTGGCCACCAGCGGCGCCTGGATTTCCAGGAAAGCCTCGTCCAGTGTGATGGAGCCACGGCGGTCTGGCAGCGGCGCCCCCGTGCCGAGCACCTCACCGTTTTGTTGGGAAGGCCCGTCAGACAGGTTGCCCGCCGTCACCTTGCGCTTCTCGAAACCCAGCGCAGCGGAGAACGGCTGCAGGGCCAGGGGGCTCTTCAACGCGCCCAGTTCGCCGTTCGCCGACACCAGCATCACATCCTGATCGACGCTGGTGCTCTGCACCGCCGTCTGGTTGATGAAGTTCAGCATCGCTGGGGTGATGGAGCCTGGAGCTCCGAACACGTTGATCGGCACGCACCCACCGGTGGTGACCGTGCAGGCCGTGGAACTCACCGCACGCAGCGCCTGCTGGAACTTGGTGGCCGAGCCCCAGTTCACCCGGGTGGACAACTGCGTGGACGTGCCGGACTGCAGATACGCGTCGTAGTTCCAGCCCGAGAACAACGGCAGCGCACCCCGAACACCGGCTGTCCATTGCTGCGAGTTGTTGTCGAAGTCGTTGATTCGGGGCCCGTTCTCCACGAAGCGCCGGTTGATGCTCAGGCGCAGTTCCTGGGGGTTGCCCACCGCGCAGTTCGTGGTGATGCCGTACGCGGAGCACAACTGCTGTCGCACGGCTTCCGGGATGAAAGGGTTGCCGATGGGCACGAACCAGGCCGGGAAGCCCGCAGAAGCGAAAGAACCCGAAGGTGCCA
>JBILTQ010000535.1:0-2939 GCA_044371435.1 Pirellulaceae bacterium | reverse complement strand
GATTGATATAGCAATCGGTGCCCCACTCGAAGCCTGCCACTTGCGTTAAACGCGGAACGATTTCCATTCGCCAATGGAAAGCCTGGTCACCGCCGGCATCGAAGGGGCTGGTGTGCAGGATGAAGTTATAGGCTAATTCTGCAAAGGTTGATTCCATCGCCAGCAAGATCCGTTGCACCACCTCGCTGAAGTCAGCAAGTTCCAGGTCGCTGCTCTCTTCAAAGCGGGGCTGCCTGGTCTTGGGAAGGATCGTTACGAAGTAGGGCAGGGCCGAGGCATAGGGCACGAAGGCCACGAAGAATTCGCTGTGGGCTACCAGGCGATCGCCATGCTTGAGTTCCTGCTCCAAGGCTTGCTCGAAATAGCCGGTTTGGTGCTGTTGTTGAAAGTGTTGCAGTCGACGGCTTACGCGACGGATGTTCGGTGGTACGAAGTCGGTGGAGATGAGTTGGCTGTGCGAGTGCGAGAGGGAAGCGCCGGCGGCGGCACCGACGTTCTTGAAGACGACCGCGTAATGCAAGCGATGGTTCGCCCGGAGAGCGGTCAGCCGCTGGCGCATGGCGCGGAAAACCAGTTGCGCGTCTTCTCGGGCAAGCTGTGTGAGGCTTTCGAGATGTTCGGGGGTTTCGATAATCACCTCGTGGATTCCCCGAGTGCATTGGGGGGAAGGGCTAACCGATATCGGCGATTCGAGATCTGCGGCCGGAGAGGGTATTTTTTCGTCGAGCCCAGAGTTCGCAGGAGTTTGCTGCCCCTCGTCGCCCCATGGCCTTGCCGAGGTCAACGGCGAGAGCGACTCGAGGGCGGGGTAGCGGTTGGGGACCACGCGTACCTGCCAGGCTTGCTTCGAACGCGGGCTGGACGGGGGCAGCGACAGGATGGCGGGTGGTGTTTCCCGTTCGTTCCCTGCGCAGAAAGGGCAGGTAAACCCAGGTCGTCGCGCAGGTTGGAAGCGGTCACGGAACTCGTCTGGGCGAGCGGCCCGCTGAGGGGCAAAGACGACCCAGCGATCATGCAACCAATCATAGCGCGATTCACTCATGATTTGGACGTTCTCCGTTGGCTGGCTCTTAGTTTAGCGCCAAATCCTGGCTGGTTGGAGAGTTGCTAGAGCGTCTAGCAACCGCGGTGACGTCTTGCAATCGCTTACGGGAAGGCTGGGTTACGAAACAGGCGAGGATGGTCGAACGATCCACCCTTGCGTTGGGAAGGAATCTAAAAGATTTTCGGCAATTTTGATGAAATTCTTCGATGCGTTCGGGCTTTTCGCGGGAAAGCCCGCGATTATTTGAGCCGCCGTCCGATTTTCGTCATCCCGATGGAGACGGCCGGTCTCTGCCTGCCAGGAACGAGGCACGCCGGGCTGTCGACGGTCCCGTCGAGCCTTCGAACGCAGGCTGGGAGGTTTGCTGCCAGCGGCCCAGCCGGCATCTTTGGCAAGAGGGGGCCTGCGATGGGGTGCGGCGGAGGAAAGTTCGGAATACGCGGTATTTGTCGCCGACCGGCGGAGGGTTGGGGCGGAAATGAGGGACGGTTCGCTCTGCGATCGGGAAGCTGGGACCTATGCTGCCGAGAGGGGCCGCGGCCTTCGGAACAAACGGTAGCCACGGGGGGCAGCGGCGACCGGCGGCCTTCGGCGGCGACCCGCCTGGAAACATTCCGCCGCCGACTTGCTCCAACTACCATATCGACTTAGCGCCATGCAGCATCGGCCTCCGAGGCTGGTCGTTTTTCATCGGGATTCTTTTTCATGCTTTCCTGGTTCACCAGACGGTTTCGTTCGCAACGACTTGCCACGGATGCAGCGCAAGCCCACATGACCTTCGGACAATCGTCGGTGGCGCGTTCTTTCTCGCGAACGCAGTTGTTCCTGAAAAAACAGCTATGGATATGGCCGATCATCGCCGTCGCCTTGCTTTCGTTGGCCGGATATCTTGTCAGCAGTTCGATCAACGCGACGATGCGGGCGAGCCTGCAATCGGAAATGGAGACGTTGTTGCAGGTGGAGCAATCGATGTTGGAAAAGTGGTTCAAGGTTCAGGAGTCGAGCGCCCAAACGCTGGCCAATGACCCCGAGATCCGGCAGACCATCCTCAAGCTGCTGGAGTATCCGACGACTCCGGCTTTATCGGCGACTGCCGGGGCGGGTATGCCCGGCGAAGCCGAGTCGCAGCGATTGGCCTTGCGATTGCAACTGAGGAAGCTATTAGAGAACGGAATGACCGCCCACGATTTTGTTGGCTACGTCGTCGCCAACAAACAGAAGGTCGTCGTGGCCGCGCAAACCGAGGAACTGATCGGACAATCGGTGGAACAGTATGATGAGATCCTGACGATGTCGCTAGCTGGCGAGGCGACGGTCAGCGTCCCCTTCCCAAGCCTGGTGATGCTGCGCGATCGTAACGGCCGTGTCCGCAGCGAGACCCCGACCATGTTTGTTTGCACCCCGGTTCGCGATGAGAATTTGCAGATCGTGGCGGTGCTGGCCATGCGCATCCAACCCGAAAAAGAGTTCACCGGTATCCTGCACTTGGGACGTCTGGGGGAGACGGGCGAGACCTACGCGGTGAACAAGCAAGGGTTGATTGTTTCCAACAGTCGCTTCGATGAGCAGCTGATTTTGTTGGGCATTATCCCCGATGAAGAAGGTGCCGCCTCGATCCTGAAGTTGCAGGTGCGCAATCCCGGCGGCAACATCGCCGAGGGGTTTCGCCCCAAGGTTCGCCGGGCGGAGATGCCGTTGACTGCGAGTTGCAGTGCGGTGACGGCCGGGGGGAGTGGCTGCGACCTCGAGGGTTACCCTGACTATCGCGGTATACCCTCGGTCGGTGCCTGGACGTGGTTGCCCAAGTACAAGCTGGGGTTGATCACCGAGATGGATATGGCCGAGGCCTACCGGCCCCTGACTATCCTCAACCGAGCCGTCTATGCACGTTATG
>JBILTQ010000195.1:0-10040 GCA_044371435.1 Pirellulaceae bacterium | reverse complement strand
GTCGACGTTTCGGTCTCAATCGTCTCCCGCAGCCGCCGCCGCAAACCCCGTGGGAGATTTTCCTCCGTCAGTTTCGTAGCCCGCTCATCTATATCCTGATGGTCTCAGCCCTGGTCTCGCTATGGGTCCAGGACTACGAAGACGCCATCTTCATCGCCGTCGTCCTGCTGATGAATGCGGCCATCGGCGGCTATCAGGAGTGGCGAGCCGAACGCAGCAATCAGGCCCTCCAGCAACTGTTGCGAATCCGCGCCTCGGTGGAGCGCGATGGGTTGATCACGGAAATCGATGCCGAGGAATTGACGATCGGCGATGTGGTTTGGCTTGAATCGGGCAATCGAGTCCCAGCCGATCTACGCCTGGTCTCGGCCCATGGCTTGGAGGTCGATGAGTCGTTGCTGACCGGCGAATCGCTGCCGGTCCCCAAGGATGCATCGTGGCTTGGACTATCGACCACGCCGGTCGCCGATCGAAAGAATCTGGCCTTCGCGGCCTCCATCGTAGCCCGTGGACGAGCCAAAGGGGTCGTCGTAGAGGTCGGCGCACAGACAATCATCGGGCAGTTGGCGGTCGATGTCTTGCACGCTGTCGCCGGCAAACCACCCTTGATCGAAAGGATCGAGAAATTCTCACAAACGATCGCTTATGGCGTCATGATCCTGGTGGCGGCGGTCTTCACCTTCGGCATCACCGTGCTAGGGCACAGCATCCACGATATGTTTCTGTTTGGTGTAGCCTTGGCGGTGGCTGCGATCCCCGAAAGTTTGCCGGCCGCCTTGACGATCACCTTGGCGGTAGCCAAAACCCGGATGGCCCGACACAACGTTATCGTCCGTAGCCTGGCCGCGGTCGAAGGGCTGGGCAGTTGCACATTGATCGCCAGCGACAAGACGGGTACCTTGACCTGCAATGAATTGACGGTGCGACATATTCAATTAGCGGATGGCATGCAGCTAGATGTCAGCGGCGAAGGTTTCACCCCCGAGGGAAATCTGCTGGCGGATGGACGAACGATACAAGCCGCCGACTATCCACCGCTAGCGAAGTTGATCGAAGCCGCCTTGCTGTGCAACGAGGCGGACCTTCATCGCCACGATACGGGCTGGGGCTGGCGGGGCGACCCGACCGATATCGCCTTGCTGTCGCTGGGGGTGAAGGCTGGGATGCAACGCACCGAGTTGCTCGATCGGCGACCGATGGTCGCCGCCATCCCCTTCGAACCGGAACGGCAGTTCGCCGCTACCTTCCATCGATCCCCTTCGACATCGGCGCTCCATGTCTTTGTGAAGGGAGCGCCGGAGCGGGTGTTGCCGATGTGTCGCGGCGAACCTACAGAGCAGTTGTTTCGCTACCAGGCGATGCAGGAAGCGATGGCTACACACGGCTACCGAGTGCTGGCCATCGCCGATGGTCCGGTAGTGGAGAATCCCGAGCGTTGGGATGCCGAAACCCCATCGCCCCCCACCTGCCTGAGTTTCCGCGGTCTGGTGGGAATGATCGACCCGTTGCGTCCCGGCGTGCGCGAGGCGATCAGAAAATGCCAGCAGGCAGGGATTGAAGTATGCATGGTCACAGGCGACCATCCGGTCACGGCTCTCGCCATCGCTCGCGACCTCGGCCTAGCCAACGATGTCGAGCAAGTCATCACGGGGGAAGAGATCGATCGGCACTCGCCGGCTGACCGGCAACGCCTTTTGCATCAAGGGCGGGTTTTCGCCCGTGTCGCTCCACGTCAAAAGCTGCAGTTGGTGCTGGCTGGCCAGGCCAATGGTCATTTCGTGGCGGTGACTGGTGATGGGGTGAATGATGCACCCGCCCTGCAAGCGGCGAACATCGGAGTGGCCATGGGTAAGTCGGGGACGGATGTGGCCCGCGAAGCTGCCGACCTGGTGATCAGCGATGACAACTTCAGCAGCATCGTGACCGGGGTCGAACTGGGGAGGGCGGCCTATGACAATATCCGCAAGGTAATCTACCTGTTGGTCTCGACGGGAGTCGCCGAGATTTTGATCGTGATGGTGGCCTTCGCCTTCGGCAGGTCCCTGCCCCTCCCGTTCCTGGCAGTACAATTGCTCTGGCTGAACCTCGTCACCAATGGAATCCAGGATGTCTCGCTCGCCTTCGAACCCGGAGAAGAGGGGCTGCTTCAGCGGAGACCGCGAGATCCCTCGGAGCCCATCTTCAACCGCTTGATGATCGAACGGACCATCCTGGCTGCCCTGGTCATGGCCGTGGTTGGGGCAAGCAGCTTCGCCTGGATGATCCATCATGGCTGGAGCGATCGCTCGGCGCGCAACGCCCTGCTCTTGTTGATGGTCTTGTTCGAGAATATTCATATCGGCAACTGCCGCTCGGAATCGCGTTCGGCCTTCTTCCTTTCGCCCCTCCGCAGCCCGATGCTGCTGTTGGGGGTCATCGCCGCCCTGCTGATGCATGTGATCGCGATGCATACCCCCTTCCTGCAGTCGGTTTTACAAACCGAGCCGGTATCCTTGCAAACCTGGTGCGTCTTGTGCGGGCTAGCCCTGACCGTATTCATCGCGGTGGAACTGCACAAATGGACCTGGCGTTGGCGAGGCTTCCGTTGAAGCAAGAGTTCGCCCTTCCATCCTGGCAAGACCGTGTTTACCCGCTTGCATGAACCGCTCAGGGTGCGGGCGGAGGTTTCGCGGCGAGGACACTGATTTCAATCCCGTCGAAACTGGCCGCACCGATAGCCCCGAACAACCCAATCTTGACGATGGCCTCGCGATTTTCCGGCGGAATCGGCACTTCGCGTTCATACCGCCGCCACGGCAAGTCGCCGACAAACGGGCCAAGCCAATGATAGCCGATATGGTTGCGATCCTCATCGAGGAATTGCAAGACGATGAAGGGCTGCTCCTCCCAATTCTGGCTGAGCTTGACGTCGCGGGTGGTCACCCAGCCGCTCAACAAAACTTTGGATACCAGCCGTCCATCCAACGGCATCCCCTGCAGTAGCATCGATGGCTGCCCGGCTTTATCGCTGGCAAAGGCCGCTACTTGGGGACCACGCGGAGCCAACCCGTCCCGCTTGAGTTTGACACCGAACTCGTAATACCAACTGGGGATGAAACTCTCCCGAGCCTCGGCCTCAAAATCGCCGTTAATAATCCGTGGTCTGGAGCCATCGACTTTGTCCTCGCGACGAGCTTCCGCCAGGCCGATCATGGGCACAAACTGGGTCGGCCGCGAATACTCGTTCACCAGTTGCTGGCCTACCTTGCGATAACAACGCAGCATTTGCTGGTAACGTTCACCGACAGGGATGACCATCAAGCCGCCTTCGCGGAGCTGATCGATCAGGGGTTGCGGAATCTTGTCGGGTGAACAGGTGACAATGATCTTGTCGTAGGGTGCGTGCTCACTCCACCCTTGGTAACCATCACCTGCCCGGGTGAAAATATTTGTGTATCCCAACCGCTGCAGCAGGGCTGCGGTCCGAGTTTGCAGTTCCTCAACGATCTCCATGGTATAAACACTAGCCACCAAAGGACTCAGGATAGCCGCCTGATAACCGCTTCCGGTACCGATTTCCAATACCTTGTCGGTGGGTTTGGTCTTCAGGATTTCAGTCATCAAGGCCACGATGAAAGGACTGCTGATCGTTTGCTGGTCGCCGATCGGCAAGGCGCGATCAAGGTAGGCTTGATCCCGGACAGCTTCCGGCACAAACTCATGACGCGGCGTATTCTGCACCGCTTCCAGCACCCGAGTGTCACGAATTCCGCCGGGGCGCAACACCTTCTCGACCAACTGCCACCGCTGCTCGCGATATCGCAATTCGGCTCCCCCTTCCTGGGCCCCGAGGCTCGAAGCCAACCAACACCAGGCGATGACGCTCATGAAACGGCACATCGGTATTCTTCGCTCCCTCCAAACCCATCGCGGGTCGATCACCCTTCAACGCCTACCCCACCGGCGGGACAGGCGACTTACCCGCCAATCCGCGGCACCAGCGGGCCGGTTGATTCTAACCTGTACTGGCCATGCTTCGAGTCGATCTTCGGCTACCAGTCTTCTCTCGGACGCCGAAGCGGCCAACGGCGATTCTCTCACCTACGCCCACCGATCCTCCAACAGCCACGTCCCTTCCACACCGAAAGCCGCGGCCGGGGCTGAAGCCTAGCTTATCCCAATCCCCCTCCGACTTGAGTAGACCACCGAGAATCGTCGAATCCCACCATCGGCGGTTACACTCGGTATCGAATTTGACGACGATAACGAAGATCGGACAGCCAATACTAGCAAAACTTTTCACCAGACCAATCTTGCTAGCATTCGCCCGGGCGCCGACCGATGAATAGCAGCATTCTCAGTTCTCGGCAAGGAAGCTTATGATGAAGACGAAAATCAGAGATATACGAGTGGCTTGGTTGGTGGTGATGATCATGGCCGGCGGCAGTCTTTCGCTGGCTGGCAACCACGAAGCTCACTTCAATCCGCTCAACCCCCGGCCAGACATCCTGCCGCGGACTCTGTATAACGCGTGGGTTCCCTATCGCAAGGAATTCAATCGTCCGCATCCTATCGGCGGCCACGTGGCGGCGATGATCGAGCCTACCAGCCAAGAAGCCATGGCCTGGTGCATTCACGACGCCAACGGCGACTATCGTTGCCACCGACCGGGCTACATTCCGATGTATAACTACCCGAAGCCTTGGGAAATGCTGACCATCGAACCGCGGCCAAACGCCAGCGTAGTTCCAAGCCTCCCGGTCGACGCAATGCATCTTCCTTAAGCGGTAGCCAGGCTCAGGCGGCCTACTTCGACATTCGCTCGCGGCCCAGGCTCTCGAGCACATGGGCCATGGCAGCGACAAGGTGATCGAGCTCGTTCAGGCTAATCGAGAGGGGCGGGATCATTGGGATGGTATCGCCGAGCGGGCGCAACCACACTTGATGATCGAGCAAGCGGCGGCAAAACTCGACCCCCTGGCGGTGTCCCGCCGGGAAGGGGCGATGCGTCGCCGTATCCGCCACCAGGTCGACGGCGGCGATCAATCCCCGTTGACGCACCTCCGAAACGTAGGGAGAGTTTTTGAGCGATTGCAGGCCGTCGGCCAATCGCCGCGCCTTCAGGGGCAAGTTGGCTAAGGTCTGCTCGGTCTCGAAGAGATCGAGCGAAGCATTGGCGGCCGCCGCGGCCAAGGGATTGCCGGTATAGGTGTGCCCGTAGAAAAAAGTCCTGGGCTGCGGATGGTTGCCGAGGAAGGTGTCCCAGATTCGCGTCGAGCATAACGTGGCCGAGAGTGGCAGGTAACCGCCGGTCAAGCCTTTGCCGAGACACATCAAGTCCGGCGACACCTGCTCCTGCTCACAGGCGAATAGGCTTCCGGTTCGCCCAAAGCCTACAGCCACTTCATCGGCAATCAACAGGGTACCATAGCGCTCAGCCAGTTCCGCCAGACCCTTCAAAAAGCCGGGGGGATGCATCACGATCCCGGCCGCCGCCTGGACCAAGGGTTCGACCACAATCGCGACGATGCGTTCCCCCTGGGACTGCAACAGTTGCTCGTATGCGGCGAGGTACTCGCGGGTCAGATGTTGATTATCTCCATCGCTTTTGGCGGCAGGGCATGGCCCCCGCAGCACCGGGAAAAGCAAGGGTTCGAAAAGTTCTCGATATCGCGACACCCCCCCCAGGCTACTCGTCCCCAAGGTGTCGCCATGGTAAGCCTCTCCCAAGGCCAGAAACCGATCGCGGCCAAGCTCGGGCGATGGCTTTTGCCGCCAATACTGAAAGGCCATCTTCATGGCGACTTCTACCGCCGACGCTCCATCGCCGCTGAAAAACACATGGTTGAGCCCCTCGGGCGCCAAGCTGGTCAAACGTTGGGCGAGCCGGAGAGTCGTCGGATGGCTCATCCCTAGAGCCGTGACGTGAGCGACTTGGGAGAGTTGCTCGATCACCGCCCGGTCGAGCTGCGGGTGGCGATGGCCATGGAGATTACACCAAAGGGCACTCGTCCCATCCAGAAAGCGACGGCCATCGACCGTTTCCAGCCAGCATCCCTCGGCCGACCGAATGATCAAGCCGTCGTAATCAGCCATCTGCGAGAAAGGATGCCAGAAGACTTGGCGATCCAGCGATCGCAGTTCCTCCAGGGAAAGTTCCGGTCGTCGACTCATGAAGCTACCGCCGAGCCAACCTGTCGGTGCCAGCTAGCCACTACCATAGGACCCGAACCGCGGCGCCGACGCGCACGCCGAGCATCATCGAGGCCGAATCGCTCACCAGGTGCAACCGCAGTGCCCCTTGCTCAGGCAACAAAGCGATCAAGGTCATGGCGGGCTGTTGATGATCGTCACCGAAGAGTCCAAACGTCTCGTGCTCTTCGTCGACGATGATCCGCACCGACTCGTCGCGAGGCGCGGTTGCCAAGCGTGAGACGGCGATATCGGTGAGCAAATCCCCGTCGGTGGTGATCTCGACCACCTTGCCGTCAATCTTGTCCGCCATGGAATACAGACCTTCGCCAAAAATACATCGAAAAGGATCGCAGGCCGCTGTCGCTGGTCTGGACGTCGCATCCCTATCGCTAACGACCGGTTGCTGATATTACCAGACGCCTCCAATTTTACGGGACTTCGTCCCGAACGCTACCGGCCTGCGGCCAACCCGAGCCTTCAGGCCGGCACACGACCGACAGTCCGAGATCTAACCCCAAATGAGCCCGAGCGTTTCCGTTGACGATCGCGATTTCCAGTCGATCCTGCGAATCCAGCAAAGCGACCAAACTACCGGCGGCTCGACCAGCGTAATGCGGCGACCAGGCGATCGGCCTGGCGACCCCTTCGACGGCGATCTCCATCACTCCAGGCTCAAGGCGGCCCACGGCACTCAGCCAGCATAGATCCTCGCGGCCGATATTGGTAATGGCGTTACCAAAATGATCAAAATGGATGATCTGGCCAACAAGCCCGTCCAGCCGCTTTTCGACCGCCGGCCACTCCCAACGGATCCAGCGGTCGGTCGCTGGCCCCAATCGCAGCGGATCGACCCCCTGCAAAAGATTTCCGATGACATGGGCCATGATGTCCCGACCGTGGAAGGTCGGAGCGATCGAGCTCCCCCAGAAAGCTGGCTCGGTCAAGCGAATCAAACGCCGTACCGGGAAACGCGAGGCCAACAAGGTCAGCAAACCGTTGTCCGGCGCGATGACCTGCCATTCGCCGATCTCGGCGTACAGGATGGGCCGTTGGCTGCCGACCCCCGGGTCGACGACTACCAAATGGAGCGTCCCCGCTGGAAAACTCGGAGCGGAGTCAGCCAACGCCAAGGCGGCTTGCGGAATATCCTGCGGCGGAATGTCATGGGTCACATCGATGAGTACCGCCTCGCGACAATAACCGAGAATGACCCCTTTGATCTGCGCGACATAGGTGCCGTAACCGAAATCTGTGGTGAGGGTGACGATGGGACTCATCTTAAACCCGCCAGCCTTCGTCCGCGGCGTGAAAACTAAACGTCATGCGGACTGAGCCGATCCTGGCTGCGCAATTCCTTCTCGGCGGCAATACGGTTGACGGCATTCAGCATGGCCAGGATTGTCGACTCGACCGTATCGGTGGATAAGCCGACACCGCGATACGCCTGGCCGTCGTGTTCGACCTCAACCGTTACCTCTCCCTGGGCGTCGCGGCCCAGGGTGGCACTGCGAACGCGGAAGTCGCGACAAACCACTTTGATCCCGGTGATCCGTTCCACCGCCCAAAACGCCGCGTCGATGGGACCGTCCCCCTGCTGCACCTCTTCGCTGTACACTTGATCGCCATGGCGCAAGGTCAGCTGAACCGTGGGCGCGAGGCCGCTGCCGCTGGTGACACGGTAGGATACCAAGGTCCAGACCTCGCTCACCTTGTCGCTGATCTGTTTCTGGATCAGCGCCGCGATATCGCCATCGTAAATTTCCTTTTTCTTGTCGGCCAAGAGCTTGAACTGATCAAAGACCAGTTGCAGCTGTTCCGCTGAAAGGTGGAAGCCCAGATGCCTAGCCCGGTCGGCAAGAGCCGCTCGGCCACTATGCTTACCCAACACCAAGTCCGTTTTGAGGAAGCCCACGTCTTCCGGGTTCATGATCTCATAAGTCCGCGGGTTCTTCAGCATCCCGTCCTGATGGATTCCCGATTCATGGGCGAAGGCATTGCGACCGACAATCGCCTTGTTCCGTTGGACTTCCAGGCCGGTGATCTTGCTCAATAAACGACTGGTGGGGACCAACCGTTGTGTCGCAATATTGGTTGCACAGTGAAAAAGGTCCGCCCGGGTTCGCATAGCCATGACGACTTCTTCCAGTGAGCAATTGCCGGCCCGTTCGCCGATACCATTGATGGTGCATTCGATTTGCCCAGCGCCGGCCTGGACAGCGGCCAAGGAATTGGCGACTGCCAAACCGAGATCGTCATGGCAGTGAACACTGATGACTGCTCGATCGATATTCGGAACCCGGTCCATCAGCAAGCGAATACGCTCGTACATCTCCCCCGGTGTCGTATAGCCTACCGTGTCGGGGATATTGATTGTCGTCGCTCCAGCCTGGATGGCCGCTTCGACTACCTGGCATAAAAAATCGTGCTCCGTCCGGGCCGCATCCTCCGGAGAAAACTCGATATCGTCGCAATAACGATGCCCCCGTTCGATACCGGCGACCGCTCGGGCGATCAGTTCCTCGCGGGTCATCCGAAGTTTGAATTCGCGATGGATAGCGCTGGTCGCCAGAAAAATATGCAGCCGAGGCCGCTCGGCCAGCTTGAGCGCCTCCCAGGCGCGGTCGATATCGTTGTCATTGCAGCGGGCCAAGCCGCAGATCGTGACGCCGCGAATCGTCTGGGCGATATCGCGGACCGAGCAAAAATCGCCGGGCGAAGCGATCGGGAAGCCGGCTTCGATAATATCTACCCCCAGATCGGCCAGGGCCTGAGCCATCTCCAACTTCTCGGCCGCATTCATACTCCCCCCGGGCGATTGCTCGCCATCGCGCAGCGTCGTATCAAAGATACGGATACGACGCTGCGTGGTCGGGGAAGGGGAGAAGGTATCCTGAGCGGCTGACATGTTCAAAACTTTCCAGTCAAAGGAATCAGAGGGTTGCAGCTGGGTCATGTCCTTCGGAAGTCCGGCGGGAGCGGGCCCCGAACCGAGGACCTCAGGCCCCTTCCAGCCAGGAGAATCGATCATCGACCAGCACCTCCCGCCGGCGGGATGTATCGGAAGGCTCGCCATCGAGCCGCCGCGGGCCGGACCAAACTTACCCGCCATTCTAGCCTTAGATGCCCTTCCACGGCGAGAGGTTCACCGACCGACCCCAACCTCGAGCTTGGGTGCCACCACCGCCTCGCCGCTGTCAACCGGGCGACGAGGCTTGACGGCCTGGAAATAATGCTTCGCTTGTCTCGTACTTGGCGAGCGTTACCATGTCTGACCGGGAGCCTTCCCAAACTCGGTCCAACCTCGCTCCAAACCTCGGTCGATATTTGGAAAAAGAATGAGTGATCAGTCGCCTCGGGCTGTCGTCTTGCTGAGCGGTGGTTTGGACTCGGCGACCTGCCTGGCCATTGCCCAGCGCGATGGTTTTGAAGTTTACGCCCTGAGCTTTCGCTATGGCCAACGGCATGCCGGTGAGTTGCTGCGGGCCAGCCGAATCGCCGCCCAGGCTGGCGTCGCCCGTCACCTCGTCGTCGATATGCCCCTGGCCGCCTGGGGAGGGTCGGCCTTGACCGATCAGGAGTTGACGGTCCCCAAGCACGACACGGTGGAAGGCATCGGCAGCGAGATCCCGATCACCTATGTGCCCGCCCGAAACACCGTCTTCCTCGCCATTGCCTTGGGATGGGCCGAAGTCCTGCAGGCTCATGATCTCTTCATCGGTGTCAATTCCCTCGACTACAGCGGCTACCCCGACTGCCGGCCGGAATACATTGCGGCCTTTGAGCGGATGGCCAACCGGGCCACCAAGGCGGGGGTCGAAGCGGCCCACCGCGGCGGGCCGCCCGCCATCCGCCTGCGCACCCCGTTG
>JBILTQ010000533.1:0-2962 GCA_044371435.1 Pirellulaceae bacterium | reverse complement strand
TGCCTGCCTCGATCCCCAGCCCACCGAAGGTGATGTTGAAGTTGGGGAAACCGACCCCCGAAGCGATGGTCACGCAGTTGGTAAGGCCCCCGATAAGGGCAGCAGTAGCCATTTCAAAATGGGCATCGAGTCGATCGGTCTCGAGCGGTGAAGCGTATTTGTCGGCTTGCTCCGGCGTCACCGCTACTATCTGTCCGCTGGCGGCTACCAGGCGGTCGGAAGTTCTTCCGAGTGACTCGAAGGCATGGAGGTAAGCGTCGAGCTTCTCTTTTTCGCGGCCGACCAGTTCCCGCCGCGCACGCTGCACATCTTCACGCATATGATCGAGCAACTGACGTCGAGCCGTAAAGGCGGCTCCCGCTTCCCCCTTGGCCACGCTACCGAACAGCCGCTGGTAAGCGATCGCCGGATCGAAGATAGTCGCCAGCCCCTGATTCGGTCCGGCCGCTGAACAATTGAAGTCGATGGCCGCATCGCTGCGACTGGAGATGCCGAGAATCAGGTTATCGAAAATACCGGGGTGCGCCTGGCCCAGGACGGCATCGATGGTCGCCGCCTGAATCCGCCGCCCCTGATTGGCATGATAGGCCCCCAACGCCCCATGATCACTGGAATGCCCTCCCGAACACATCCGCCCGGAGAGCCCCTGGAGGATGGTCAAGCGATCGCGAAAATCCTCCAGCGGTTGGAGCGCCGTCGGCAGCGTCAGACCGGTCAAGGAATCCCGAGTAAATCGAACGCGCTGCTCACGCTCGACCCAGTCCAACTCAGGCGGATGGATTTGCTTGGGTGGAACGCTATTCCCCTCGACCACAAACAAGAAACGCAGCGGCGCTGATTCGCCTTCGATCCCCAGAGCAATCCGATGCAGCATCGGCAGCAGCAGCGGACTGCTCGACCCCAAAGAAAAGCGTTGTAGGAATCGGCGGCGTGTTTGAGTAAGACCGGGCATCAGCTCAAAGCTCCTCAGAGATAATCAATCAGCGTTTACCGCCGCCGTCGGCAGGCGACGGTACAGGAAGGAATCCGAAGTTAGCAAGGAAACCACCAGTTGGCGGAAACTCCCCCCATGCTCACGGTAGGCGCGATGAGCGTCGATCAAGGTCGGGGCATCTTCTAAAGTTTCATTGCGGCCAAAAAAATAACGGAAGGCATGGCGGGTGAAGACCTGCTCGACGCGCGTCGAATGTGCTAAACGTTGCAGCATTTCGAAAGGATCATCGACCGGCCCATCGACTTGCGGATCGCCGATATCGATGACGCCGGTGGTCACCACCGGCCGATCGAGTTCCACCGTCCGCCACCGACCGAAGTCGTCGTATTGCTCGAGCGGCAAACCCAGCGGGTCCATCTTGCGATGGCATCGCCAACAGGCCTCTGCCCGCGTCACCCGTTCCATCTTTTCGCGCAAGGTCAGGTGGGGATCGGTCGGTAGCTTCGCATCGACCCCAATCGGCGTCTCAGGCACTGTCCCGCCGAGCAATTTGAACTGAATCCAACGCCCGCGCTGGATCGCCTGATTTTTTTCGTTATCGGAAAAAGCCAGCAGCCAAGCGGGGTGGGTTAAGATACCGGAGCGTCGACCGACGGGCGGGACCATCGGCTGCGAGGGGACGAAAGCCGACTCTTCAGGAAAGCCGTAGTCGGGCAAAGTAAAGCTGCGAAAACGCTGCATCGGCGGCTCGCGCGTGCTCGCCCCATTCCCGATAAACAGGTGATCCTCCGTCAACAAGCGTCGAAGTACCTCGCGATCTTCGGCCAGAATCCATCGCACCAAAGCATCGGCATCGTTGACTCGCTGATTGGCAAAGACCGCATTCGCCGCCCGGGCATCCTTGAAGACTTCCCGAGCGGCAGGATATTCGAAGTACTCCTGAAAAAATCGCAACAACCGTTCGCCCGATCGCTTCTCGTCGTCGAGCAACCGCTCGACCTGCGCCTTGACTGCCTCACGCGTGACCAACTGCCCCGAATCGGCGAGCTGGACCAACGGCTGGTCAGGCGCGGAATCGGTCAACGCATAGGCGATCGCATGCATCAATTCATAAGGAGCCAGTCGAACCCGCCCATGCTCGTCGGCCTCACCACTCCCCAACTCGTAACGATAGATGGCATCAGGTTTCAGCAATACCGCGGCCAGCACGGTCTGCAAACCTTCCCGCACCGAGGTCTTCTGGGAGGTGGTCTGGGCTAAAGTCGTCAAGCTCGATAGTTCCTCGGCCGACGGTCGCCGACGATGCGACAAGAAGAATTGCTGCTCGATAGCGGCATGCCAGAGCCGAATCGGGGACGGGTCCTTGGCCAGGACGCGCGCAAAGGGGGCCGGCGGCGTCTTCCGCTTGGTATCGAGCTGCAGACCGGCAATCTGCCAGCAAACATCGAACAAGAGTTCAGTCGTCGTCGGTTCCAAGCGATGCACGCCGGCATCATCGCGGAAGGTATGAGGCGGTGTAAAATAGGCGAAGGCCGGATGCAAGCCTTCACCTCCCTGATTGTTCTGGGCCCGCAACAAGGGGGTCCTTGCCATGGTATTGGCGCGTTCCATGAAAATATGCGGGCTCATCCGCCATAAACGAGCCGGAGTGGCAGCCCGACGGACGGCCGGTTCGATGAAAAGGGTGGTATGCTCCAGAAGATTGCCTTGACCGGGAAGTTCGCCTGGATCCAGCACCTCCCGGCCGCGAAACGCCAACTGATCCTTGAGACCTTTGAGAAATTCTTCGCGTTCACCAGCTCCCGGTTGCCTCTCATCCGCCGGAGGCATCTCGCGCTCGAGCACGACGGCATAGATCGCTTCCAAAGCCATCGGGTCCGCGGTATCGAAATCCGCAATCAACGGCGGCATCCGAACATTGCCTTCGGCCTCGCGCCCCTGATGGCAGCGAACGCAGTGCGTTTGCAAAAACGCGCCAAGCCGCGTGTCTGGGCCTGAAGCCAAGGTGGTATCGCCCCCCAGCCAAAC
>JBILTQ010000578.1:0-10079 GCA_044371435.1 Pirellulaceae bacterium | reverse complement strand
TTTTTTCAAGGCATCACATCCTTTGCCAACCGAGTGACGAGGAAAACTTTGGCTCGTCGGTTGCTGAAGCGCAGGCATGCGGATTGCGGGTGATCGTTGGCCATTCCAATGGTAACGCCGACTATCTCTGCTCGCGGGATTTTCACTTACCGGATGATAATCCTCATTCGCTAGCGAGAATGCTTTTAACCGCTACCTCCGATTTCGACCGGAAAGACGAGTCAATGCTTCATGTTTCGAGGAGATTCGCGGAACAAACGTTTGCCTGCAAGATCGTAGTGGACCAACTAGAGAAGCTGTTGCTGGAAATTGCAGCAAAGAAATACCAATGAAACGAAGAAAACAGAAGTGGATATCCATAAGCTTTATTTTTTGAATTCCTTTTAGCGATAATCGATATTATGCATTACGAGGTAGTTGATCAATCATTCTCGCGGTTGCAGAATACTTGGTCATGAATCGGCGGTAAAATTAACTTTACACCGCGGCTTCTCTGACGTACCAGCAGAACAAACTACGGCCATCGCTCCTCGCGCGGTTGATTTTCACACGCTAACGGTGTTCAAATAACTCTTTCTCGCTTGCAAGATCGGTGAGATCATCGCCTATTTCTATCCAGGTGTAACGCGAGTAATGGTCTGAAAAGAAAAATGGCTAGTTTGGCTGCTGGACGGAAGGCGTAGCAAAAAGTAAGCAGTGCAGAGACGGATAAATTTCATCGGCAGCAAGCCCACAGAGCAAGCCGTGCGGTTAATACTCGTTGTAGTCCTCCGGCAAAGACGTTTAAAAGCTAGCGTCGTTGGCCTTGACTCGCGTCCTTCTAGATATGATGGTGACATGAATCCCATTGCTTTTCTAGGTTGACACTTCGCCGATGAAAATTAGTTTCGTCGTCGCTGGATATCCTCCTGATTTGGATGGAATCGGCGATTATACCCATTGCCTCGCGCGGGCTATGGCCGAGAGGTCAGACGTTTCGATACCTGTGAATATTTATACACGTACCGGAAGTCACGTCGACGAGGAACATCTCCTTATTCATCCTTTCTTTGATTTCAGTCAACAGGCTTCCTTTCGGGCCTTACTTCCTTTGCTTGACGAGGAAGCTTCTGATTGGTTGGTGCTACAGTACAATCCATTTTGCTGGGGCAAGCGGGGGTGGTGCCCCGACGTTCCTTCAACTCTGCGCAAAATCAAGGCAATGCCGCGCTCTCCCAAAATCGCTGTCATGTTCCACGAGACAACTGTCCCCAAATGGCCTTGGCGATATGCGGTCATGTATGCTTGGCAGCGGCCTATCCTCCGCCTCGTCGCAAAGCAGGCAGATCAAATCTTTGTTTCGACCAAAAGGTGGATTTCGGAATTAGCTTCCGCAGGAGCGGTTGCACCTATGAGCCTGTTGCCAGTTGGGTCTAATATACCCCGTAGTCTCTTGCCAAAAACCGAGGCACGAAGTCGCCTTGGTTTAAGCGACGATTTTTTCGTTGTCGGGGTGTTTGGTGGTGCGCACCCAAGCAGATTACTTGATTGGATCTCGATGGCGGCGAAAGCCATTGCCCGCGCCTATCCCAAGGTAATCTTGTTGCATGTTGGTCCAGAGGGTGAGGTTATCAATCGCGCGATACAGGATTTGCCGTTCAAAACATTAGGCGTGCAGGCTGCGTGCAAGGCGGCTGACGCTATTCGCGCTCTCGACATTGTTATTGCTCCATTTGTCGATGGGGTTTCCACCCGTCGCGGATCAGTCATGGCCGCGTTCAATAATGGAATTCCCGTTGCGACGACACGCCGGGAATCGACTGACGATTGGTTCCTTACTGCGGAGCCTGAGGTTGTTCTGGTATCTGCAGCGAAAAACAAAGAGGACTTTGCTCGTGAAGTTTTAGCATGGGCAAAGCCGCTCGATAATCATGTTACCGCGATCACTCATAGTTTCCATGACGCATTCTTTTCCTGGACGAGTATTGCATCGCAACTAACAAGTGACCTTGCATCTCATGGATAAAGATTTGCTCGCCTTTTTCGTATCCATGTGATATGAGAGGTAGTGCTTCAGCGACCTTGCCCCCAAGTGTGATCCAGTTGCAAAGTTAGTTTTCAAAGTCTTTGCCTCTGGCTTCATACTGAGCGCCGCGAAGCTTGGAGACAGAGGCCAAAGCGGCGAACGCAGAGGAAGTTTGGTTTCCTAGACTGCTGTGCGGCCGAAACTGGTGATAGTCAATTTTCCGTGCATCGAGCTTTGTCTGCGCGTCATCAAGACTTAAGAACCAATGCTCGTTGAGACATTCTTGGCGTACGCGGCCATTGAATGATTCAATAAAGCCATTATCAATTGGTTTGGCTGGTCGACTGAAGTCAAGCTTTACTCCATTGAAGTAAGGCCACCAGTCGAGGCTCTTCGAAATGAACTCTGATTCGTTGTCGACTCGGATCGATCAAGATTTTCCTGTCTGCGCGACAGCAGTTGCTAAGACGGCAACAACTTGGTCGCCCGCAGATTTTTCCCACGCGGATTACAACACTCTCAAGAGTAAAGCTGGCGACCAACGTCAAGATGCGGAATCCTGAACCGTTAAGTAGCTGATCTGCCATTGAGTCTATGCTCAACGCGTTATTGGCGTGAACTGCAGGAGAACGATTCACGCGTATTGCAGAGCCTCGATTGCGCCTTGTTTGCCATCAATGCATCGCCAGAGATTCCTTCTTGTAGATGCGATAGACCAACCTATGGTTCACCGTCCGTCCTTCGCGCTTCAGTAAGATATAAAGTCGACGATAGCCATAATGGACTCGAGTTTTCGCAAGATCTCATATTCTTATTCTCAATTTGGCTAGGTCGTTCTAGAATGCTATCCGAGAAGTGGGCCGTGTGTTATGAGAGTCTAAAACGTCAAGTCGACGTAGAAGTACTTTCAGATGATCAAAAACCGAAAACCTCGTTGCCCGGATCAGATCGTGGCTAGACTTCGCGATGCAGACGTCATGTTGAACAGCGGCAAGGATTTGGAATCCGTGTTGCAGGATGTGGATATATTTGAGGCGACGTGCCATCGCTGAAGTCAATCCTATACAAGTACAAAAGCGTTCGATTACTTAGTGCATTGGAGTTCAAACCGCAAGCGGTCTATCATCTCGGCAACCCAGCGGTCTGGAGATTAGCCGGGCATTGAGAACTCGCCAACCTTGCCATCGACGCAGAGAAGCTAACCTGAAACTAAAACAGAAAACCACAGAGATATCGGCAACCGAAAGTACTGCTTAAATTGGCTTCGAAACTTGGCACTTCACGCTGAAACAAATCATTGAAACCTAATAGCTATGCCCTTAACCAGTACATTTATAACACCTGAACTGAATTAGATTCCATTACACAAGCAATGATCCAAATAGCGAAATTAAAACCCTGGCTTATTACTTTTCTCGAGTTGTTTCCACTGACTGCAGCACTCGTTTCGATGAAGAAAGAGTTTTTTATAAAGAGTTACTTTCGTCGAATTGGTCTGGCCAAACTCGAAACTCGCCTTGCTTCGGTTTCGGAAGGTCGGGTCATAGCCGGTCCTTTCGAGGGAATGCGGTATGACAGAGTCTCTAGCGGCTCCGTTTGGGCGCCAAAAATTCTTGGATGTTATGAAGAAGAGTTACACCCCATCGTAGAGGAGATTATACGACGAAGACCCGATCGAATAATAGATCTAGGTTGCGCTGAGGGATATTATGCTGTAGGCTTTGCATTAAGACTGCCGGGTACTGAGGTTTTAGCGGCTGACGTAAATCCAGTAGCACGTCTGCGTGCTAGGAAATTAGCAGTCCGAAATAAATCGAAAAATGTTTTGATCCACGGACGCCTTGGAAAGGAAAACCTGCAGAGTCTTTCAAGCGAGAAGTGTAATGTTGTCGTCTGGTGCGATATTGAAGGTGGTGAATATGATTTAATAAACCCAAATCACGTAGAGGCACTGCGTCGGTGCATGATTGTGGTCGAAGACCATTCGATTTCGATTAATAAGCATCAGCAGGATTTGATAGACTGCCTTAAGAAGTCTCACGAAGTCAATGTGTTTCATCAAGAGAAACGTGTTCTGAACGTACAACAGCATTTAAAATACAAGACGGACTTCACTTCATCAGAGTGGGCTATGCTGCTATGCGAATATCGACCAGCGTGGCAAACTTGGATCGTCGCTAGACCAAAGATTCTCTAAAGTAATTACGAATCGAAGAGATCTACAGATTGCAAAGTTCCGTTGCGACTTTGCAAAGAAAAGTTTCTTGCAAAATGAGAATTCTTGTGGTCATGCCATCAGCAACAAAGCACGGAGGTGCAGAGGTTGCGCTACTACAATTACTAAAAGCGCGAAACGAGACAGGCCTCGACCTTCAGGTTTGCTTCCTTGAAGCGGGCGAAATGGTTGGAATAGCCGAGTCAGTCGGAGTTCGTACTTTTATCCTAAGGGCTAGACAACTTCGGAATTTAGTTAGTTTTTTCGGCTGTGTCCGAAGCCTACGCAAGATCATTCTCGCTGAAACGCCAGACGCGGTTCTCGCATGGATGACCAAAGGACACATTTATTCGGGGCTAGCAGCTATTGGGACAAGTACGAAGTCTATTTATTTTCAAATGGGTCTTCCGGATGACGGTATCGTAGATCGACTTTGCAGACTTATCCCTGCAGCAGGAGCTCTTGGTTGCTCCGAGTTTGTTGCCCGTGAGCAACGTGCGCGAGTCAAGTATCCGGTAGTCGATGTGCCACTTGCTGCGGATGTACCCCATCCCGAAGCGGCAATGCCAATCGAAGAGCAGAAACGGAGGCTTGGCTTCGATCCGAACCGGCCCCTGGTTGGAATAGTTGGTCGTCTGCAACGCTGGAAGGGGATGCACGTCTATTTGCACGCCATGTCCAATATAGTAAAGCGACATTCCGACGTTCAGGGGGTGATCGTTGGGGGAAAACACGACCTTGAACCAGACTATCCAGCTTTTTTGGAAAGCATTTGGCGCACAGAGGGATTGCATCAGGTGGTAAGAATGGTGGGTCGGCAAACCAATGTCCCGGAATGGATGCGCGCCATGGATATTGTGGTGCATGCGTCGGAGCGTGAACCCTTTGGAATCGTCGTGGTTGAAGCCATGGCACTCCAAAAGGCGGTGATTGCAACGATGCCCGGCGGTCCAGAAGAAATCATTACTAACGGTGAAAACGGCCTTCTTGTACCCTACGGAGATGTCACTGCGTTAGCTACGGCGATCGAGTCGCTGCTGCAAAATCAGTCGTTGGCGGGAAATCTTGCTTCTGCTGCGAAAGAGCGCAGTACTCAGTTTACTGTGCCTCAATTCGCAAGGAATGTCTCTGCTGCCATAGCTCGCATTGCGGCAGCTGCTTCATCCGATCGCCTTGGGGAACCGCAGTTCCCTAGCTGACTGGAGTCGGGCCCAATCGAAAGCGGTTCGCTACGGCGATTTCCGTCGACTTCATCCCTCACAAAACTCGAGGGCTTAACCAATACGGGTGTTCTAATATGTGCCGTCTACCTTATCTCGAAAACGTCAGCCAGCAAATTTTACTATCCAGTGAGTTTTTTGAAGATGGCTAGGCCATTAGCAAAGAGTTGCTCGACAATTGAAGCTTTGCTATCAGATTCGCTTTTTCGTCATCTACAGTAGTTTGCCAGAGTGTTACAACGATTGGCGAAAATCCGGCAACCTGATCGCGGAAGTGTTGCTTTGACGGGAATTACCACATCGCGAAATCGTAGCTCGCCTTAAGACAGCCCTGATCCAAAGCGCAAAAACCGGGCGCTAATAGATACTTTCGCAGGTACATAAACAGTCGATTGCTCTAAAATTCCGATACGTCGGCTAGGCCGGTGATCTTAAACCCCTTCATTGTTCGTCGTGAATCCAGGTGAGTCCCGGATTGTTTCGCTTTCTGCTCTCTTTCGTCGTGGTCTTTCATCACAGCTTTCCGATTCGACTGGGAAGTTGGGCGGTGGCGATGTTCTTTGTGTTGAGCGGATATTGGATTTCCAAGTTATGGCGAGAGAAGTATTCACGAACGCCAAGCCCCTACACGACGTTTCTGATTAGTCGTTGGCTTCGGCTTGCTCCCCTTTTTGTCGCGGTCCAGTTGATCGCAATCCTTGTTTATGCAAGCGGAATCCTCTCAGTCCAAACTGCCTTTTTGGAGGATATGCGTTGGTGGATTACGCAGCCAATCGTGGCCGGTTCGACTCAGTTCGGTCGACTTTTACCACCTGCGTGGTCACTTGACGTCGAAATGCAATTCTATGTTCTGGCCCCACTTTTCATCATCGGCCTAACGCAACTCGAAACTACTGGATCTACCATCCTCTTAGTCCTACTAGGCCTCTGGCAGTTTCTGCTGCTCTCCGCCGGAGTCGGAATGGAGACAAATCGACTCGACCTCTACGCCTGGTTGTTTGCCGTAGGGTTGATTTCACAACGTTACGACTGGCGGCCCTCACTCACCCTCCAGCGCGCTAGCTTGTCGGCATTAATAGGTTTTTTGCTACTAGCAGTCTTGTTTTCATCAACTCGATCGCTTGTATGGCAGGTAGGCTCCTCGGTGTCGAACGGTCCGGAGAACCAGTCTTCCTTGTTTTTCGTACTGATTGTCTTGGCGGGAATTCCTACAGCCATCTCAACCGTTCACCGGCCATCAGGTAGCTGGGACCGCTGGTTCGGTGACTTATCCTATCCGCTTTACCTGATTCATTGGTTGCCCCGGGACTGGTACTATTCCCAAGTTGATTGGCGGCAAGGGGCTTGGTGGAACGGTTGCTTGCTGCTATCTAATTTTCTCCTGGCAACCTCGTTAGCTGTGCTATTGCTTCACCGGGTCGATCGTCCGGTGCAAGCCATGCGGCAACGTTGGCTCGCAAAGCGATGTTCAAAGCCGAGAACTGTATCTGAGAGTTGATAAAGCATGTTCGAGGTAAACTCGCTGATTGTCGCCCTTCTGATCTGCTTACCTGCGATCATCCTAGCGAGTCAACGTTCCACCTTTCTGGTCGACTACCTGTTCTTTGTAATCGCCCTGAATCGTGGGATTCGCCGGTTTGTCGATTACCACAATGGGTTTTTTAATCCTTTTTCTTTGATCAGTTTAACGCCAATCATCGTTTGTGGACTCGCTTCCCTTTTCGTATTGTTGGAATTAAACAGTCGCTCTGAGCAATTTGGTCAGCGAACGCTCAAGGTACTGTATCTTTACACGGGTATTGTTGGCTTCGCCTTCATCATCGGTTTTTTCAATGCGAAATTCGCCGCTGTCTATGCGTTAGGCGATTACCTGGCCCCCATAGGTTTATTAGGGTTTGCTTCTTTATTTGCCGATCAACCCAAGATTATTTCCCGTTGGGCTAATTCGTTTGCTGGTTCGGTGCTAGTCGTCGCGATCTACGGTTTATGGCAATTTTACACAATCCCGCCATGGGATAAGTTTTGGCTCATCGCTGTCGATTTCGTCGGGTATATGGGACTGCCTGAACCTGGCAAAATGACGCTCTTTTCAACTATGGCCGACCGGGGGCCCGCCGCCATGTATTTGTGCAATGGACTTATCCTGGTAACGCTTCGGCCAGGTACGCTTTCCATCCTCCGTTGGCCGGCCGCGGTCGTCATCGCGTACGCCATGCTGCTTACCTATTCCCGAACGACGGTGATTTTCGCGGGATTAGCCGTTGTTCTCTATCCGCTCCTCAATCGCGGTGCCAATTTTCTTACCATCGCTGCTCTGGTGATCAGTGGGGTGATTTTTGGCCCGGCCATCTTAAGTAAGTTACCGGGGCAAGCTAATGCTCGCGTGAATACCATCGGCAACATCCAGGAGGATGGTTCCTTCCTCGGCCGCATCCAAATTCTTGGTTACGCCATCTCTGAGGCTATCACGGAGCCGTTAGGGACAGGAATCGGGAGTCATGGCATGGCAAGCAGAGTGCAACAGGCCTCAAAAGCTGGTGTGGGAGATAGTACTGGATACGTTGAAAATCTGCGGACCTATGGTTGGATCGGTTTTTGTGTATTGGTATTCATTCTTTGGAAATTGTGGGATTCATCTCGTCAGTTACTTCTCTGCAGATTTGATGATCGTGATGTCAGGCTTTTCCGCAGTTGGTTTTTGGCAGGGATGGCGGCACTCTTTTCCGGCAACTGGTTGGCTGGTGCCTCGTTCTTTTGGGTGTTGGCTGGACATACGCTAGGCGTCTACGACCAAGTTTTTGGTCAAGCAGAGGCGATTGATGGTTACCATCCGTTAGAAGACGGGGTTGCGGAAAATCCATCGTTTGAGGTTCAGGGGTAATGTATGCGGATACGCTCGCCCGAGTTACTGTGGAGTTGGTCGCGTCATCTACATCAAAGCGGATTCCGGCGTTTAGCCAAGCTTGCCAAAATCGCCAATTTCTTCCTCCACAGGGCATTGTTGCCCTCCGAGGCACTCGTTGGCAAGGGAATTGTCCTGGAACATTACGCACTCGGGATTGTCATTCATCCCAATGTCACTATCGGCGATAACTGCCGAATCTATCATCATGTTACGATCGCCGGCGAAATGCCACTTGACGCACCGGATCGGGTCATGATCGGCAACAACGTTACGATCGGGGTGAACGCCGTAATACTTCCCCGAGCCTGTGCTGGACTGACGATTGGGGAAGGTGCGACGATCGGTGCTGGCGCTGTCGTTACTAAAGATGTCCCTCCAGGGGCCGTGATGGTTGGTGTACCGGCTAGGATAATCGATCGTCGCTAGACGAAATTGCTTGGCTTGTCTGGCGCGTCATTACGTATTAATTTCCTTGTGTTATCGGCTATTTCGCTGCATACCGAGTAATTAGACTCTAGATCGCAAGGGGAATAAAGTCTGCGCGTCGTTTGACGGCCCTTGACAGCTACGTGGTAATGGTAGGTTGCTTGGTATTGGACATGGGGTAGGTTCCTTCAGCGTGCGGTTACAGATAAGAAACTAAGCCTGGACTATTCCTGTAGGCATGTACACAACTCTACTTTTCGTTTCGTTCGTGGGTTGCGTTTTCTAACGCAAGCGAAACTTAGGTTGGTGATCGAATTTGAATAAAAAAGCTATAAGACAGGAAAGTGAATCCCGGCGAGCGTGCCGCAAGTAAAAGTTTCACTTGCCACTACGAATATTCAACTGATAAATTTTAGAGAAGATGCGAATTGCGTACGCGATGATCAACTGCAACCGGCGTGACGGTAGCGCGCGAGCAGTCAACGAGGTTGCAGAGCGCATGGCCAAGCGAGGTCACGAAGTGCATGTATATGCACGTACGGCTGAGGATCTTGATCTGGAGCGAGTCAAGTGGTGCCAGGTTTCGGGACCGGATTGGCCAGAGATCGTGGATTTTTACTCCTACTATACGACGACAAATCGTCGGTTGGCCAGGCACAATTATGATATCGTGCATTCGATTGGGGTGAACACCGCTAGGGCTGATATCTTCACGATACAAAATATTCAGCCGGCAAAGATTGCAATCCTCAACCAACTCGGTTGGGAAAAGAAAGTATCCCTGCCTCGCCGACTGACGCGTTGGCTCTACCTGGCGGTAACTTCTGCGACCGAAAAGAAGCTGTATACGGCGACGCCGGGTTTAAGGATTCCAACTTTTCTTCCCGTTTCAAGGGGGGTAGAGTTAGAGTTGAGGAGGTACTATTCGATCGGTGATGCGCCGGTGCATATCATCCCTAACGCAGCGGATGTGGAAAGATTCCGTCCGTTGGAATCGAAAGATCGCGCGGTTTGGAGGAGAGCACAAGGAATTCCCCTCGATGTTCCTCTTGCGGTTTTCGCGGGCGGTGAGTGGGCACGCAAAGGTTTGCATCTCGCGATTCAGGGGCTTGGCCGAATGATGAATAAGACATTGTGGCTTTATATCGCGGGTGATGATGTAGGGCGTGAGCAATTTAAGCAGATGGTCAAAAGCGAGAGCGTGGAAAATCGTGTTGTCTTCGGCGGTTTTAGAAGAGACATCGAGAAGGTGCTAGGGGCAGCGGATTTGTTTCTTTTCCCGAGCTACTACGAAGCATTTAGCTTGGC
>JBILTQ010000193.1:0-10107 GCA_044371435.1 Pirellulaceae bacterium | reverse complement strand
CGGGCGAAATTCCAACGCTTGGGATCGATGGCGAACAGATGCTGGAGCGTCGCGTGATAGTCATAGTGATTCACCACGTCCGCGATAGCGCGATGCCCCAACTCATCGGTCTCACCGTGGATATGTCCCCGCTTGATCCCACCGCCGGCTAACCACATCGAGAAACCGTAGGTGTTGTGATCGCGGCCGATATTTTTCTCGTTTTGAATAACGGGGAGACGCCCCATCTCGCCTCCCCAATGGACCAAGGTGGTATCGAGCAGCCCGCGTTGCTTCAGATCGGTGACCAAGGCGGCCGAGCCCCGGTCGGTCTTGGCGCAGATGGCTGGAAGCGACTTCTCGATCCCGCCGTGATGGTCCCAACTCTGGTTGCCGGTATGGATCTGAACGAAACGTACGCCCCGTTCGATAAGTCGTCTGGCGATCAGGCAGCGTGCTCCGTATTCCTTGGTGGTCGGATTATCCAGGCCGTAGAGGCGATGGGTGGCTTCGGTTTCGGTGGAGAGGTCAAAGGCTTCCTTGGCCGAGGTCTGCATCCGGGCCGCCAATTCATAGCTTTGGATCCGGGCCTCTAAATCATGTTCGTGCGGCAAACGGGCAAGCTGCTCGCGGTTGATGGCTTGGAGGAAATCGAGGAACTGCCGTTGGTCGGTGCCGCGGAGCAGGGCCGGCGGATCGAGGTTTTGGATCCGCGGTTCCTGCGAGCGGGCCACGGTCCCTTGATAGAGGGACGGGAGCCAACCGTTCTGCCAGTTCTCGACCCCGAGCACCGGCAGGCCGCTGGGGTCGGTCAGCACGATGAAGGCGGGAAGGTTATCGCTCTCCGAACCCAGCGCATACGTAAACCACGAACCCAAGGAGGGGCGACCGGACAAAATGTTTCCGGTATTCATCGCATTGATCGACTGGCCGTGATTATTGACACCAGTGTGCATCGAGCGGATCAAGCAGATATCGTCGACTACCTCGGCCAGGCTGGGCAAGAGTTCGCTGAGCTCCATCCCGCACTGTCCATGCCTGGCAAATTTCCAAGGAGAGCCGAAGATTTTGCTGCTGGCCTGAGCTGCGTTGTCGTATTTGATCTCGCCGCTAAAGTTTTCGAGATGACGTTTGGTGAGCTCGGGTTTGGGATCGAAGAGATCGATGTGGCTGGGGCCGCCTTGCATGAATAAAGAAATCATGGCGGTCGCTTTGGGTGGACCCACCGTCGGCTTGGGGAGGAGATCGTAGTGCTCCCCTTGCAGGCTGGGTTTCGGGGGGACCGCGGCCGCCTGGTCTCGCTGGAGCAGCCAGGCCAACGCCAGGCTGCTCAGGCCGAAAGAACCTTGCATCAGGAAGTGCCGTCGGGCGTGCTGGGTCATCGCCACTCACTCCACGTATAAAAAGAGATTGGAACACAACAGGGCATGGCCGAGTTGAATCCAGCGTTCAGGCGTCGGTGCCTCTGAATCGAGGAATTGGCTGGCCAGCGATAGTTCCTGTGCGGAAATCGACCGGCCAAGGACCCGGTACCAAAGATGCCGCAGTCGGTCGTCGAGGTCAGCTTGACCCAGCTCGAAGTCGAGGCAAGCCTGCAAGGCCTGGGCATTGCTCGCCACGAATTCGTTGTTCATCATCATCAAGGCTTGCGGCGCTACCGTCGAAGTCGCTCGCTGCCCGCAATTCGGGACCATCACCGGATTGTCGAAGGGTTCCAGTACTCCCAGCGGCATGGAACGGCGGACTTGCACGTAGATGCTTCGGCGAAAAGCTGCTTCGCCGAGGTCGACTCGTTTGCCGTTGGGCCTGCCGGCTGAATCGCGATTGTCGAGGCCGATAATGATCTGACCGACTTCATCCGGAGTCACCGGTACCGGCGCGCCGAAACGATGCGACGACAAGCGGCCGCTGGCCGCCAAGAGCGCATCGCGGACGACTTCGGCTTCGAGGCGGCGGACCGGCATCCGCCCCAACAGGCGATTCTCGGGGTCGATAGCCAACAACTCCGCCGATGGTTGCGAGCTTTGCCGATAGACGGATGACAGCACGATTAAACGATGAAGCTGCTTGAGACTCCAGCCTTGACGCATGAATTCGTCGGCCAGCCAGTCGAGCAGTTCCGGATGGGATGGTTTATCGCCGAGCATCCCAAAGTCGGTCGAAGTCGAGACAAGGCCGCGGCCGAAATGATGCATCCAGAAGCGATTGACCAGGACTCGGGCCACCAAGGGATGCTGGCCGTCGGTGAGATGCCGAGCATAAGTCAATCGCCGTTGGGTGGTGATCGCCAGCGGATCGGTTGGTCGGGGCGGAATAGCCAAATCCCCCAAAATAGACAGCTCGCCCGGTTCCACTGCCTCGCGAGGTGCATTGAAGTCACCGCGATAAAAGATCCGTGTCTCGGGCAGCGAGGCCTTGGCCAAGGCGGGTTCCGTCACACAATCCACACTATCTTCGGGCGGTTGCTTCTGCTTGACCGCGGCTGTCGCCTCGTCCCATTGCTTGTTAAAGCCTTTCAAACGATCGGGCAGATACAGGTAGACGCTGCTTCGATTGACCTTGAGGAACGGATATTTTTTAATGCAGGCAAGCTGCTCCGCGGTCCGCTCTTTCTCGGGAGTCTGCCGGGCAGCCCGAGCTTCGGCTCGCAACTCCTCGGGGAGTTTAGCCAACTCGCGTTCGAAGGTTTCTTCTACGAGTTGATCGAGGGCCCGATTCCTGTCCTCGGTCACCCGTTTGAGCTCGGCTTCCACCGCGCGAGCGGTTTGTCGGGTCGCCTCGGTCCACAACGAGACCAACCGTTGGTCCGGGGATCGCCATGCCTGCCAATTGTAGGCCGGTTCAAAAATGGCGCGAAATCGATAGTAGTCGGCATGCGAGATGGGATCATAACGATGCGCGTGGCACTGGGCACAGCCGACGGTCAAGCCGAGCAGGGACGAAGAGACGACCTTGACCGTTTCGGCGATCACGTCGTTGCTGGCCACCTTCATGTCGCTGCTGCTGTCGGCGGTGCCATCCGGAACCATCCGCAGATAACCGGTCGCGACCAATCGATCGAGCTGCTCCGGCGGGACCTGGTCGACAGGCCTTCCCAGCCATTCATCGCCGGCGAGTTGCTCGACGATCATCACATCCCAGGGCTTATCGGCATTGAAACTGCGGATGACATAATCGCGATACCGCCAGGCCCACTTGCGGGGCAGATCCTTCTCGGTGTAGCCATGGCTGTCGGCATAGCCGACCACATCCAGCCAATGCCGGCCCCAGCGTTCCCCATAAGCGGGCGAAGCCAACAAGCGATCGACCAACCGCTCGTACCAATCGTCGCTCGGGTCGTCGAGCACCCTTTGGATCGCCGGCAGGTCCGGCGGCAGTCCCAGTAGGTCATACGATAATCGCCGCAAGAGCGTGAGCCGGTCAGCCTCGTCCTGAAAGGAAAGTCCGGCGGCTTCCAGCTGCTGCAACAGGAAATAGTCGATGGGGGTACGGGCTTGCTGGCTGTCCTTCAGCGGCGGCAACGGGGGCCGCTGGATAGGCTGGAAGGACCAGTGTTGCCGATCGCTATCGAGAATAATATCGCCCACCGCCAACTGCTCGGGTTCAGGGCGATCGGCGGAAGCCCCTTGATCGATCCACCTTGCAATCAACGCTTGCTGCTCCGCCGGGACCTTCTTTTCTCCGGGCGGCATCTCACCGCTGGTGATCCGCTGGTACAGCAAACTTCGCTCAGGATCGCCGGCAACCACGGCCACTCCGGAGTCGCCACCGCGAAGCAGCGATCGGGCGAGCCTGGCATCCAGGCCACCCCCCAATTCGTGCTCTTCGCCGTGGCAATGCCAGCAATGTTCTTTGAGGATGGGCCGAATAGTCGCGTGGAACGAAACGGGATCCTCGGCTACCAACGGCAGCGACGTCAGGCTGGAACCGATGACGCCCAGGAGGGCCCAACGACTGGCGGCCTTCGAAAGACTCCGGACTACGGAACGGATCGGACTCAACAGGGAAGTACCAGCACAATCCATGAGCGGTGGGTGGGGCTTGAGCAAGGCGGGATCGTTCGGCGGTAAAACCACGACGCCTCTATCATGACGAGCTCGACGGGGCATTGCAAGTTCCATCGCTGGCGTGGAAGAGACGAAGAGGGCCTTCGGCGGTGATGAAGGGAAGCTATCGGCAGGCTCCGCGGTACTAGGCAGCGACCGGCCTCCGCCTCGTCCTCCGTAGGCTCACAAAATCGCCGAGCTGAGTCGGTCCTCACCAGCTGAGGCCGGCTGCGCGGAGGCTGTGCAGGGCTTCGCGCAAGCCTTCGAGATCGTCCGCGGTTGAACGGTGGCCAAGGCTGAAACGCAGGGTCCCGCCATAGGGTTGGGAACCGATACAAGGATGGACCAAGGGTGCGCAGTGCAGGCCGGAACGGGTCTCGATTTGGAAGGAGCTATCGAGGAGGGCAGCGGCGTCGCTGCAGGGCATCCCGCGGGTGATGAGGCTGACGACCGGGGCCGACTGTAGCGGTTCATCGTCGCCAACCACCTCGGCCAACGCAGCCTGCTGTAAAATCTCCCAAAGCTGCGACCGCAGGCTGGAGAGCGATGACGCCCGCTGGTCGATGGGGGTGGCCAGCAGCCATTCCAGCCCCGCCTCCCAGCCCGCCAAGGCGGGCACATTCAGGTTGCCGGCTTCAAAACCTTGCGGCCACGGGAAAGGACCAGTCAGCGATTCGCTATCGGTGCCGGTGCCACCCGGCCAAGGATTGACGAGTTGCTCGCTGACGGAAGGATGGGCGTAGAGCAACCCTGTTCCCAAAGGGCCGGCGGCTCCTTTGTGACCGGGGGCGGCCAGCAAATCGATCCCCAGGGCTTCGACATCCAGCGGCAAGTAACCGAGAGTTTGAGCGGCATCGACCAACAGGCGAAGGCGATGTTCTCGAGCGAGGTTAGCCACCTCGGCTAACGGTTGGCAGGCACCGGTCACGTTCGAAGCATGGGTGACGGCGATCAACGTCGTCCGCGGCGTGATCGCTCGATGAAGAGGATCGATCGCTACTACCCCGCAGGCATCGGTGGGGACGATACTGAAGTCGATACCCAGGCTCTGCTGGAGATATGCCAGCGGACGCAATAAGCTGTTGTGCTCGGCAGCGGTGGTGACCACGTGATCACCCGCTCGCAGAAAACCTGCCAAGGCCAAGTTGAGGGCCGCCGTCCCGTTCGGCATCAAGGCGATGGTGCGATCGGAGGTGGCATGCAGCAATTTCGCCAGTTTCTGTCGTACCCGCTGGACCAAAGCTGTCGCCTGCTGGGCCGAAGCATAGGCGCCGCGGCCGGCGGCCGACCCGCACTCTTGCTCGTAGCGGACTATGGCTTCCACCACCCCGGGCGGTTTCGGCCAACTGGTCGCAGCATGATCGAGATAAATACGTCGCACTGTTAGCCGCCGATCTGGTACATCGCCCGTTCGGGCGGAGCAAAGTCTGGGGAGCCCATCCCGTGTCCGGCATACTTGCGCTGCACGCATTCCAGCAGCGTCTCGCGAAGCCCGCGCGGCGACGAAGGTTGCCGTAGCAGGCTCCGCACGTCCCATTCCTCGCGACCGAAGAGGCAATTCCGCAGCTTGCCGTCGGCGGTCAAACGCAGCCGATCGCAAGCCTGACAAAAAGGTTGCGTCACCGAATCGATGAAGCCGACGATCGCTCCGGTAGCCACGATCCGATAGTCCTGCGATGGTCGCGACGGGTCGGTTCGCGGCAACAATTCGAGGGGACCGAAATCTGCGGCGAGTTGGGCTCGAAGCTCCTCGCCCCGAATCAACTGGGTCCCATCCCAAGCCCGATCGGAATCGAGCGGCATGAATTCGATAAACCGCATCACCAACCCGCGGTCGGCCGCGAAACGCACCAGGTCGCCGGCATCCTCGGCATTCAGTCCCCGCATCAAGACAGCGTTCAGCCGAGGGGAGTAGCCGTGCGCGATCGCCGCCTCGATTCCCTGGAAGACCCGGTCCAAGCCATCGCGCCGCGACAGTCGCTGGAAGGTGGCATCGGAGAGCGTATCCAAGGAAATGTTCAGCTGGTCCAAACCCGCCGATGACAAGTCTGCGATCTGGTCGGACAGCAACATCGCATTGGTCGTCAAAGCGATCGACTCTACCTTTGCATTCGCTTTCAGCAGGCGAACCAGGCGATGAAGTTCCAGCCGCACCAAGGGTTCACCGCCGGTCAACCGCAGTCGATGGACTCCGAAGTCGGCGATGAAGTCGACGAACTCGGCGATCTCTTCGTAGCTGAGCAGTTGCTGTTTTTCGAGGAATCGCAGCGGACCATCGGGCATACAGTATTGGCATCGGATATTGCAGCGATCGGTCACGCTGATCCGCAACGAACGATGGACTCTACCAAAACGATCGATGAGCCTTTCCATCACTCGCCAACCAAGCTGTTGGGGGATGCGGAAGTCGATGGATGGAGCCATTGCGAATCGCCATCCGCGGTATGGTCTTTCTTCCAGATCGGCACTTCCGCTTTGAGTTGGTCGATCAGCCATTGACCTGCCTCGAAGGCCGCTTGTCGATGAGCTGCACTGACCACGATCGCGACGCTGGCCTCCATCACCGGCACCATCCCCAGCCGATGCTCGATGACTACTCGGCCCAAACGCCACCTGGTCAAAGCCTGCTGGGCCAGTCCTTCCAGGGAACGAATAGCCATTTGGCGATAGGCGTCATACTCGAGGCAGGCCGTAGAGTGACCATCGGTCCAAGCACGCGTCGTCCCGAGGAACAGGAGTACCGCCCCGCAGTCGGGACGATGGGCCAAGCTCAACAGGGATTGGCTGTCGATCGGCTGGTCGACCAGGCGGATATGGAGGGAAGGCTCTTCAAGCATGAACATCCAACTGCAGCGAAAAGGTAGTTTGCCGCGCCATCGTGCTACCCACCGCTCACGGGCGGGATGAGAGCGATCTCACGGGCACCGGTCACGATCTGGTCATCTTCGGCGAATTCCTGGTCCACGGCGAAGCGGCTGGAAGCCAACAATTCCCGCAAAGGGGGATAGCGTTCGGCGAGGAGTTGGCGGAGCGTGCTGACCGTGGCCCCGGCCGGAACCGGCAAGGCGATTGAATTCGCCCCCAGGATCTGCCGGGCCGCAGCAAAGAGGAGCACGGTGGCCTCGCCCACCGTGGTTACGGTGGCTTCGCCCACCGCGGTTACGGTGGCTTCGCCCACCGCGGCCGCGGTGGAAGCTGAACCTAACGCTGAACCACAAACCGACAGTTGCTGGCGAAGATAGCGCAACTCGTCGGCGATATCCGTCGTCAAGGGTCGGCCTCGCAAGGCGGGGGGCAGTACCGTCCAGGCATAGGTCTCGACTTCTAGATGCCCAGTGAAAAAAGCTTCGCCGCCAACCGTCTCGCCCGGGTTGCCGAGCAACGCCTCGAGGCAGCGGCCGATCTCGGGCTGCGTGGTCGACAAGACCCCAGCCTCTCGATGAAAAATAGGGACATGGAAGTGAACTCGCCAACTGCCGGAGAGGCGGCTTGGATCGCTGACCGTATCGAGCAGAGCGGGTAGATCTTCATGCAGGCTCGGCGAAACCGTCGAGGAGGGCCGCACCGTGGTCTGATGCAGGTAGCGGTCTTCGGCGAAAGAACGCAAAGCTGCGACGGCTTCCTGCTTGGTCGCTGCAGACTTGCCATCCCAGTCGATCTCGAGCGCCGATGAGACTTGCACTTTGCCTACCCGCATTCCCAATTGCCGGTACTCGGCGAACTCCGTCGCTTGCTCCTCCCACATGACCGCAGCATGGCAGATGTCATGACAAACCGTCAGGTAGCGAAGGATTCGCTGACGGGCGGGCTGCTTGAGCAACCATCGTTCAAAAAACCGACGCAGCGAGGGGGAGTCGGTGATGGAGCATCCCGGCTCAGGCTCGATGGCCAAGACGATCTGCCGCCCACGCTTCTCCTCCAGGTCGGCCAGCTGGTCAGCGATCATCGACAGCTGACGTGCGGCCTCGGCAAACTCCGCATCGGTCGGTTCAGGCTTGGACCAGGCGAGGGGCAGGGTCGAGATCGAGCCAAGCGTACCCGGCGGTAAAAGCTGGTCCAGGATCTCGATCAGACGCGATGTGTACTGCCGGCGGGCTGGGTCCCACCATGTCGGCAGGTATACCTGATGCTTGACCCGATCGAGATGAAAGTTCCCTTGCGGAAAACCATTCATCGTGATCGGGATCAACTGCTGCTGCTCCAAATTACGGCGAAACTCGGAGAGGCGGCCTGATGCCAACAGTTCCTGGCTAGCTTGATCCGACAACCATAAGCCAACCCCCAACGGAACGTCTGCTGGCCAATCGCCCGAGTCTTGCAATTCCTGGCGCACGCCGACCGCAAAATGTCCGAGGTTCTCTTCGACCTTCGTCAAACTCGGGCCGGGGTGCACATTGGTGCAATACGCCAGGGAGGTAGGCTGCAGCAAGGGAGGGTCCTGTCAATACTCGCGGGCTAAATCGTTCTCGAATCTCGCGTACCTACTAAATCTAGCTTCCCTCCACGAAAAGACCAAGAACGCTAGAATATTCTTCCGGAGAGGAGGCGAGGTCGCGATGGCCGGGCCTCGCTTGGAAGCTTACCACGGAGGTTTGGTTGCGAATGGCTGCAGATCCCAAAGCGAATCGCCGACGTTACGATCCCGAAGCGAAAGGGAGTGCCGTTCGCCCCGCCGATATCCTGGAACGCTCGCCGCCGGTCGATCACGCGGCGGAAATGGGGGTCTTGGGAAGTATCCTGCTGAACCCTGATGTGTGCGATGACCTGGTGCTGATCCTTCGCGAGGAGGATTTCTTCGACGATGCCCATCGAAAGCTTTTCCATCATTTGCGGGAAATGCAGGACGCGGGGCAAAAGATCGATGTTACCCTCCTAGTCAGCCGACTCAAGGACGCAGGGGATTTCGAGCTGGTGGGCGGGGCCGCCTACCTGGCGAAACTGGCCAACAGCGTTTCCAATCCGGCCCATGCCGTGTACTACGCTCGGATTGTCCGCGACAAAGCTACCTTCCGCCGTCTGATCGATGCTTCGACCAGCATCCTCCGCGAAGCCTACGATGAAGGTCAAGATGCCAAGGAGCTGGTATCGCAGGCCGAGCAACGCATCTTCCAAATCCAGGACGAACGCAATGCCACCTCGGCTTCGGTCATCAGCGATGTCCTGAAGAATGCGATGGCCCGGATCAACGCCCGGATGAAAGGGGAACAGCTTTCCGACGGCGTCATGACCCATTTTACCGATTTCGACAGCATGACCGGCGGGCTGCACAGCGGCGAACTCATTATCCTGGCGGCTCGTCCCAGCATGGGCAAGACCGCCTTCGCCATGAACATCGCCGAACAAGTGGCGATGAAAGAACCGGCCCCAGTCCTCTTTGTCAGCCTGGAAATGTCCTCGATCGAATTGGCCGATCGTCTGCTGTGTTCGGTCGCCCGCGTCAACGGCTCACGCCTCCGCAACGGCACCATCAGTCAAGACGATCGGATGCGGCTGGTCCAGACCGCTGCCAAGATCAGCCAGTCGCCGCTGTATATCGACGATGCCCCCAGCCGAACCGTCAGTGAGATCGCCGCCGTGGCTCGGCGTATCAGTCAACAGGAGTCACGCAAAACCGATGGGCGCGCCTTGGGGTTGATCGTCATCGACTACCTGCAGCTGATCGACCCCGATAACTCCAAGGACCCGCGACAGGAACAGGTCGCGAAGATCGCTCGCCGCTTGAAAATGCTGGCCCGCGAACTCCGTGTTCCCATCCTTTGCTTATCCCAATTGAACCGGCAAGCGGAAGAAGGCAAAGATCATCGTCCGAAACTGAGCCATCTTCGGGAATCGGGAGCGATCGAGCAGGACGCGGACGTGGTGATGTTTGTCCATCGCGAGGATTACTACGTACGCGGCGAGGAGGCCGATGCGGTTCGCGGTCAAGCCGAAATCATTATCGCCAAACAACGCAATGGCCCGGTCGGCGAGTGCGAGTTGCTGTGGGAACGGGACTTTACCCGCTTCTCCAACAAAGCTTCCGAACATAACGCTGATTTCGCCAACTACGCCGAATTCTCGACCCCCGGCGGGTACTAACCCC
>JBILTQ010000264.1:0-7937 GCA_044371435.1 Pirellulaceae bacterium | reverse complement strand
TGGCGAGTGATGGCGAATACGGCCCACAGGATGGCTACTATCAGCGAACAGCGATAGAACCATGCCGCCAGGTGAAAGACGAGGAGACCCAGCACGACTGTCGGCGGATCGTAGGCGGGGAACGCATGGGGAGATCGCCGCCACAGCCAGCGACCAAGGCACGGGAGGAGATCGCGCGTGGCTCTGGCGGCTTGTTCGCGTAGATTGGTGGCTTCCAAGTAATCACTCAACAGGTAATAACCGTCATATCGCATCAAGGGGTTGGCGTTGACCAGGATCGTCATTAGAGAGCAAGTAAGCATGATCTGATAAGCCAGTTCATGAACCGGTCCTTCACGGCTGGCGAACCAAAGGATCCCGGCGATCGAGGCCAGCACCAGTTCGACATAAATACCAGCCGCCGCGACAGCCATTCGGGACCTCGGCTCATAAAGCCTCCAGGAATCGGTGACATCGACGTAGGGACAAGCCACTCCCATCATCCACATGAGTCCCCATTCGCGGCAATGCGCTCCGGCTCGCAAACAGACGATGGCATGTCCGAGTTCATGGGCAATGCGCGTAGCAAAAATCACGCACAGGAAAGCGGCCCATGAAAAGGTTGAATTCCCAACGACGAGCCATGGGTTGGGTGTCACCAGCAATCTACTGGTGACCAGCATTAAGCTGATGGCGAAGAAGACAAGCCAGCACGGTATCGCCAGTTGATGGAACAGCCAATCGCTCTTGCCTGCCAGCCACTTGAGCCAAGGTTCAGGATTACCGAAAGCCCATCGGCTTTGCACGAACTGCCATGGAAGCTTTTGCCAGTAAGCCTGGAGGCCTCGAATCGTGACTGAGAGGCTGGCTTGGCGACCGGCTTCCACCCACGGCAGGGGTGCATCCGTCGCGGGGATGGTAACAATCAATTGCTGTCGATGAGCTTGCTGGAGCATGGCCATCATTTCATGTGGGCCAATCGATGGGGAAGCGTCGGGAGGCATGGCGAGGGCCAGCAGTTGCCGCAGTGTGCTTTGACCATTCAAAGCTTTAAGCAATCGTTGTTCAGTATCGCCGCAACGAAAGAATTCCTGCCGAAGACGATCGATCGCGATCCACCATTCACCGCGTCTGCCGGCGATCCTGAACCATTCGATATCTGGCCGTAGTCGCCAAGGTAGTCGCGTATCGAGGGGAGGCAGCGGCATCATCCGTCGAAGTTCCTGCAATCGGCTAGCGTCTTTCGGGGAAGCGATTCAGCAGCGAAAGGGCCGAGGTTCCACCGGGCTTGCTGACCTTCATGTGGGCGGTCATGCCTGGTAAGAGTAGCCAGTGGCCGTTGAGTCGCTGATTCTGAATGGTTGCATGGACGCGGACCTCGTTTGTTGAGCTGACCACCGGATCGTAGTGGGTAATTCGGCCAGCGAAAGCCACATGGTCCATCCCTACCCGATTGGCCGTGATGGTTACGGGGGCGTCGATGAGGCTGGTGATGTCGAGCGAATCCAGCGGTAGGTAGACATCCACACGCAATTCGTCGAGACGAACCAGGCGAAGGATGGGTTGGCCGAGCTGGATCCATTCCCCCGGATGACGATAGACTTCGGCGATGGAACCGGCAAAAGGAGCCACCACTTGCAGCCGGGTCAGGCGTTCGGAAGCTGCTAGTACCGAGGCTTGGGCTAAACGGGCTTTCAGCTGCAGTTGTTCCTGTGTCTGGATAGCATGCTGGACTTTCAACTCGGCTTGCGTCACCGCTAGTCGTTTGCTTCGCATTTCCGCGTCGCTGGCTGCTCCGCGGGCATGGATGCGATCATAGGAATCCAGAGCGATCCGAGCCTCTTCGACGAGCAGTTCCGCGAATCGCAGGTCGCTTTCATCGCTGGCCAAGGCTAGTGCCACTTGGGCTTGCTTGCCGGCCAGGCTTTCCTCAAGGATCGCAGTCGACTGATCGAGTTTTCCCAGGACTTGACCGGAGACTACCTCCTGGTTGATCTGGACTGGTAGTTGATCGATCACCCCGCTTTCTTTGGCTGGAAGATCCAACTGGTCGATAGCGAAAATCGGACACTGGGGGAAATCGAGCCATCCGCTAGCCGGTTCGCCTTCGCCGCCCGTTTGCGCCAAGCTCCACTCGATGTTTACATTGCCATCGATCCAGAGCAGCAAACCGATTATCAGCCATCGAAGGCTCGACTTCGACAAGCAAATCGTCGACCGCTGATCGCTGTCGCAGGGATCGTAACGCCCAGCTTCGTTCCCGGTGACGCGAGGCGAATTCGATGGCCAATCTGGCTGACAGGCTTGATAGGCATTCAGATCCATAATCGCACCTTGGTCCAAAACGATAATAAGGCATCGCCGAAGAGCGACCAGGCTAGCGGTCCATGACCAATCTCGACCGAGACGTGGCCGAGGCTCCCCGCATGCTGCTGAGGCAAGTCAACGCGATTGACAGCGAAACGGACGGTAAATTCGGGTTCCTGGTCGCTACTTCCACTCAGGCGTTTGATCATCGGAATCTCGTTTGCGGGCAACACGGCTGCTAACGATTGGTGAGGGTGGCTGGACAATGCGCACCGAGCCGTGAGGGTCCCCTCGCCAAGTCGTTGCAGGAATTTTCCGACATCGCGTTGGTGAAAGCGAGCATGCATCAGCCAATCACCCTCAGGTTGCTGGAGCAGAAGCAGTAATTGACCAGCCTGAACCGGGCGGTCCTGCAATTTCTGTCGCGGCGACCACGTCGCGATTACGGCCGGGCCGGGGGCTCGGACGGCGAGCTGATCCAGTTGGGTTTGCAGAAGATCGATTCGCCGTTGTTCGTGCTCGGATAGGCTACGCAAGGTCTCCAGTTCGCCTTCGAGTTCCTGGCGGCTTTCGGGGGTAAGCCGATCGACTCGAAGCAACTGCGTTTGGATGTCTCGCTGCCGTTCTTTGGATTTCAGTTGTTGGGCGACAGCTTCTTCGTACAGTTCCGTGAGTTGCGGGGCTTCGAGTTGCAAGAGCAACTGCCCGGCTTCCACCTGTTGTCCGTAGTCGACGAAGACCTGTTCGATCCTGGCGTCGGACGGGGCATAGAGGTAATGCTCTTCGGCTGGAAGCAAAGTTGCGGGCGCATGGATCCGCAAAGGAACCGGGACCAGACCGATGGAGATAGTCAGGAGGGCAGCTAGCAGCGGTCGAATCCAGCGAATTCCTGCCAGGTCTGCCAACCGATCGATCCACGAGGGCTGGCTGCGACGGAGGCGGGCTAGCAGCGAGCGTACGGCTCGCACAGGGGTAGCCTGAAGATGCAGTCGGCCAAGTTCTATGGCTCGGGCAAGCCAGAGGGGGTCGTCCAATGCCGGGCAAGGGTTCGTCGAGGAAGACCAAGAGAGGAGACAGCCAAGCCCGTACGGTTGCTGTCGATGGCCACCGGCCAGAGGTAGCCATCCGAGCTGGGACGATGAGAACATTTCGATCAAGCGAGCCATCGTCGGCTCGTGTCCAGCGATGGGAGAAGAAGCTGGTTCGTCGGCGGAGGGGGACGTCTCGGGCATCCTCAGGATCCAGGGAGTTCCTTCCTCGGCTCGCATCGCGAACTGAGGGGCAGCGGCAAGCAGGCAACGCACTCCAGGGCTCCGGGGATGGCAGTCGCGTAAACCCGAGACCGCCAGGAGTTGCCACGGACTTCGTGGACCAGGTCGGCTCAGCAACACGACCTGGTCAGCGCCGGTCAAGCTTTGGATGGCCAGGCTGAGTTTGTCGGCCCAATCTTCAGGCGGGCATGGTACCGTTGGTTGGTCGAGAAATTGTCTGACCAGCGCGAGGAATCGTTCTTCTCTTTCGAATTGACGGATACGAAAGGTTTTGAGGAAGTCGGCGGTAAGGTCAGCGATTTGCGATACGAAACGCAGGTAGCCGCGTTGAGTAGCTACTCCTCCGCTAGGAGGCTGGATGACTTGAAGCCAATACCTTCCAAGTTGGGCATCGACAGGAACAGGGGCGTAGATCAAACACTGGTCCAAAGGATTGATCGGGTATTGCTCACCAGCTGCGATATCGCCGGGCGGCACCAAGACGGGTTGTTTTTCCTGGGCTACCCGCTGAAGAATCCTGAGATGCGGGGCGCTGGGATGGCGGCCGTTCGCCAGACTCACGGGGAGGGTCTGACTGCAGAGCAGATTCCAATCATCCTCAGGGTGGAGTTGCCACAAGGCGGCACCGCTACCGCCCATGGCCGTGGTCAGCCTGGCGAGCATTGCCGGATAGAAAGCCTGGGGGTCAGTCGCATTGGCAGCTAACAGCCCCATCTCCGCGACCAACGCCGCGATTTCCCCTTTGGTGCGGGCGACCGCCGCCACATCCAGATCGAGATGGCGTGGAGCGGGAACCCAAGCTTGGCGATCGCCGATCAGAGTGGTGGTCATCGAGCGGCCTGTGGACGATGGACTAAGGTCGATAGCCGGTCGCATACTCAGCGCCGGTGGTCACCGGATCGAAGGGGCCGCGCGTCACCGTACCGGGTTGGGTCGTAACGCTGGCACCAGCATCGCGAGGTGTATAGTCGCGACCGCGTTGATAGGCGCTTTGATAGGCCCCCGCCGTGTAGCCGGCTTCCGCCAGTTGGACCTGGTTGTAGTTCAGCAATGAGCCTTTCTCTCGATGGAAGTCGCGCATCGCCAGCATGTAGTCGGTCAAGGCACGATAATACCGACTGGTACTTTCAGCCAAGGACTGTTGCGCCAGCAAGAGAATATTGATGTTGATCAAGCCTCGCTCGTAGCGGTTTCGCAAGACTTCGACTTGTTCCTGATCAGCCTCGACACGGTTGTAAAGGGTTTGGACCTGGGCATAGCTGCGGGCGATCTGTCGTTGGGCATTGCTCAGGTCGTGGGAGATCCTTAGTTCGATTTCCTTGAGCAGGCTGCTTTCACGCACCAGGTTGAGTTGCGCATTCCGCATCGCGGCAGAAGCTTGACGCAGCCCGACGTTGTACGACCATTCCAAGCCAGCTTGCCATTCCTGGTAATTGCCTTCGGTGAGGTTCTGGAAGAGGCTGGCGAATTCATCATTCGGATCGCGGGAATCGATCAGATGGTCGCCCAGACCACGCCAGCGGTAGAGCGTGACCGCATCCAGTCGGGCTCGACGATTCAATCGGCTCGCCAGCAATTCCAGTTCGCGGCGTTTGATAGCCCATTTCTGACGGCGTATCTCGACCCGCTGATTGGTCGCATCAGCCAGTGCCTGATACCAGTCGAACTGAATCTCGGCTTGAAGCGGCTGATCGCTAGGGCGAATCAGGCGACCATCGGTCGCCGCCATTCCCATCAGGTAACGTAATCGCTGTTCGGCAGCATACAAACCGATGTTCCCGGCTAAGGCGTCGTTGACCTGGGAATCGAAGAGGTAGTATTGGGAGCGGGCTTGGGCTTCGGCATCAGCTTCACCGCCGCGCGCCCCTACTTTCTGTAGTTCGTGGATGCGTTGCCAGGTTCGCAGGGCGCTTTCGCGGCCAGTGACCTGTGCGTCGAGAAGACGGTAGGCAAAATACAGCTCCCAGTAAGCCGTCTCGACATCATTTATCAGGTTGATCACACCCCGCTCGAAGTCGGCCAGTGAGATATCCATGTTGACTCGGGCGATAAGTACCCCGTTGTACTGGCCAAAAATCGGACCGTTGGGACCATTCGGGCCGGCGATACGGTTGTATGTGGTCCCTGAGCCCTGCATCAATGGTTGCCGCCATCCCGCCTCGAGCCAGCCGATGAAACTACTATTGAAAGCCTGTCCGGGATTGTTGTTGCGGTCATAGATGATCTGATTATTCAAGCTGAACTGGGCGCCATTGGCTGCCGTTTTGGTAACTCCATGCACGTAGTTGCCCGTCGTTTGCTCGAGGGCTAGTGCGAAAATCTGATCGAAAGGCGGCTCATTGACCCGGTTGCGAGGAATATTGTTTTTCTGCCAAAATAACCGCGTTCCCAACTGGGCATCGAAAGCCGAGAGGGCTGCTTCTACCCCGTTTTGCGGATTGGACTCCACCAAGCCCGGATCGAGGACAGTCGAGCTCAGTTGTGGTGCCTGGACGATAGAGCCACCTAGCGAACGCAAGACATCGCTGCTTTGGAGGGCAATGCGAACGGCTTCCTGCAGTGTCAGATCCCACGTCGGGAGTTCGCTGGGGTTATTGATCGATAACGGCAGTGGCAAGCCAACCGTCTCGATGGCTTGCACGCCTTCGACGTCTGGATACTCGATCTGATGGGCGAAGTTTTGAAAGTAAGCGGTATCTTTCGAGTCACGCCATGCTTCGAAACGGTGTACCGGGCCGCGACAGCCACTGGTCAGCATGACCGCTATCAGACTTATCTTGACCCAGAAACTTAGCTCGCTTTTGAATCCCATCGTCCTCACCGTGCTATCGAGAATGCTGTCTATTTCGCATCCATGATGCTGCAAGACTATTCCGATTAATCGCTATCCGAGGTATCGGTGGAACACTCGATACCACTGGATCGGTCGGAAGCTTCAAAAAGCAAGAGGTGGGATTGACCTCAGGATAACAGGAACATTCGTTACAGCTTAACTTTCTTCGCTGCAACCAACGTCGCTTGCTTTCCACGAGTGGCTGGAAGCCAGGAAATCTATAGAAGGTCTCGCGTGCTCTGGCCGCGAAACCAAGTGTGGGGGAGGTCGATGACCAGTCAGCCACGCGGCCCAAGTACCTTGGCTATTGGCGATGGTGGCCACCCCGTCGCGCCTCGGTCAGGCGGTCTTGGGGGCGGAGCGGTAGCGATCCGGACGGCGTCTGGTCAGCAGGCCAAGGCCGGTTAGAACCAGGGCCAGGCTGGTAGGTTCCGGGACGGCGGTCAGGGTCAAATTGTCGACCGCTACGTAGGCCGGCGTATTCAACCCATACGTAGGATCACGATCGCTGCCATCGAACTGGATACCGATGGACCGGGCCTGACCCAGGGGGCCGAGGTCGAAGAGGGTCCACTGTCTGACGACATAGTCCAGAGCATTGTTGGCAAAGCGATAGTCGGCTAGATAAAAATCGGAAGCGCCAGTGACATTGCCCATCGCGTTGAGGCTATCGAAACCGGTGAAAATGACTTTGAGGAAGTCAGGTTCGTTCCCATCGACGCCCCCGAACTTCTTGGCGAAGGCGTCTCCTTGAAGCATGGCCAGGCCAGCATACGTGGTGTTGGTTAGCTGTACCGACGACGGGCGGTAGCCCAGCGGGAGGTTGACATAGGCTTGGAGAAGCGGCGGTGGATAGACGGGGGCGGTCGCGATGGCGTAATTCCCGTTACCGCTCGCGTCGACCCCAGTAATCGCCGCCCACTGGTTGGTAAAGCCTGGTGTCGAGCTGTCATTGATCCGCGAGTAACTCCAACCGGGGCCATAGGTTTCCGTCTGAAAAACAGCTCCACGACTACTCCAAGAGCCACTGGTGGCGGTGGCTCCGTAACCATCGAAGTAACCGTTAGGGGGTGGCGATAACTCGTCGAAATGGATCACGATCGCCGCCTGGACCCGGCAGGCAGCAACGAGAAAGAAAGCGGTTAAAAGCAGGATTTTTTCGGGGAACATCGAGGGAGCAAACATCATCAAGACCGTTTTCATAGGATTTAGCTCAAGAAGTATTTTCCGGAAATTCAAGGAAGAGAGCCATCGATCGCTTCGCCGCCAGCCCGGGTAATCAAGCTGGCCAAGAGGAGGCGATCGACGGCATTGGAGAGGAATTGCACACGACTGCAGCTATACAGGACCATCGCCCCTTCTCGATGGTCACTACGAATTTCGTTATCGCCAATCCAGGCTTTCGGATCGTTGATACCCCCGGATTGCTCGAAGATATTCCGGCCATCAATCCATTGAGCCTCCTGGCTGAGGGCATCTTCCGCGACAGCCAAGGTGTTGGTGAGGCCGTCCAATACGTCGCTCATCCGCAACGGCCGGTCATAGAT
>JBILTQ010000192.1:0-10131 GCA_044371435.1 Pirellulaceae bacterium | reverse complement strand
CATGCAGTCGGGATCCGTGTTTGCCCCCCGGTATTTTCCGGGTTCCTGATCCCTCGCTGACGCTTCGGGTTGTGATGGGACTCATGCAGTCGGGATCCGTGTTTGCCCCCCGGTATTTTCCGGGTTCCTGATCCCTCGCTGACGCTTCGGGTTGTGATGTGAAGTGATGTGACGTGTGAGCGCGCAGGGGAAGCGTAGCGATGACGAGCACCGAAGAAAACCCAAGAGCGCGAAGTCATGCCCCTGGCACTGAGTCGTTGCGGTCTTCAAGCAGGTGCCGGTCGGGGTGGCTGGATCGGGGAAACTGTCGGCAGTTGACCCCCTCAGCGGTCCTCGTTGTTCGATGAGCATCGATCGAGGCTTGGACGGCACCGCGACCTTGCTGCGCTGGATGCTCCCACGTATCTTGGACAAGAGCAACGGTTGACTGCGTCGGAAGCTTTTTACCCGCAAGTGGAGAAGGCAAATGAAGCTTTGGTTTTTCAGCGTGATCTTAGCTCTGGGATTTCGCGGACCGCTCCTGGCGGAAGAGTTGCTGGTCGGCTGGTCATCCGCTAGCATCACCCCCGACCGCCCAGTGGCCCTCTCCGGTCAGTTCCATACGCGCATTTCGCAATCCGTACACGATCCGATTACCGCGACAGCACTGGCACTCGATAATGGCAGCCAGCAGGCGGTGATGGTTTCTCTCGACCTGATCTCCGTTTCACCACCGCTGGTCGAGGCGGTGCGGGCGAAGCTCAAAAAGACCTTGCCCGATTTCCAGGCCGACAAGTTAGTCTTGAACGCCACCCACACCCATACAGCGCCGGATGTCGACAATGCCTACCCGGTCCCGGAGGGTGTCATGACCTCCGCCGAATATGTCGATTTTCTGACGGAGTTGGTAGCGGGGGCGGTGGTGCGTGCCTGGCAGACGCGTCGACCGGCTGGGGTGAGCTGGGGGCTTGGCCACGCGGTGATCGGCTACAACCGACGCGCGATCTTCGCCGATGGGACTTCGATCATGTACGCTCCGCTCACGCGCCCCGATTTCCTCGGTTTTGAGGGCTCCGAGGATCACGGGGTGGAACTCCTCTTCTTTTGGACGCCGGAGCAAAAACTCACGGGCATCGGCATCAATATCGCCTGCCCGGCTCAGGCCCTGGGGCGGGAATCCTTTATCTCCGCCGATTTCTGGCACGACGCCCGGGTCGAACTTCGGAAGCGCTACGGCGATGAGCTTTTCGTTTTCCCGATGATTGGGGCAGCCGGAGATCAGTCCCCGCATGTGCAACTGCGTAAAGCCGCCGAGTCGAAGATGCGAAAGCGTTTGGGGATTTCTGTGACCAGCCAGATTGCTCGGCGGATCGTGCAAGCGGTCGACGATGTCTATCCAGCGGCCGCGGCCAGTATTCGCAACGAGGTGCCATTTGCTCATCGTGTCGAGGAACTGCGGCTGCCGGTGCGCCGCGTTACCCAAGCCGAGATGGAAGCGGCCGAATTGGAATATGCGCGTCTTGAGAAGACTCCGGACGACGATGAGAAACGGTACGTGACGATGCAGTGGATCCTTTCCATCATGGAACGTTATCGCCGGCAGGACAGCGAGGCGGAGTTTCCGATGGAACTGCATGTCATTCGCTTGGGCGATGTCGCCTTGGCTACCAACCCCTTCGAGCTTTTTCTCGACTTCGGCCTGCGAATGAAAGCCCGCAGCCGAGCCGAGTTGACCTTGATTGTTGAGCTCGCCAACGGAGCGGGTGATTACCTTCCAACGGCCAAGGGGGTGGCTGGAGGCGGTTACGGCGCGGAGATTTCCAGCAACCTGGTGGGGCCGGAAGGGGGACAGATCCTGGTAGACCGGACCGTGACCCTCATCCATTCCCTCTTCGAGTAGCGATTGCCGGACGATGGACGGAGCCTGCGGGCGGGATGGTCGAGGCGCGATGTCCGTCGAAGGCTTGGCTTGGCCATCAGCGAATCAGCGGATGGCCAGGGAAGCTCATGGTGAGGGTTTGACGGCAGAGGGGGTGTCACTGGCGGAACCAACCCATCGATCCCCATCACGGCGGAAGGTTTTTCCTTCTTTGACCTGCTGTACGGGCATACCGCGCTCGAACCACCAATGATCGATTTCCTTGGGTGGGTCGGTGGGAAGGCTGCGGCGATCGTAGCTGATGGTTTCAGTCAAAAACCCGTCGCTATCGAATAGTTCACGGCTCATCAATACGCCATCGCGATTCGTATATTGACGCTGAGCGAGTTGGCCGAGGCGATAGCTTTGCTCGCGGATGGTTTTACCCTGCGCGTTCAGGTCCTGACTTTTTTGCAGCATCCCGTTTTGGTACAGTTCGCGGCGTATGACCCCCTCGTGCTGATGGACGATTTCACGGCCATTGGGTAGTTGGCGTTCGCTCGTCCAGGAAAAATCATCCGGCTTTTCAGCCAAGATGCGGAGCGAGGCTGGTTGCGCGATACGCAAGGAAGGAGAGGGGTGGCTCTCCAGCCCGCTCCACTCCACGGCGATCGCCTGATAGTCGCCGGGTTCGTCGAGGTCCAGGCTAGTTCCAGGACGCAGCGGGATAGCCGTCAACCGTCTTCCATCGCGCAGCAGGTGATAGCCGAAGGTTTCGCGATGTTCCTCGGCAGGGATAAGCTCGACCTTGTCCTGGACGATCCGCAGCTGGGCGGCATCCGGCAACCGCACGATAGCCACATGGACCTGCGTCTGTCGTTGGCGGAGGAGGATCGGGTCGCCATTGCCGACTCCAGCCTGCATCGCTTCGGACCCCTTGCCGCCGATCCGCTGCCACTGTTCGTCGGTGAGCAATCGCGCGGTGAAGAGAGTCACCTCGCTGCCGCTGAGCACCGGCCGCTGCGGGGTGCCATGCAATCGGCGGGTGAGCCCTTGAAAGGAACGGGCGGTCTTACGCTGGTAGGCGACGATTTCTCCCCTCAGCAGAATTTCACCCTGATCGGGAAAGGCCGCCGTGCTCGCCACCTGCAACGCATCGGCCCCCTCGGGCAGGTCTTGTGTGGTCAAGGTGAACGGGCCATCCTTTACATCGTAGTTGGTCACGAAAGCGACCTTGGTACCATCTGGACTTCCCTTCGGGTCGGAATCGTAGATGGTGGAGGCATCACCGGTTGTTTCGGGAAAGCAGATATGAGACAGCGGATGAAGGAACGTCCATCCGTCGCCCGACCGGAGGTCCGCGAGGTTGTGATCGCCGGTGACGTAGCGTCCGCTAGCGCCGCAAGGGCTGACATCCCCTACCTGTACCGCGGCGAGGATCTGTAGATCGCTGGGGAAAGGCTGATTCCAAGCGCGGCCCCGCACCTGGCCATTGCCCATTAAATGATATTGACCGTTGCCCAGCCAGCAGGTGTGCGCGTTCTGCAGGAGGGGAATACCGATCCGCTCGTTCGTCCCATCCAAGTCGTACCAAAGCCGCGACGAGCTGAAGTCGCCGGGATCTCCTTTCCAGCGGGTGAAAAAAATCGGGTGTCGCGGATTCGGCAGGAACTGGTAGCCGCGCACTTGGGGCAGCGGCTGGACCTCTTCCGGTTCGGCGATGCGAATCCGTAGTCCAGCCCGTACCTTCTTCATGTTATTCGCTTCGTCTTTCAGCCGCGTCAGGGTTCCACCGTAGAGCCATTGGTCACCGGCGTCGGGCTCGCCGAGTTCGATTTCCCCAGGCAAGCTGGCAAGCAATCGCTGCTGGCCAGAGTCGACATCGAGCCAGACGATATTTGAAGTTAGCGCGCCGCTTTGGTCGCGGCGCAAGTGGCGATAGAAGAGCCAATTGTGGTGGTGCGCCCAACGCGGCAAAGCTCCCGAGTCGATACGCTGCGTCTGGTCGGTATGCGCATCATACAGGAAGACCTCGGCATCTTGCTTGTGCTCGGCGTTTCGGGCAAAGCAAAGGTAGCGGCCGTCCGGACTAAAGCAGCGAGTGTTATGGTAGTTTGCCCAATACCGAATCTCCGGTTCGTTGGTGAGACGCCACACCCCGAAGTTCTGCCCGTTACCGGGCGTCGGGAACGCCTCGCGGCCAGCCCGGGCAGGTGGCGAAGCAAGTAGCAGAGCGACGAGGAGCGCGAGGAAAATTTTCATGGTCAGGATCGGTTCCGCGTGAGGTAGACGCGTCAGGTTGGGATGGGACTCCGACTCGACACAACCACCATCGAGTACGAGTAGGAGCACGAGTACGAGTAGCATTTCATGGAGCACCAGGAGGAGGGCTAGCCGACAAGCAGAAGTTGAAAGGAGCGACGCAAGCCTATCGCCGGGTGCCGCGCTCTCGAGCGGGCGATGGTGCGACCATTGTCGGCCGACCCCTAGGGTCGAAACAAGCCTGGAAAAATAACGAGTCGGCTAAAAAATCGAAAAAGCTGCGAGGCTCGAAAGCCGGAAGCAGCCAGGCGTGGCGGTGCTTGCTTGCAGCGAACGGGACTATTCGGGCTGCGGAGAAATTTTGTGGGCGGGCGGCGACCGACGATGGTCCCGGGCGACCGGATTTCAAGCGGTTGTTTGCAGCGGCAGCTACGGACAGCTAGACTCTCCGGGGAAGCGTTGGCCCACCCAGAGTTCGCATGAGCCGGTTGGCAATCGCGCGTCCCAGCGGCGATGCCTGCTGCTTCCGTTGGCCTTGAAGGGAAATATCGATGAATCGAACGCTTGTCTTGCTATGCTGCCTGGGGGTGACCGTTAGCTACCAGACACTTGCGGTCGCGGCGACGACGCGCAAGCAGGCCGAGCGATCCGAAAGCGGCCAGCAGGGCCGAGGACGGTTCGGGGACAGCTTGGGCACCGACGTCCAAGGCGTCGAGATCATCGTTGGGGGTTAGCCCCAGGCTGGCGAAGCCATGAACTACCAACCCACCCGCGGTGAGGATATCGCCGCCGGTAACTCCCAGTAACCCGGCGGTGGCATTCGTCAACGAAAACTCGATCATCCCCGGCCCGATCGGGATACCGGCCAGCATCGCCAAGGCATCGATGTCGGTGCCCGGCGGTAAGCCCAAGGCCGCCGCCGGAGCGAAGATCGCCGGTGGTCCGCCTGCGCCGCCGACCAGAATGTCCGCGGGGGTGGCGCCAAGGGCGACCAGGGTCGGCGAACCAGGAGCCAGCGAAAAGAAGAGCGGGGCTGCCGGACTGACCGCCCCCATATCCAACGAGTTCAATTCATCGCCGGACAAAGGAAGGCTGATGGTTGGAGTGATCAGATTGACGTTGGCTTCATCCCCAGTCCCTGTTCCCAGCGACCAACCGAAACCGGCTGGTGCCAGGATATTGGTGTTGGCCGGTACACCATTACCGGCCAGGAAAATATCGCCGGCCTGACCCGGCAGAAAACCGGGGAAGGAATCGGCGATGGTCGATTCGCGAAAGACGCCGCTGCCAGGTACCCCGGAACTGCCGCGGGTGACCGAGAAATAATGGAGATGCAACGGATCCTGGACCGCATCCAGGCCATCGGAAATCGCATCGACCACATCCCCAGGTTGCAGCCCCAACAGGCCAAAGGGCAACGCGACCGATGGCGGCGGGTAGACGCCCGGTACCCCACCCACCCCTGGAACATCGACCAGGATATCGGCGGCAGTGGCTGGGATTCCGGCCAACGACGGTGAGGCGGGATCGAGGGTGAAAATCGCGGCCCCCGCCCGGTTGCCGATCGTCACGACGACGCCGAAACCAAAAATACACAACGACTGAATGATCCACCGCAAACAATTCATGATTACATCCCCTTGGTGAAAATAGACTGTTCGTGCGCCCGAGCTCCAGCGACAGCTGTCGAGGAACCCCTGCTTCCCTCAAGACCATTCCTTGGCTGTCCTCTCCCGATGAAACCCTGCCGATGCGTCGGCCGCCGGCTTCGTCTATCCCGCTCGAAGGTCGACGGCGTAAATCACGCGTCGACGAATCCTGCCTTGCAAAAACGGGACCGAATCAGAACCATGCCTCGTACGGTGGGACGATCCTGCCATCATTCGCTCATAAATCCCTGCCCCGTCGTTCTATCAGCCTCCACCATCCTGTCAATCAATTTTTCGGCGATTACCGCGACTTCATCGGAAGCGGGATCGGCTGAAAAATACATGCCACTCGATAGGATGGGACCAAAGAAAACAACGCTCGCCTCGCGCGCGTCAACAGTGCACAGTGGCGACTAGCGGTGGATCCCAGGGCCAGCGCGAGACGAGCCGGCTTTGCATGCTCGACAGGCATGGGTCGCGATGGCACAATGTGCGAGCGGTGTGATATCTGATGTGTGCCGCTCAAACGTCGAGGTATCGTCGACGCGGCCCGTACTTCCTTTCCCTTTGATTGTGGTTGGTATTCGCATGTTATCTTGGATCAAACTCGGCGCTTCTTTCGGAATGGTGTGTGCGATGGCGTTGTCCGGCTGGGCTCAGACGGTTACCAACGAATATTATTACCTGCTTGAGTATCAAGGGATCGAACCGGCTCGCATGGGCGAATTGGACAGCTACTTAGAAAAAGGGTTGATCCCGGCCCTCGGGCGGCAGGGGATCCAGGGAGTCGGGGCTCTCGGTCGCGCCCAACCGCTCGAAGATGGAAGTACCTCGTTATTCCTGCTGATTCCCTTGGCCAATCCATCGCAATTGCCGGCGGTGTTGAGTGAGTTGGGGACCGATGATCGTTTTGTCGAGGCGGCCCTTCCCTATCTGGAAACCGACCACAAGCGGCCGGTGTTTACGCGGATTCGAAGCGAGTTGCTGGTAGCCTTCGATTGTTTCCCCAAGCTGAAGGTACCGGCGCAGACGGCGGCCCAGCGCGATCGCTTGTTTGAATTGCGGGTCTATGAGAGCCCGACCGAATTGTTCGGCTATCGCAAGGTGGAGATGTTCAACAGCGGCGAGGTGCCGATCTTTTTAGATTGCGGTATCCAGCCGGTGTTCATGGGGCAGGCCTTGGTGGGGGACAAGTTGCCGAACTTGACGTACATGACTGTTTATGACAACGCGGCCCAGCGTGACGAGTGCTGGAAGAAATTCCAGAAGCATCCCGATTGGCAGGTCTTGAAAGGGGTCGAGAAGTACCAGGGAACGGTTTCCAAGATCCACAAGATCGATCTCCTGCCTCGTCCCTATTCGCAGCTTTAAAGAACGCGGGGGGGGCTCAAGCCTTTGCGGTTCATTGCCATGCTCCTTCGCCTTGCGGGTGGGGAGCCAGATCGGGATGAGGCATGTGGACGGCGGGGGCGAGCCATGGCCAGCCTCGGTTGTGAAAGGTACTGCGCCGGGGGAAATTCGACGTAGCCTTCAGCAATTCGACTTCTCGGAAACGGTCGTCCCGCATGCGTGGGGCGACCAAGGATTTCATCGGCTTGGCCGGCTCGAGGGGATGGGGGGACCCCGGGAGGAAATACTTGGCAAACCACCGATGGCAAAATATCTTGGAGGGGAGTGCTGGCCGCCATGCAGCGCGACCGAAGCAGTCGAGTTCGAATTCTTGCCTCAGGAATGCGATTCGTCGGGCAACGGCGTTACGATCGCTGCGGCCGCCGGGTGCCCACTGGCCATGCCCGTCTTGCGGGACGTTGACGGATGACTGAGACGAGATCTTGGGGAAGCCGCCAAGCGTCCCTGCTCGGATCGAGGCTTTGCTAGCCGACAAGGTGAAAGTCATCGACGAACTCCATGCGGGAAAGCTGAGCAGGCGCTGGCATAAGCATGGCCCTTCAGCCGCTGAAAATTCTGCTCTGGGTTTGAGCGTCTCGGGTCAGTAGAATCCCTCCCGCAATCATCAATCATGAGGCGACACAGGCAAGAGGTTGCATATGCGAGCATGGATTTCCCAGCCGAAAGATCCTTCGATCGACCAGTCGGTAGGAATCGCTGCCATCGGTTATTATCGACCAGGCTGGTCGCTCCCCAATGCCTGGTTCCAGCCGCGGATGCCGCGGAAATTTGCGCAGCATACCGGGATTGAAGCTCGGGCGATCGCCGAAGAGGACGAGGTAGTGTTGGCTGGGAAGGCCGTCGCCGACTTGGCGCAGCAAGTGCCTCTCGATCCGAACGACTGCGCGGGGCTTATCCTGGCCTGCCCGTCGCTGATCCCGCAGTCCGTCGCGCGGCGTTATCTCGACCGCGAGCAAGTCAAGCGGGAGCAACCGATGCGGGTGGCTCGAGCGCTGGCTAGCAGTTTAGGGATTCCCCCCGAGCGTGCGCTCGGCATCAACTCTTTTTGTAGCGGCTATGCCCGGGCCCTGACGCTGGTATCCTCGAAGTTCCTGGCGCGGCGAGCCTTGAAACCCAACGAGTACCTGCTGGTAGTCACCTCCACCCGTATCTCCCGGATCAACGATTTTGGTTGCCAGCAGTCGGGCGCACTCTTCGGTGACATGGCGACGGTTACCCTAATCGCCCGCTGCGATAGTCCGCGCTATCCAGTGCAATTCGATTTGGTCGATGCGGCTTATCGCAAGCGGCCTTCGGCGAAGCCCTATTTCGATTTCGCCCTGCGCTCGCAGGTGCTGATTCCGACTCGCGATGGTCAGCAAGGCTATGAGGCCAACCGGCTAGTTTTTTCGCTCGATGGTCTCGGCATTGCCGAAACAGCCCCGCGGGCGATGGCGAGCGAGGCGGCCGAGATGTTGCGGCAGCATCAGCTGGACCCGGACGCCATCGATTTCGTGGTCCCACATCAGGCCGGCGTCAGCATCGTGCGGTTTACCCAGATGAAGCTGGAAGAAATCGGGGTGTCGGCGGAAGTGATCAACGGAATGACCCATGAGATCGGCAATGTCAGTTCGAGTTCTGTCCCGTACACGTTGAGGCAGCGGTGGTCTTCGCTGTATGGCAATATCCTCTGTCCGGTAGCCGCCGTCGGCGCTCCGGGCAAGCCTGAGGTTTCGCAGGGCTGCATCCTCCTGCGAGGGCGAAGGCGCCGAGGGTCGCAAGCCGCGTGAGGTTTACTTCTGGCCGTTTGTGATCGCGGCTGTTCTTGGCTATCCTGGAAGACCGTCGTTCTTCTCTGCCTCGATTTGCCAGCCAGCCCCCTGCGTGCCGACATGCAACTTCAGCGATCGATTGTGGCCATCCTGTTCAAGCTAGCCGCTTGCCTCGGCTTGGTCTGCTCTGCAACCCATCCCGTCCTTGCTCAGGGCACGGCCAAAGCCGCCGCCAAGCCACCCAAAGTCAGGATCACGCTTCCCGGAGAAACGTGGCAGCTCGAGGGGCGGGAAGCTTTCGTGTTCCTGCCCGAGCCTGGGCGACGGAGTTCACCGCAACCGTGGATTTTTTATGGTCCTACCTTGCCGCAGTATCCCGACGAGGCGGAGCGTTGGATGCACGAGCAATTCCTGGCCGCCGGGATCGCGGTGGCAGGGATCGATGTCGGTGAAGCTTATGGGAGCCCGCAAAGCCATGTTGCATTCGAGGCGCTCTATCAAGAGCTTACCACCCAACGCGGCTTCGCCAGGCAAGCCTGCTTGTTCGGCCGCAGTCGCGGCGGTTTATGGACCAGCAGCTGGGCAATCGCTCATCCGGATCGGGTCGCTGGCCTGATTGGTATCTACCCGGTTTATGATTTTCGTACCTACCCCAAATTAGCGAAAGCTGCGCCGGCTTACGGGATGAGCGAAGCCGAGCTGGAAAGTCGGAACGCGGAGCTGAACCCGATCGAGCGGATCGAGGTCTTGGCCAAGGCCGGGATCCCAGTCACCATCATTCATGGCGATGACGACCGCGTTGTCCCCCTCGAACAGAATTCGGCCGAGTTGCTTCGGCGGTACACGGCCGCCGGAGCCAAGGATTTGGTACAGTTGATCATCGCGCAGGGGCAAGGTCACAACTTTTGGGAAGGCTTCTTCCACGAGCAAGCCTTAGTCGATTTCGCGATCGAACGGGCTCGGATCGGGGCCAAGCAACCTTGAGTGCGGGTGCCCGGACTTTGCGCTTTCCTTGCCTCTTCGTGGATCTTCGATTGGCTTGCGCTGCCCGCGAACGTTGTGCACCTCGGGCCGGAGGCAGCGATGGTTACCGAGGTTCACAACCCCTCACCCCCAGCCCCTCTCCCCGAACGGGGCGAGGGGAGCAAGAGATGTTTCCTATCAGGTCCCAAGCCCGGAGGGGCTAAGGCAGAGGCTGGTTGACGAGATTCACAACCCCTCA
>JBILTQ010000633.1:0-2981 GCA_044371435.1 Pirellulaceae bacterium | reverse complement strand
GAGCAAGGCAAGTCACCACGCACATTCGCTGGCGCTGCCTTGATGCCGCGCCAGCGCCTGCCGTCAGCGCATCCTTTCCAGTGGAGATTTCATCGTGTCCAACACTACAACCGGTAATCCACAGACCCTTGCCGAACGGGCGTCGGTGCCGACGCTGCGAAATTTCCAGATGGACACTGACGTCGTCGGCGCAGTGCAGTCGAGCCTGAACCTGTTTGCCGGCAAGGTCGGCCTGCCGATCGAGCTGATCAATCTCCAGGGCCGTGGTGGACTCTCCACCCAGGTCAGCTTGGGCTATTCGAGCGATGTCGCCTACGCGGTGCAGACGTGGAACGTCGAGGCGCCGACCGGCATTCTCGGATTGGGGTGGTCACTGGAAGGCGACAGCATCGAGCGTGATCTGCGCGGATCGCTCTCGCCCTATGACGATGCCTTCTTTCTGCGGCGATCCGACGGCAGCGCGACCGAGCTGCATCTGCTCTCGCGCGGTGCCGACGCCTGGGTGTTCGAAGCGGAGAGTTTCGACTTCTCCGTGATCACCTACTTCCCTGCTCGCGACAGCTGGGAGATCACCGGCATCGATGGTCTGATCAAGCGCTTCGGTGATTCTTCCAACGCCCGCCAGCGCGGCGTGCATTGGGGAGGGGCAACCGGCAACTGGAGCGACGCGTCGATCCAGCTTGGTCAGGGCACCTACACCTTGGCCTGGAATCTGAGCTCGATCAGCAACACCTACGGCGACGAAATCCGCTACGCCTACACGGAGTTCGCCGACGACGAAGTGCGGATCGGCCCGGCGGGTGGATTGAGCTATACGCGCGCCAAGTATCTGAGTGGCATCAGCGATCCGGCCGGGCGCCAGGTGCGGTTCCACTACGGCGACAAGCGCAATGATGATGCGGTTCGGGAGTATGTTCCGCCGCATGTCGAAGTGGGCCCCGAGCGTGCTTACCAGGACCGCTATGAGACCAGATTTCTCGACGCCATCGAGGTCGTCCACCCCGGCCAGTCACAACCCACATTGACGGTCCGCTTCTGCTACGAACTGCAGCGCTACACCGACGCGGTCGGTGAGCCTGCCTTGCTGTTCAAGCGCTATCTGAGCGGGTTCGCTCTGATCAACGATCAGCGCAAGCTGCTGCCCGGCATGCGTTTTACCTACGAGAATCGAAGTGCCGACGAATTCGCCACCGGCGCCCTTGTCCGCGCAGTGTTCCCCAACGGCGCAGTGGTCGACTACACCTACCAGCACCGCGCGATCGGCGGCACTCAGTTGAAGCACGTCGCTACCCGCGATCAAACCGGCGCGGGAGTGCCGCGGGTCTGGATCGGCCCGAACTACACGGTTATTGCCCGTTACGACGCGCTGAACCAGCGTCGGCTGGTCGTCAGCGTGTTCGACTGGAATGGCAGCTGGCACCCGTATCGTGCGATCGACAGTACGCTCGAGGACGACCTTGATCTCGATAGCCTCGCGGTCGATCTCCAGGACGACTTCTTCGTCATCAGCGCGCGCTTTGGTGGCCATGTTGTTCCCGAGCAGGTCTGGTGCCAGGCGGTGCGCCGCCAGTTTGGCCGCTATGGCGTCTGGGATGCGGTGCCGTTGCAGGCGCCGCCGCTGCCGCGGCCCGGCATGGACTATCAGGTGGCTGCCGGTGCCGGATTTGTGGCGCTGGCGGTGAACGATGTGGCAGAGGTGCTGCGCTACGTCTGGGACGCGCGTTCTTTGGCCTGGCAGCGCAGCTCGCTTGCGCAGGACGGTGGCGGCCAGTACTCGATTGTCGCCCGCGGTTCGCTTGCGCTGATCGCGCGCCTGGACCCGATCACCGGAATCGCCCAGCTGCAGCTGATAGCGCTGGAGTCAGGTCTTGCCACTTGGCGTCTGCCTTTGCGGCTTGATTCGTTCGCGCCCAGTCCCCACGCAGACGCGCCGAAGCCGAGCTTCGTACTGTCGGAGACCTTCGCCAGCGCCATTTTCATCACCCGGGTGGACGAGGAGCGCAAGCAGTTCGACTACGAAGTCCGCCTCTATCGTTGGGACCGCGTTCTGCAAAACCCCGTGCTTGATTGGCAGGTCTATCGCGACCTTCCGACCGATTCGGAAACACCATTTCTGCTGGGTGCCGCTGCCGGCAGCCTGATGGGCAATGCGCAAAACCTGTTCCGCTTCAACGGCACCACGTGGGTTGCGGCGCGACTGGGCGATTTCTCGACGAGCGAATCGCCACACTTTGCCTACGGCCGCGACCTGGCCGTGGTCACCAGCGGCGTCGATACCGCGGTGATGAGCTACCGGCCCGAGCTGGACGCGTTCGAGCGCACGCTGGAGTTGCGCTATGCACTCGGGCCGCGCCAGCCAACGGTGGCCGGCAACTATCTGACGATCGGCAACCGCATCTACTACCGCCAGCCACGTGGCGGGCTGCGTTACCTGCGGGATCTGCCCCCAGACGCCGAGCAAATCGTCAACGATGGTGATCGTTTTATCGCCTATGGATATCCGGACGGGCGTAGCTTCGTGCTGCTGCTGAAAAACGGCGAGGCGGCGCCGCTGGCCGAGACCCTGGTCGGCCGGGCCTTCGTGCCGGATGCTGGCGCCTCAGGCACCGGTCTGTTCGGGCCAACTGCCTTCGCAACCTATGTGGGGCCGAGCTTCGACGCCGCCGAGGAGATCCATCTGCATCGCAGCCTTCACGGCCGGGTCAGTGGTGCGATCTACGACTACGTGGTGGTGAGTTCCCGTCTGCGCACGGCCGAGGACACAACACAACTGACGCGATTGACCTACCCAAGCAGTGGCACCACTGGCCCGTTCGGGCTGGGTGCCCAGTATGCGCAGGTGGAGTTGGCCCGCGGCACCGATGGCGACGACACGCCGTTCGGCCGTGAGCGCTACACCTACTTTGACGGGCTGGCGCCATCCACTGCGGACCCCGGCCTGCCGTATGCGCTCTTCAATGGTCTGCTTCGAGAAAAGCAGA
>JBILTQ010000579.1:0-2985 GCA_044371435.1 Pirellulaceae bacterium | reverse complement strand
GCAGCGCTGAAGGGTCCGATGCGCCTGTCGCGTCAGCAGCGAAGGTCCCAGGCAAGGCGTTTTGCGCGCGGCAGCGCTTCAGGGGCCGCGCGGGGTGGGCGCTCCGGCGCCCCAGCGCACTCCAGCCTGGGCTTGCACCTGCTGGCCGCGGCCCTGGCAGCCATCGGCACCCCAGCGGGCCTGATGGCCAACCCCCAGGGCGCGCAGGTGGTGCAGGGAACCGCCACTCTCAGCGAGAAAGACAAGACGCTGACGGTGACCACCAGCAACGGGGCGGTCATCCACTGGAACCAGTTCAATATCGCGGTGGGGGAAACCACCCGCTTCGTGCAGCCCAGCGTCTCCAGCCAGGTGCTCAACCGCGTGCTGAGCGGCACGCCCAGTCAGATCCTGGGCAGCCTGCAGTCCAACGGCCGCGTTTACCTCATCAACCCCAGCGGCGTGGCCTTCGGCAAGGGCGCGCAGGTGGACGTGGGCGCGCTGGCGGTGTCCACGCTCAAGCTGTCAGACGAGGACTTCAAGGCCGGCCGCATGAACTTCGGCGCCGTGGGCGCCGGTGGCAACCCGCTGGCCGGCGCCGTGCGCAACGAAGGCACCATCCGCACCGCCAGCGGCGGCTTCGTCTACCTGGTGGCCCCACAGGTGGAAAACAGCGGCCTCATCCATTCGCCCGAGGGCCAGGTGCTGCTGGCCGCGGGCCACAAGGTCAGCATCGTCAACCCGCGCACGCCTGAGGTGAGTTGGGAGGTGAGCGCCCCCGCCTCCAACGCCGTGAACCTGGGCGAGATCGTGGCGCGGCAGATCGTGCTGCATGCCCAGAACGTGAAGAACGCCGGCCTGCTGCAAGCCACCACCGCCGTGGTGGGCGAGGACGGGCGCATCGTGCTCAAGGCCGCGAAGAAGGTGGAGCAAACGCCCACGGGCCGCATGGTCGCCCAGGGTACCAGCGCCGCGGGTGGCGTGGGCGGCGGCGAGATCGAGATTTCCGGGGCCGAGCAGGTGAGCCTGCAAGGCCGCATTGAGGCCACGGGCGGGGTGGCCGCGCCGCTGCCGGCCTCGGTGCTGGCCTTGTCCACGGCGGCTACCAATGCGCAAACCGAAGTTGTGAACCCTACGGGCACTGCGGGCGCCGTAGCCGCGGCGGCCGTTGTGGCCCCCACCACATTCGGCAGCCCAGCGGGCGCCTCAGCCATTGGCTACTCCGCTGCTGGCGCGGCCGCAGGCTCCGGCTCCACGGGCACTGCCGCCACCGGCACGTTCACCGGCACGGCCACGGGCGCCACCACCGCCCCTGCACAAGCCACCGCCTTCCCCGCCTACACCGGCCCGCTGAACGCCGGCGTGCTGCAGGTCACTGGCACGGGAACGGCGCCCTTCCCTGCCGACAACACCGGCCTGCCCGCCCCAGGCAGCGCTACCGTGGCCGCCCAATTTGCCGCCTCCAGTGAAGGCATCGTCCCAGCAGGTCTTGCCAGCGCAGCCGCCACCACTGCCGGCCTGGCCGGCCCTCGCCTCAGCGGAACTCCCGCACCCGCTGCCCCCCATCCCAACCCTGACGCCCCCCTGCCCCGACCAGACCCGCGCAACGCCCTGGCCGGTGGCGCCGCGGGCACGGGCGGGCGCGTGCGCCTCATCGGGCGCGACGTCCGCCTGGGCGAAGGCCTGCTGATCGATGTGTCCGGCCCGGCCGGCGGCGGCACGGTGCTGGCCGGCGGCGAACTGCTGGGCCAGCGCCTGGGCGCCTTCGGCACCGACCAGCCCAACGCCCAGACCCTGTGGATGGCCCCCAGCGCCCAGGTGCGCGCCAACGCCACGGTCCAGGGCCACGGCGGTACCGTCATCCTGTGGGCCGACGACACCGCCCGCATCCACGGCCACCTCAGCGCCCGCGGCGGGCCGCTGGGCGGCGACGGCGGCTTCATCGAGACCTCGGGCAAACGCTTTCTAGACGTGACGCAGCCAGCGGATGCAAGCGCGCCCAGAGGTCGGCCGGGACACTGGCTGCTCGATCCGTTCAACCTCACGATTGCCGCAACGGGCACGGAGAGCGGTACGCTGAACACGGGCGGCACCCTGTTTCAAGCAAACGGGTCTCCATCCCTTATCTTGAGTTCCACGATCGAAACGGCGCTCAATGCCGGTACGAACGTGAGCATTACAACTGCTGGAACTCTTGGTGTAGACCCTGGAGACATCACGGTATCGGGCACGATTTCCAAGACCTCAGGGGGGAGCGCTACTCTCAGCCTGACCGCCAGCAACAACATCAACCTCAACGCCAACATTACCAGCAGCGCTGGTTCGCTGGACCTTGCGCTCAACCCTGGCCTCAATGCCGTCGGGACTTCCTCGCTTCTCAGCACAGCAACGCTGGACCTGAACGGCGGCACCCTGACCTACCAGAGGCCCTTGACCTGGCAGGGCCAGATCAAGAACAGCACAGTCATCTCGGGCGATGGGGCATCGGTGACCGTGAGCGGCAACAGCGCCACGGCCCACGGGGTCAACTTGGCGGGGGGTCGCTTTGATGTAGGAGCCGGTTCAAGCCTTGCGATCTCCGGATCGGGCTCGTTGACCGGCGGCACCCTGAACATCTTGTCCGGCGGTACCGCCACGCTGAACGGCGCCTTGACTGCATCGTCAGGTGCGAACCGGATCGGTGTGGCTGCCGGCGGCCTGCTACAGCTGGGCAGCCTGAGCGCCAACCTGTCAGTCAGTGGACCCACTTCCACCCTCGCGCTTGACAACCAAGGGCTCATGAGCGTGGGGCCGGGCGGCGACGTTTTCCTCTTCACCGGCAACGACGTCACGACCGCCAACTCGTTCTTGTTCACCAGCGGCGGCACTCTGGAGGTCATGCCGGGCCGGATGCTGCAGTTCTCCAGCGAGTCTGGAACGGTATCGGCCATGGCCGCGCAGATCTCGGGCACCCTCAATGTCGGCAGCCTCAGCACACTGCGCAATGGCTACTCGACACCAGGCCGC
>JBILTQ010000213.1:0-9332 GCA_044371435.1 Pirellulaceae bacterium | reverse complement strand
TCAAAGCCTGCGCTGGCTTGTAGTAGTTGACCGTGTTGTTGAGCAACCCTTGGGTATGGTTGTGCAAGCCGGTGTATAACGCGGCCTTGGAGGCCGAGCAGACAGGATAGGCCACATAAGCCTGGTGAAAGAGGACACCGGACGCAGCCAAGGCATCCATATGAGGCGTCTGCAAACCAGGCGTCCCCAACGCCCCCATCTGGGCACCTTGATCTTCGGTCAAGATCACCAAGAGATTGCAGGGCTGCTCATCGGCCAAAGCAACGCCCGCGTAACTGCTCCCGATCAGCAGCAGCCAGACGAAGCTTCGCCAAGCCGCCCCCCAAGCCCGGCTGGCCAGCATGCGCATCATGGCGATAGGGCCTTGCCCGAGACGCTGGCCACCCGGATGTCGTCCAACTCGATACCGGCCGCCCCTCCGTTCTGCATCCACAACAACTTGCGTTTGGCGGCGTCGAAGCAGGGATGCTCCAGGCGATGCTGCCAGCCACCGGCATCCAACTGCATCCATACGGTCCCCCCCTGAAAACGGAGCCGAAGCTCCCGCCATCCGTTCATCCGTAAGTCGATGGGAAGCGGCGGGAAGCGTTCGTTCAACCGGTAGGCTCGACTGATCGGATCCGGAGCCCTTCCCGGTTGCAAAAGCGGATGCTTCGCATCCAGCGTATGGCTATCGATCTGTAACTGGATGGACTCCCGCAACAGCTTGATCCGCAACATATGATCGACACTCCCGAAGCCATCATCGCCATCGACAAAAAACCACAGCCAGCCTCCCTCGCCCAGATGCCGATAGCGAAAACGAATCTCGAGATCCCGACCATCGATCGGCAGGTAGACCATCGGGGGATACTTCCCACCACTCTCACCTCGAGTCCACAACACGCCGTCGCGAACCTCGCTATTCTTGTTCGGTATTTTTGTCAGAAAGCGGCTCGGATCGAAAGACTCGAACGACTCCTCAAACACGCTGTCTGCCGCCGCCAGACGCACCGATCCGAACCAGCCCCCGGCAAGGACCACCCCCAGGCAGAAATACAGGTGCCGCACGCGGAAACCAAGCGATAGCAATTTGAGCACGCTGCCTTTCGCTTCCGCAGGGATGCACATTGCGTGCGGTTTTTCCCCGAGCAGTTGGCAGCACATCATCGGCCTTTCAAGAAAATCTCGTCCCATGCATCTATCCCAATCGTCTTTAAATAAGGTGCGCAAGCAGCTTCTTCACGGGTGGTCCCCAAGGCCTGGTAGAGGTACCAGATCGGCTTCTTACCCAACGGCTCCTCGAGATCATCGGGAAACTTCCTCAAGCCGATCCGCAAGCCTCCCTCGTGGCGGTTGTCGATCCAATTATGGTAATGCCAAACCTGGACGGATGGTAAGCGACTGATCTTCTTCCAAGCCCAGGCCATCCCCGCCGCCTGCTCCTCGAGACTTTTGGTGGAATAATCCCTCGAGTGAAACCCGTTTTCCGAAAGGTGGACGCAGCGCACGCGGCCACGATAGAGCATCTCCGGCCGTCGCATGTAATCATCCAAGACTTCGAGGTTCCTCGGGGTTATCTTCTGGGTATCGAAAGCGAAGGTCGCCTGTTGGTCTTCCCAGGTGCGCGGGTTGCCGAGACTCTGTGGGTAGGGATGATAAGCCAGCCCCCATTCGAAATCCCCCTCGATCTGGCAAAACTTTTGCAAGATCTCCAGCAAACTCCGCGAAGCATACCATCGCGGCTGTCCCGGTTTGGCCCAGTGGTGATCGAGCGAGATAAACGCACCGGCATGGGGATCGTATCGCCTGGCCGTCAAGTAAGCCAGCCGCATCGAGCGTACGTAGAGATCCATATACTCTAGCTCGGTTTGCTCACCCGCGTTGGTCCATACCCACCCGGCATCGACCTCGTTGTGCATGATCCAGTGGTGAATCCGCCCCTCTTCCCCGCCAGACCAGCGCGAAGCCATCCAATCGAGGATCGCACCGTAAAGCCCGACCCCATCCTCGGCATTCATATTGGGCATGGCGAACATAGCGGAAGCCGCGGCCTCGGGGTGACCAAGCAAGTCGATGCGGGCTTCCTCCGACTTTGCCGGATTCGCCACCAAAACAATGACGGAGACCAACAACCCTTCCTCGGCAGCTTGACGGAAGGTTCGATCCAGCTCGGCCGCCACTTGATCGTTGGCAAAGTAAGTGCGCCCCTGCCACTCAAAAGGGGTATGGCCCGGCTGTGGCTCCAAGGAAACCAACCGATGGATCACCACGTTGACGGTCACCGCTGCCAGACCGAGCTCGGAAACCTCGTCCGGTATTCGGCCTGCCGTCCACCCCCCTAAGCCCTTCTTCGTCATCGGGATCAGCGCCGGAAGCGACGGCGAACGACAAGCGATCTCGTCGGGATAACGCGCATGGGAGCAGGGCGTATCCACCTCCTCCTCCCGATGATAAAGTTGCCAGCGCGAAGCAAAACGATCGCAGGCACGTCCACTCCGCACCGCCCGCCGCGGAACTTCCACCGCAAAACTCCCATCGGCTCGAATGTTCAACGGGATCCAAGTATCGGCGAGCGGCCTGGCCCCTGTCGGCAGATCGATCGGAAGCTCTCCCAGAACATAACCACCCGCCGGCTGATCGACCCAGCCTTCGATCAGGATCTGCTCCGTCTCCACCCGCACCCGATCGAGCCGACAGGGAAAACGCTGAGCCAGGTAGGCTTGTATCGTCGCGTCCGTAGCCGCCTGAGCGTGAACGCCCCCTAGCAACCCCCACCCCAGGAGCATCGCTCTTATCCACCGCATCCCAGCCGATGGCGACTTGCCGTAGCTTCTCATCATCAGTGGCTATCTCTTCTTGCAGGAGGGTTTTCAGGGAAAACAAAGCATGGCTCGAGTGTTCGAATTGGCCGGGCACCATCCTAGTGAGCATCACCCAGACAGAATCGCCACGGAGGCCTCCACCGCCTTGCCGCTGGCAGCCCGACGTCGGCATCAGGAGGTCGATGCCAACGATATCTGCTGAGCATGTAACAAAATGGCGGCGAGTTCACACGACTACCGCCCCAGCGCCTCGCGCAAAACCGGTTCAAAGATATCGGCTTGACGCATGAAGCCGAGATCGTTGGCATGCGAGGCGTCGGTAGCGCCCTCGGTATCATCGCCGTAGAGATGATCGCCGGGGATATAAAAGAGCCCGTGGATCCCTTGGCCCAGCAACTGTTCATAAGCAGCCCGCAAGGCGGCATGATTCTCGCTATGGAACTGATGCTTGAGCGGTGTGATCCAATCGTTGGTAAAACGACGATCTTCGACCAGCACCACCGGCGTCTGTGGCCTGGCAGCTTTGAGTAGCTTGACCAGCGGCAGACACTTGGCGGTAACATCGGCTGGTTGCATGTTCGGCAAACAGTCGATGACATACACGGAAGCCTCGAGCCGAGCCAGGTATTCGCCGACGGCCAAATCCATCCGGCCATTGCCGGAGAATCCGAGATTGACCACCGGCATATCCAGTCGGCGTCCAAGGATCGCCGTGTGCACCATCCCCGGCCGGCTGGCACAGGCACCATGGGTAATGCTGGTACCGTAGAACACCAGCGGTTTATCGCGTGGCGGCAGCCGGTCGAATACCACCTTCCCACCGACGCCGATCTTGAGAAACTCGACACCGTTGTACAACGGGAGATAGGCCGCATATTCGCGCAGCCCGGGCGCCAGGCCTTTGACCAGCTCCACCTTCATCTCCTGCTTGTCGGGCCGCGTTACCTGGACCCATTTCCACTTACCGTCCTGGTCGCGGGCATAAAGATCGATGCCGCTGACCCCGGTCGCTGGCATGTGGGCCATCGCTAACCGATCCTTCGATAATCGATAATGAACGTGAAGCTCGGTAGCATCGGTACGGAAACGTACTACCATCCCGGCACTATCGCGACTGAGATTCCAAACGTTGGGGGTGACCGTCGCCTTGGCAGTTGCCGGAAAACGATCAAACCATCGCTCGCGTGTTGCATCGGGCAAGATCCTTCCTTCCACCCCCCACTCGGTCACATCATGCCAAACGAGGTCACCGGCCGCCGTCCGATTGCCGGCCATGGCGGGATCCAGTTTGGAGATATCCTTGACTGGCTTTTCCTGACCCATGGTCCGAACATGGCCAAAGTCCAAAGAGAGACAAACGCCGGCCATCACCAGCAAAACGTGTGAAAATTTCATGGTCAACCACCAGGTAAAGGCAAGGAGGGACGGGAGGAAAGGGCGAGTCAACGCGGGCAGCGATTATCATCGGCGGCCATCGAGCGGGGCGAGCGGCTACGGCTGGCCGCCGCCGCCTCTCAGGCCGGGTTAAGGGACAGGAGGTGCAGCGACCGGCGGTTGAGGAGAAAGGGTAACCAGGATCGGCCGGTGATCGCTGGTCTTCTCGTCATCGGGAAAATCTCCAGGCCGAACTATGACCTCGCACTTCCCTCCCCATCGCTTGGCTTGATTGGCGACGAAGGCAAAGTCGAGCAACGAATCGGGATAGCGATCGACACGGGACCCCACGGCGCGCCGATCATCCGACCAGTTCGAATCGATCAACGGATCAGGCTTTAGCCAACTCCATGTCTCTGTCTCCAGCATCGCCTGAAAGGCGGCATTCCCCATCGCCGTCCGAAAGTCAAAATCAAAATTGAAGTCCCCGACGGCTACGATCGGTTCGGGATGTCCTGCCGCCCACGCCCGCAACATCTTGGCTTGCTCAACCCGCAAATCGGCTTCGCCGCGGGCGAGGTGATTGACGATGACCCAAAAGCTCCCGCCGACTTGCTTGTCGAGCACTTTGACCGCCAACGGGGAGCGGGCTCGCAAGGCCCCGAATTCGCGTTCCTTCGGATCGGTGATATTAAAATTTCCCACGAAACCGGCGTAGCGGTGAATCTCCATCGCCTCCCGAATTTCAAAACGCTGACGATCGACGATCAGCATCAGACTATCCGAATCCTTGTAGCCACCGCTGGCCGAGGTGACGTAGTCTACCGTCGATTGCCAACCATTGGCCACCGCTTGCTGTGCCAATGCAAAGGTCGAGGGCTCGATTTCGCTCAGCGCGACCAGCGAAGCCCTGGTGGCGGGGGTTCGCATCAACTCGGTAAGCTGCGCTGCGATCGTGGGAGGATCACTCACCGGTGGTTGCTCGGGACGATTGCTTTCGATGTTCCAAGCCAGGATGCGGAATTCCTCGGCGGGTAGCGAAGCGACCATCCCACCTACCAAGCAACACCCAAGCCAAAGCGTTAACCGCATCCAAGAACTCCTCAACGAAAGAATAACAACGACAGGCAGGCATGATACCCTGATCCAGAAAACGTCGGGAACGAGGCCAAGCTACCGACCAGGGCAAAACCTTCACCAGCGTCAGGCGGCCACGCCTCAACCGCGCCACGACGGTTTTCCACGGGCCAAGCTTCAGGCTGCCTGACGATGACGGCAGGAACGAACAGCCTCATCCCACGGACGCGATTATAGCCGGTGGCTGCTGCTGGCCGAACGGTAAAAAACGCACGAGCAAGATACCGATCGATGACTCTTTGGAGAAGAGACCCCGATTTTCCGTAGCGATCCTGGCCTCGCGCACCAGCCGCTCAGCTCGAAGCCCCCCTCAGCCTCGCTGGGATCCCCGGACATACCCCTCTCCAGCCCGCCACACATCGTTCAACCACTCGCCATGCGAATGGTTAGATATCGGCTGGTACCAAACTTCGTTGGACCAACTACCCTAGCGGGCCTGTGGGCGGGCTTGCTCGACCCACTCGCGGGCCCAGGCCTTCTCACCATACAACTCGACGACCGCTCGGCAGAAGGCAGCAAACTCTTGCGGGGCCAACTGCGATTTAGCTCGCGACCATTGCTCCCTGAGAAAATCGGCGAGTTCCGCGTCCCGATGCTGTTCGTCGCTGGAAAGCCGCTCGACCTCCCTCTGGGCAAACACCAGCAGCGCTTGCTCGGCCGTCGACAAATCGGGGGTAGCTGAAAAAATCGTAAGCAAAGCTTGCCACTTCTGCAGGGCGACGGCCGAATTGGTCGCGTTCCATTGCGAACACTCGACAAAGGCTTGTTCGAGCGGTGTCCAAGCCTCACCTTGGCGACGACCGCTCCCGCCGCGCGTCAAGCGGCGAACTGCCCGCTGCTGCTCGATTTGTTGTTGCAAAGCAGCCATGGCTGGTAGCCGAGGATCCTCGGGATAGCCTCGCTGAAACTCCGCGATCGTCGGCTCGAGAGCCAGCGTCGAGAGCTCCTGCCCGCTGTCGACGGCGGTCATGATCTGCTCATAAAGCTGGTCGGCCGACCGCGGGCGAGCGAAGTAGTAGATCGCCATCAGGCAGACCAGCAGCAACCCAACCAGGACGGCAATCGACCAGGCCTGGGACCTCCCGCCGCTAGTCGCGCTAGCCAGTTCACCCATCCGGCTGGACCACCGTTCGGCGTCATCCACGAGGGTGAATCGACTGGATGCGTTTTCCTCGGGTAGCGAGCCCGGAGCCGATTGCTGTCGCTCTTCTCCAGCCGCGATAGGAGTCTTGCTGGAGGACGGAGCGCCGCTCGATGGCACCGACGGGCTCTTGCCAGCCGGCGACTCGACGATCGCCGAAGCCGCCTGTGTCGGTAACTCGGCGCGAGCCACCGACGTGGCCGAAGGATCACTGCCTGGCTCGGGGGACCACTCGAGCGAGACCGACTCGCCAGCATCTTGAAGCTCTCCGGAAGAACCCGCGGATGATTTTTCCTCCGGCCGCTTCTTGAGTCCATGCTGCAGCGAAAGCAGACGGTTGCCGACGACCAACGCCGTCGGCGGCCGCTCCGCCGCCTGCTTCATCAGCAACTGGGCCACCAGTTCGGCCAATTCCTCGGGGACCGTCGCCTCGAGCAGGTTGAGCCGCGGTGGTACCTGATAACGAACGTTGTAGAGCACCTCGGGGATCGTTTTGGCATGATGCGGCGAACGCCCGGCAATCATGGCAAAGATCAAAGCCCCCAAGGCGTAGAGGTCGCTGCGGGCGGTAACGGCTTTCCCTTCAGCCTGCTCGGGCGGCATAAAATCCGCGGTCCCCAGGACCGACCCGGCCGCCGTCACCTCCGAATTCCCGAAAAGCTTGGCGATGCCGAAGTCGGTCAGCTTGACCTGGCCATCGGTCGAGACCAAGACATTGGCCGGTTTCAAATCGCGATGGATGATGCCAAAGTCATGGGCATGCTTCAAGGCGCTGGCGATCTGGATGGCGATTTCGATAGCCCGCGGCCATGGCAACGATCCCTGGAAACGAATCGATTCGGAGAGTGTCTTCCCCGAGACATACTCCATGGCGTAAAAGAGATGCCCCTGCTCCTCGCCATACCCGAGCAACTGCACGATGTGCGGATGCTTCAGCCGCTTCAAGGTTTCAACTTCGGTAGCAAATCGCCGACGAAATCGTTCCTGATCGGCCAAGCTGGTGGCGATCACCTTCAACGCCACCGTCGCTTCGGTCTTGACATGTGTGCCGCGATAGACCGTCCCCATACCGCCGCGCCCTAGAACATCCAGCACGCGGTAGGGGCCTAAAATTTCAAAATTCATGGGGCTCGACGGGTGCCGCTCTCCTCGGTTGCCATCAGACGTCGATAGGCCGCTGTTCGACAACCGAACGCTGGATACACTCGCCCAGGTGAATCGCATCCCGGGCCAAAACCGGATCCAAGCGTGGGGCGACCACCCCGTTGCCAATGCCCTGAACCATGTCCGCAATCTCATGCTCGAAAGCGGTGACATCATCGGCAACGGCCAGTTCCGGCCGAATCACTTCCCCGGCCTTGGTCACGATCTTCAGCGGCATGGTTTCGCAAGCATCGGCAAAGGCGGCGAACTCGAACTGCAAATAAGCCTCCTCCAACTGCAACTCGAAACCATGGGTGAACGGCCGGCCTGGCCCATCGAGCACCCCGCCCGTCGAGGCAACCACTAGCCGCGGATCGTCGAAGTGGTAATGGGCATGAGCGAACTTCACGCACCCCTGGAGCGAGTCCGGCGGCGAGGGAACAGCCATCCGTCCCACCGCTTGGACCCGACGCGGCTTGCCGAAGAGCAGACGAATAAAGTGGGTATCGTGGACATTCAAGTCGATGAGTGGACCACCGACACGCTGGGGATCAAAAAAATCGGGGATCCAATCCGGATTGGAAATCGTACGCTTGAACATCCCACCGATAGGTTGGCCATATTTTCCTGATTGAACCAACTCCAGGGCATAGGCAAAGGGCCCGATGTAAGGAAGGACTTGCGCTACCATCACCTGACGGCCATACCGTTCGGCAGCCTCGAGCAACCGGTCAGCCTCGGCCGAACTCAAAGCCAGCGGCTTCTCACAAAAAACGTGCTTGCCAGCTTGAACCGCTGCCAGCGCCGCCTGGGCGTGGAGGTGCGGTGGCAAACAAATATCGACGACATCGATGGCTGGGTTCTTCAGCATGGCTTCGAGCGAATCATGCACCTCCATCCCTGAAATATCGATCATCTCCCCCGCCGGGCCAAAGTTCCCGCGAATGCCGCGCCAGTCTCCCCGGCGTTTCTTGGGATCGCGCGAGACAAAGCCGACAAGTTGCGCTGCCGATGAACGACGATAGGCGAGGTAGTGAATCCAGCCCATGAAGCCAACGCCGATCAAACCTACCTTTATCATCCTCTGTGATCCCTCGACTGAAAGACTTCGCTCGCCAATGCCGCTTGCTCGCTTCCGGGGTGGCTGAACCCACCTTGCAAACGGGCCCCTTCACCGGGTGCATTATAAACGCGGAAGCGATCTCCAAGGCTAGGGAGCGTCCGACGAAAACGCGAAGCCATCGCGAACGACGCGGTATCGCGACCGTCGCCTCCACAGCCTGCTCCAATAGCTTCGCCGGTGAAGGATGTTGTGCAACCCGCCAACCCGGGGCCATCTTCCGCCCGCGGCGATCCTCCGTCGCACAGGTTGGGGCTGGCTTTTTGGCAAGAATTTCAAGCAGCCAACCTGAACGCCAAAGCTCTCGATCGGCTCGGGGAAGTTGCCGGCAAGCCGCAGATGGGCCTAGGCAAGTCCCCCCGTGCCGACCACAATAACTCGCCGGCTGACTAGGCTTTAGGTACGACCACAGCGTTTCGGTAACGTTGTCATGCAGAGGATCTGCCGCCGGTCAGGCAACTTTTACGCCCCGAGGCGACTGGCGTGGACCGAAGATTTTTTGCCTGGATGCTGCTGACGATTTCCCTGTTCATGATCTGGAACAGCATGAATCAGCGGGCCGCGCTTCAGAAACAAGAGCAGGAACTGGCAGCGGCTGAACGCGAAGCCAAAA
>JBILTQ010000191.1:0-10155 GCA_044371435.1 Pirellulaceae bacterium | reverse complement strand
CTTTACCGTCGACGGCACCCTTGGCGACGATATCTTCCGTGTCCGGTCTGGCCCGGAACGCGGACAATTCCGGATCAGCGGCTTGATGAACCAAGCTCTTGCAGCCTTTCCGCTGCCGATGATCGAGGTCTCCCAGAATAGTTCCGCGGTAGTCGGGACGTACAATTTTAATGGTGCCGGTGGAAGCGATACCTTCGTCCTAACCACGACCGACAGCGATGACGCTGTGAACATATCAGCAACGGCCGGGACTTCGGTCTCGGTGCTCCACGAAATCAACGGGATCGTTTCCAACTTCATCGGCATCGCCAACCTTTCATCGATGGTCGTCGACACCTTGGATGGCGACGATACGCTCACGGCCGGCACGAACCTGCCGTTCCCCCTGAGCGTTCATGGTGGGGATCCGTCGAGCGGCAGCGATGTTCTTAATCTCAACGCATCCGCGACCATCGCCCACCTGGTGACGCTGGACTATGCCGCCGCCAGCGTGCAGGAGACGAGTTTCCTGCCGGTGAACTTCACCGGCTTTGAGACTATCAATCTCCATGCGGCCAACCACGACCTGTTGATGAAGGCGACCCCTGGCGATGATGTACTGTCCATCACCCCGACTGGCGAGAATGCGTTGACCGCTCGTTTGCTGGCGACTTCCCCTGCCATCCGTGCTCCGCTGGTCAATGCGTTGGGGATCGGTAGCTTCGAGGCCGACCTGTTGGCCGGCAGCGATCGCTTGCAAGTTTATGCCTCGCAGCAAGCCGAAGAGATTGGCGTGACCGATACGCTGGTGACGATCGATGAACTCGGTCCACCGCTCCCCCGGCAACCGGTCATTTATAGCAACACCGAGCAGCTCGAAGTCTTCGGCCAGGCCGGCTCGGACAACTTCCAAGTGACCCCCTCGGCGGTCACTAGCTATTTCATCGATGGCGGGGATCCGATCGGGATCGCGGGTGACAAGCTAACGGTGGTCGGGCCAGTCGATCTTTACTTGCCGGGAACCGATAGCGACGAGGGGGCCTTTCAAGTCGGTGCTAGCCCCCTCATCAGCTTCGATCATATCGAATCGGTAGTCGTCGACGGTGGAGCGTGCGCGATTATCGGGGGGACTCAAGCTGATGACGAGATCACGGTGATCGCTCGCGATGCGAGTACCCATCTTGGAGCCGATGGTGTTCGGGATTTCACCGTCTCGGTCAATGATGGCTTGCCGGTGTTGTACCTGAATGTGTCCAAGCTAGGGATCGATGCTAAAGCTGGCGACGATGATATCGTCATCCGAACTCCGGCTCCCAACGATACCGCTTGGAATGTACAAGTCTCCATCGTCGGCGGTTCACCTTCGATGGGAGAACCGACCGAAGCCGATCGAGTCCAGGTCGAAACGCCGTTGGCGGACACCATCACCTTTACCCCGAGCGGGCCGGATACCGGTACTTTGTCGATCGATGGTGGTCTGGGGGGCCTGATCCAATTGCTGTCGATCCTGCCGGCCGATTTCTGCCCAGGCTTGACGTATGTATCGTCGGTCGGCGGTGTCGAATGGCTGCAGTACGACGGGGAGTTCGGCGGGGGTGGCTCGGCCAGCGACAGTTTGGTGATTCAGGGGACCGCCGCCAACGACAGCATCGAAGTTTATGCAGCGTCGAGCGGCCGCGGTTCGTTCTCGTCTAGCCTGAGCCCACGCTTTGACTTTCAATCGTTGGCGAGCTTGATCGTCCAAGGTGGCGCTGGCGGTTTTGATCAGGTGGCGATCTACGGGACTGACGGCCATGATCAATTCAGTTCACCGGCTCCCGACACCGTCGCCTTGGCGTTGGGGATGAGCGTCCAGTTGCCGGTGGGCAGTGTCGAGCGGATCGAAGTCCACGGTTTGGGAGGGAATGATTCGATCGTATTGGGGCTGACCGAGGCGACGCTGACTAAGTTCATCGAGGCGGGTGGCGGGAATGACGTGGTCGATTTGTCGGCCTCCATCGACGCGGTGATCTCTGGTGGCGATGGCGATGACGTCCTCATAGGCAGTCCAGCCAGCGATACGATCTTCGGGGGACGAGGCAACGACGCCATGGTCGGCTTGGCCGGCAACGATACGCTGTACGGCGACGAGGGGAATGACTTGTTGGGCAACCTCACCCCGACTCCCAACGGGGTCGCTGATGATGCGGGGAGTGATACCTTCTTCGGCGGTGCGGGGTCCGACCTTTTCTTCTGGGAGCCAGGAGACGGGAACGATCTCCTCGAAGGCGGCGCGGCGGAAGCTGATGGGTTGCTCTTCTTCGGTGGGGCGGGGGCGGAGGTCTTCAACGTTTTTGCCAAACCTACCGAGCCGACGCGGGCCATCCTCTTTCGCAGCACGGGGAATATCAATATCGACATGGCGGGGATCGATCACATCCAGGTGACCGGGAATGCGGGTGCCGACCGTTACGTGATCGGACGGGCCAATGATGGGGATGCAGGCGATGATGTTGCGGCTACCAATCCTTATACCGATCCGACGGCAACGCTGAGCGATCTGTCGACCACCGAGGTGCAGGTAGTGACCATCCGCGAAGGAGCAGATGCTGGCGATTTCGTCTTTGTCGACGGCCGTTCGCTCGATGATCATTTGACGCTAAGCGTTGAAAACGCGGCCAGCGGCAGTTTGCGGCTGGTCGGACTCCCCTACGATATTCGCCTCACCGGGGCCACCCCCGCCGATCAGTTCACCCTTCGCGGCAACGATGGGCATGATCGATTGAAGGCGGCAGCTGGGGTCGAGGCGAGTATTGGGATCACCTTGGCAGGTGGCCAGGGCGATGATCAACTCTCAGCCGATGCCATCCTGATCGGCGGTCCGGGCGATGATTTCCTGGAAGGTGGCGCTGGCGACGATCAGCTATTCGGCAACGAAGGGGAAGACACCTTCGTGGGTGGTGGCGGTAACGACGCTATCGATGGGGGCGATGGCTTCGATACGATCCGGATCGTCGGTACCAGCGGTAACGACGCGATCTCTATCTTCCAGACGGCGGCCAATACCTTAGTCCACAGCCTCAATGGCAACCTCCAGACCGATACCTTGGCGCTGGCGGCCGGGACTCGCACCCTGGAGCGGGTCGAGGTCCTGGCCGGAAGCGGCGATGATACGATCCAGGTGAATTGGTTGGATGCGTTAGCTGTCGACGCCAATCCCAACAGCCTGCGCATCGATGTCGATGGAGGCTTGGGGGCGACCAGCGACCGGTTGGGGGTGATCGATAGCAGTACGGGTGATTTGATTTTGTACCAACGCGGGACGACGGACGACACAGGCACGATGACCATCGGGCCAGGCAATGCCGAGCCGTTGCTGGTGACTTTTCTCGGCATCGAATATGCGCAGCCAGTCGCTGCGATCGATGGTGATGTCGTCGTCTTCAAGCATGATCCGCTCGAGTTCAACAATCGCCGCAGCCTGGCGACCTACCTCGGGGCCGGTGATGCCCTCAACGTCGATCCGAACATCAACCCGGGGACCGATCCGATCTTCGGGTTGGCCGGCGATGAGGATTGGTATCGGGTGGTCGCCGAGCGGACCGGGATCCTCGACTTCCAGGTCTATTTCCGTCAAATCGCGGCCTTAGCCAGTGGCCGACCCGGCTTGCCCAATAACGGGAACCTGGAGATCGACGTCACCGATGCGGCTGGTAATGTCGTGGTCGGTTTTGGCACCAACGATGCGAACGACAATGAACGTATCCGCATCCCGGCGATCGCTGGTCAAACCTATTATCTGCGGGTCTACGCCAACGGGGCGGCCATCAATACCTACGATATCACCGTCGATCAGTACGATCCGCCTCGCCCCTTCGATGTGGAGTTGCTCGATAACCCAAACGGCGATCCGCCGCCGGCCAACAGCGACACCGGTCGCAGTCGGTTCGACAATGTTACTCGCGATGCGACCCCGACCATCGTCTTGCGTCTCGAGGATGCCCTGTTCTTGAATGACTTGCCGGGGAACGACGCGGCTGGTTCGCCGCCGGATCAAGTGATCCCAATCGACTTCCAAGCGGCAGCCGGGGCGGCTGGTTATCGGGTGGCGATTTTTGATGAAGGGAGTTCGCCGCCGCCGGGGACGCAAACGGGGACCGCCCCACAAACGCCGTTAGGCTTTGCGACCTTCGTAGCGCCAGGAGTTTATCAATTCACTAGCCCGGTCTTGAACGATGGGAGCCACTTCCTGACGGCCCGGGTGCAGATGGTGGATCCCGCCACCCCACAACAGACCGGCTTCGGCCCACGGAGCAATGCGTTGGAAATCGTGGTCGACACCGCCAGCCCCCCCGGTTTCTTCGGACAGCTCAACCTGGTCGATACCACGCAAGGGCTGGCAGCGGTTAGCGATAGCGGCGTCGTCGGCGTGCCGAACACCTTTGCCGATCGGGTGACCAACGTCACCCAGCCCACCTTCTATGGTCGAGCCGAAGCCGATGCGATCGTCCGGCTCTACGCGGAAACCAATGGGATCGCCGGGCTGCAGGCGTCCGGGGTGAATCCTGACCTGTGGTTAGGTTTGACGACAAGCCTTCCTGTCGATGGGAGCGATCAGTTCCCCGGCGGTCAATGGTCTTTGACTTCAATGCTCGATCTCAACAACCCCGTCTTGGGTTTTGGTTTGGATGGATTGCGAAGTATCTACATGACCGCTGAGGATGTCGCGGGTAATGTGACGCCGGACGCCCAGGCCGATCGGCTGAATATCTTCCTCGATACGGCGGGTCCCCAAGTTACCGGTGTTCAAATCACCGGGTCGCCCGCCTTCAATCTCTTCGGTCTCAAGCCGGAGAACGCCTTGCAGGGCCCGACGCCGGCGGTTGAAAGCTTGACCATCCGCCTCCGCGACTTGCCTTCTCGCAGCAACGTCGATCCCAATTTCCTCTACGCGGCCCTGGTCGCCAGCATCGCCGTGACTCCGGGTAATCTGATTGTCCGCGGCGATCACAGCGGGATCATCGCCGTGCAGTCTATCACGCTGGTCACCGACCCCGCTGCCGACGGAAGTCCCGCCACCGCCTCGCTGCGCCTCGATTTCTTCGAACCTCTTCCCGACGATCGCTATACCTTGACGATTCTCGATAACCTGGTCGATCCTGTCGGCAATCGACTCGACGGTGAAAGCAATGCGGCCGAACCCAACAGCGGTCCGTTCTTCCCCAGCGGTGATCGTCAGCCGGGGACGAATTTCGTAGCCCGGTTCACCGTCGATAGTCGCCCGGAGATCGGGACGGTCAGCCAAGGTCTAATCTATGTCGATATCAACGGCAATTTCATCTTCGATCCCGAAGGTCAGGATAACGATGCTACCAACCGCGACTTTGTCTATCAGTTTGGCAGTGTGACCGACGGGCATTTTGCCGGCAACTTCGCTGATCGCAACAGCGGAATTGCCTCGGGTTATGACAAGCTCGGCGTCTACGGTCGCTTCCAAGGGAACTATAGCTTCATGCTCGATACCGACGATGACGGGGTCGGCGACGTGGCGTCGCTGATGCCGCCTGCTTATCAGGTGAATGGTATCCCGGTAGCCGGAGATTTCTCCGCGGCCCGCGATGGTGATGAGATTGGGCTCTTCGACGGTAGTTTCTGGTACCTCGATATCAACGGCAACAACCAGATCGATGTTGGCGAGCGGTTGGCTTCCAATGCGAACGGAATCCCGGTCGTCGGCGACTTCAACGGCGATGGCAACGACGATCTGGCCCTCTTCAATAACGACACCAACACGTTCCGCTTCGACCTCAATCGCGATGGCGTGGTCGATGATAGCTGGGCGGTGCGCGATGACATCGAGCGTTTCGTCGGTCTTAGCGGTTTTACCGACAGGCCGGTCGCCGGCGATATCAATCTCGACGGCATCGATGATCTTGGGCTATGGGTCAAGGCTCGGCAAGGGGTGATTCCGGAGAAGACCGGCGAGTTCTTCTTCTGGGTTTCCGATACCCCGGCAGCTTTCCCCTCCGCCGTCTTTCAAGCCTATAGCCCTGCCCCGTTGGGTAATGATTTATTTGCCCACTTCGGCAACGAAGTCGCCTTACCGATCTTCGGTAACTTTGATCCGCCGGTATCTTCGACCGAGGCTACCAGCCGCAGCGGTTTGACCAATCCGCTCAACCCGGCAGATGTCGATCGCGATGGCGAAGTGACCCCCGTCGATGTGCTGGTCGTCATCAACTCCTTGCGGCGCGACACCCTCACCAGTGTCGGGCCCCAGGCGGTGCGTCTCTTGGCCACCAACGGCGGCCTGTACCTCGATGTTTCCGGTGATGGAGCGGTCAGTCCCATCGATGCGCTGCAAGTGATCAATACGCTCCAACGCCGCAACTCCGGCAGCGGCGAGGGGGAGGCGGTCGATCGCGCGTTCGCGAACCTTTACGCGTCCCCTTCCTCCGCGTGGGATGACGCCTTGGCCCTATCGAGTTGGAACGAGGAAATTCGGCGGAAACGAGGGTAAGGCCGAAGCTTGATTCCGGCGACGGTCGCGACCGTTGGCCGCGGCCGGATGGGACTTACGAGCACCACGCAAGAAGGGCGGGTCCCCATCGGCTTACTCGCGCCAAAAGTGGGAATCCTGCGGCGCGGTGTAGGCAACTTGCATCTCGGGGGTCGGCACGAGCTGCTGACCGCGAAATAGTGATTCGACACCGCCGATGACCATCCCGGATGTCAGCAGGGTCCGTTCGATCGGGTAGGGAGCTCGGCCGGTCAGCATCAGTGATTCGATGTGCCGGGCCAAAGGATTGAAGAAGTCGGCCGTGGTCGCGCTTTGGTTCGGCATCGGCAAGTACATCTGGCACGAGATGATTTCACCGTTGTCCCGGCGAAGGCCCGCGTAGTTGAAATCGCGGATCGGGGCCAGCAGCATCGTCGTACGAAACCCGTCGCGATGTTCGATCAAGTAGCCGATCGTCTCAGGCATAGCCTGCCGCGCCCACTCGAAACTGACGGGTGCCGAGGGATAGCCGTCAACGACCGGAAGATGGTGGCTCCTGGCAATGGCGGCCGTGACCAGCCGACGTGTCGACGCACGCTCCGCCTTGGCCAATTCGTTCCATAAGCTTTCCCCTTTCAAAGCGTGGACACTGGTGATCCCGACCTCCCCGCCAGCCCTTCGCTCCGACATGCATTGAGCGACCTCCAACGCGTGGAAATCGTAGCTATCCACCCCACCGTAACCGACGCAAACGCTTTCCGAGAGGGGCGTCCCCCAAGGCATGTCGATCGCGGGCAAGCGCCAGGTCACCGGTAAGGAAGACCCGGCCAGGAAGGCAAAGCCCAGCTCTCTCGCTTGTTCGACCATCTCGACGCATTCCTCCCATTTCGTCGACAAATGCTTGTCGTTGAAGACAGGGACCGACCGTCCGGAATCACGGAAGACCGCCGTCACTTGCTGGAACCACGGATAGCGAGGATAAAGCTTCTGACCTCTCTCATTCCGCGGGTAATCGCCGTGCTCACCGATCAGCACCACTCCATCCACCGCTAACTTGGAACTCCCCAGCGTCAAAGCCTCCGCGATCGTCGGGTAACTTTTCAGGGAATACTTGCTCAAGCGTTGTTGGCTGAGGTCGCCGGCAGGCCGCTGATCGACGAAGACCGAGGCGATATCGAAGGCTGGCTCCTGCCATCGTCCACCCCATGCATAGCCCATCGCATGCCGATCGAGAAAATGCTGGGCATGCGAATGCAAGCGGACTTCGGTGGCGAGGAAAGCGATTCGCGGGCGTTTTGCAGCGGCCGTTACCGGACGAGCATTCCAAGCCAGGGTGGCGGCAGCAGTCGAGCCCATCATGAAGGTACGGCGATCGAGCATGGCATGCTAACTTTCGATAGGGACGCGAAGCGGCAACGATCGACGATCGCTGGGCCAGAGCAGCAGGATCACGACAATCGCGAGCAGGGGCGCGAGTGCGGCTAAGATCAAGCCGGTATGGAAGGAACGCGTGGTATCGGCCAGATAACCGAAGAGCATTTGAGTGGGCGAAGAAAGGACCCAGGCGATGGCGCTGGTGATCCCGGTGATCTTGCCTTGATGGGTCCGCGAAATATCCTGCGAAAAAGCATAGTAGATCGGGAACATCCCCAACGCGCCGGCCCCTGACAACAGCAGGACAAGCCACTGAGCCGGACCGGGGGGAAGCCACGGGAATAAGGCTAAGAAGGCACACAAGCAAGCACAAACGCTAAAGGCAAAGGCTCGGGAGTATTTGATCCCGAAGCCACGCTTGACCAGCCAAAAAGCCAGCAGTCCCGAACCGAGGCAACCGATATCGGTGACCGCATACCAGATCGAGGTGAAGAGCAAGGTCCCCCCTTCACTATAACCATGCTCCTGCTGCATCACCTTCGGGAGCCAGGCGCGCAAGGTCTGCCAGGTCGCGTTGATGATGGTGATGACCGTCAGCACCACGATCATCCGGCGACTGAAAATGTCGGAGACGACTTCCCGCCACCAGCCCTGACCACCTTCCGGTTTGGGTTGGAGGAACCGCCCACTCCCGTGCAGGTCGGAACTGCGGACAAGCCACAACCAAGCGACGATCCAAAAGAGGCCCAAGGCTCCCACCAACTGGAAGCCGTAGCGCCAGCTTCCCAGCTGGGCCGTCAAGGTAGCCCCCATCACCAGGGGCGTAATGATCGCCCCGATCGACGTGCCGCTTTGCAGGACGCTATTCCCCAAAGGACGTTGCCCGGGATTCAGCAACGCCTGGGTCGCCTTCAACCCACACGGCCAATGCCCGGCTTCAAAGAATCCCAACAGCCCGCGACAAAGCAGGAGTTGGCTGTAGCTTTCGATGAATCCCGTCATGAACCCGACCGTCGACCACAACAGCAAAACCAAGGGATACAGCCAGCGGATCGACAGGCGATCGGCGAGAAAACCGAAGATCAGCGACCCCGCGGCGAACGCCATCCCGAAGACTGTCTCGAGGGCCCCGAATTGCTGCTCCTTGAGCGAAAGTTCGGTGGTCACCCGCACCCCAACGTTGGCCAAGGTCTGCCGATCCATGTAATTGATGGCGGACGCCAACAGCAGCAAGCCACAGATCGCATACAACCGCCGCTGGGAGAGAGGCGTCACAAGCTCGCCCCGCGATGGGCTTTCCGACGAAGTCATCCATCCCATGACTTGCCATCCCAAACCAGGATGCGTTCCAACCATCGAACGACATCGTCGGCGAAGAGCGAGAGCAAGACCTCACCTTTTTCCGCCGTCGCCAACTGCGGCCAGCCGATATGCCCAGGCTGGGTGCGATCCTTGGTGATCCAAGCCCGCGTTCCCGGACGGAAAGGATTTCCCGGCTCTACGGTCGCGGCTTGACGATAGTCGCCGACTAATTGCGGGGCTAGACGCAACACCATCGAGGTTTCCCACTCGCAGGCATGGCCCATCTCGCGCTGATGCAGCGAGGGTTCCTGCAACCACGGCTGGGCACCCAGTGACCAGTAGGTCGTCATCGTCAATAGCAGGTCCGCTCGCTGCCGATACTTTTGACGCAATTCAAAGATCGCCTGCTTGCTAGGGATATCGTTGCCGCCATGGCCATTGATGAAGACCAAGCGGCGAAAACCATGCTGGATCATGTTGTCGGCCAGGCCGCTCAAGAGATCGAGGTAGGTGCGGGGCGGCGCTGAAAGCGTTCCAGAAAAATCGAGATGGTGGTCGGAGTTGCCTAACCACATCAAGGGTGCAAATAGGACGCGATCCTCCAACGGCAAGGCGACGCGCCGAATGATTTCACCCAGCAGCAGACTATCGGTCCACAGTGGCAAATGGTGCCCATGCTGCTCGATGGCCGCAATCGGGAAGACGACCGGTGTCTCCGGGGCCAAGGCGGCGATTTGGGGCCAGCTGAGCTCAACAAGATTCATCGCGTATCACCCGGGAGGAAGCGATCCCGGGCAGCCAGCGGCCGCCCTTGGTGGGAGCATTTATGGTATCCGAAATCTCCAACCCCGTGAGCCGAAGGCATCCTTGGCCGACAAGTCGGCAGGCTGAGACGGAGTGGCATCCCGGCGAAATCGTCGGCCGGGGCCTCACGGCCCCGGCTCACATTACGCCGGCCCTCCGCGCCTGGACCTGACTGGAAACCTCTCTTCCTCCCCTCGCCTCGTGCGGTTATCGCGGCT
>JBILTQ010000531.1:0-2991 GCA_044371435.1 Pirellulaceae bacterium | reverse complement strand
GGGGTGGCAATCGCCTCGGCCAACTCTCGCCGCCCGCTGCCGGTCGTCAAAGGCCGACCAGCGGTCGGGGAGAGGAACTCAAAGAATCGCCGCTCGATGCTCGGCCCGCGGTTGCCGGGATTTCCCCGCACAAAAATATAGGCGGCTTCGATCGACTCTTTGTCGGCTAGCCGCAACGGCGAAGGATCATTGCCCGGCTCAAGGCTGTTGTCGAAGACCGCATACAACGAGTAATAATCACGCATGCTGACCGGATCAAACTTGTGATCGTGGCAGCGGGCGCATGAGGCGGTAATACCCATCAAGCCGCGGCAGACAACGTCGATGCGGTCGTCGATGATGTCGTGCTTGTTCTGTAGGAAACGCCGGCCGAGGGTCAGGAAACCCATGGCGTCCAAGTGACCACTACGATTGTCGGGATCCCAATGATCGGCCGCTAATTGGTAGCGGACAAAATCGAAGAAAGGGAGGTCCTCATTGAAGGCACGGATCAGCCAATCACGATAACGGAAGGCCTGAAGGTATTCCCGATCCTCCCGGAAGACATAGCCTTTGTTGTCGGCATATCGAGCCACATCCATCCAACGCCGCGCCATCCGCTCACCGAAGTGGCTGGAGGACAAGAGTTCATCCACCAAGCCCTCGTAGTCGAATGCCTCCCCACGCTGCCTCCATTCCTCTAAATCAGCCCAACTTGGGGGCAAACCCAAGAGGTCATAGTACAAGCGACGAATCAGGGTCCGCGGATCGGCTGGCGGTGAACCGCTGATACCGACCGCCTGACGTTCGCCCGCAACGATCGCGTCCAGCGGCGAGGCGGGAGCCGATACCATGGATGCGGACGATGGAGGGGCGAGCGGAGCTGGCGGTTGCAGGTCCAGCGGCTGATAAGCCCAATGCTGGGCGGCTTGCGATGCCAGCGCCGCCAAACGCGTAGCGGGCTCGGCAGGTTCTTTCTCCAGCGGTGCCCGGGGATCGGGGGCGCCGAGCGATAGCCAATGACGGACGGCCGCGATCTGTTCCTCCGCCAGTTTCCCCGAAGGCGGCATCTGTAACTCGGGGTCTCCATAGTCGATGGCCTTGAGCAGCAGGCTGGCTTCTGGCTTCTCCAACTGGATGACACTCCCTCGGCTGCCGCCACGGAGCATCGAAGCTCGACTATCAAGACGCAAATCACCCTGGCTTTCACCCAACTGCAAGCTGTGACAAGCGTAACAATGCTCGATCAACAGGGGACGGATCTTCGACTCGAAGAAACGGATCCCTTCCTCATTCGACTCGGCCCGGCTCACAGCGCCGGCGAGGAACAGGAACAAGGCGAGGCAGATAGCCGAGAAGCACCACCCACGGCTCATCGAGCAAGGGGGGGCGGCAAGCGTGAGACGACGCGCTTGAAACCGGCTGGACGGAAGGGCACGGTAAGAATAAACCGCGATCACCATGCAAACTAGGCGAAGTTTGCTCCGAACCGCAAAGGATGAAACTGAAGGTATCACCCCTGTAGTGTACCCGGACCACTGGTCGCCATTCAACACCCGCGGCCCAGCGACCTATCTCCCTTCGCGATAGACCAACCGAAGCGGCGGTTCGAAGCTGACGAATCCCTGGGACCGCCTGGAACATTCGAACCGCGATCGACCCCACTTCTCCAAACGTTATCGACACCAGGAACAGCCGGTCGGCTAACAGAAGTCACCAGGAAACCTCGGCGATCCATCACCCGGCCCCTTCGCTCACCGCCGGTTCCCGCCACAGCCCTACTGGCGGGCGGCCAGGATTCGCAGCAGGGCTTGGCGACGATCGCGAGTCGCAGCCAGGATCCGCTCGGCATCGATGAGCTCGGCTCGCGATGGCCCCACCGATCCGGTCATGTAAAAGACATGCTCGACCAGTTCCGGCCATGTCAAGGCGCTCTTCAACAAGCGATCGACCTCCTGTTCCAGCGTCGGCGGGACGGTCTGCAGTTGGATAAGGTATTGCACTTGCTCCTTCGGCAGCTTGGTCAGGCTTTCCGTCAGCGAACTCTTCGACGCCGTCCCTGCCTTTTTGCTACTGCTACCATTGGCCAAGAGCTTGCCGGGATTGCCTGGAGGCAAAGGTTGAGCCAAAACCCCCGCCGGTTTGCCTGCGAAGGGGGCTTGGGTTTCCGTCCACACCGCTAGTTTATCCAGCGACCGGAAAGTGGCATCGGCACTCCGCGGGAAAACAGCAAACATCCGTTGACGCGCACGATACTTGGCGATGTCCTCGCGAGTGGCCGCTGCATACCACGCTCCATCATGGTCGATCTGGTCGCGAGCGAATGCTTCCGATGCAAGGATGGCCACGACCAGCGGTCGGACATCGAATTGGTAAGCGCGAAGCTGCTGGCTGAGGAAACGAACCAAATCCTTCCGCTCCTCATGTAACTCGCGATCTTCGAAACCGACTTCCGTCTGTAAAGCTTGACCGAACAAGGCATGCCAGGTCATCCCAGCTTGCGATTGGGCGAACTCATCGCTCGCTACCAGCCAATCGACAAAAGCTTGCAGATTTTCACGGGATTGGGCCGCGATTTGGCTCGGCGAACCACTAGGCTTCGGGATAGCCCGTCCGTTGGGAAGCGCGGTGGGGACGGCGGCCATCGAGGCGTCCTCGCGTTCATAAAAGACCGGAGCCGGATGGCTGCGATACTCGAGCTGCACCAGTTCTCGACGCGGCTCAGCGTTGGTGATCGACTGGACGCCATGGGCGATCGAGGCCAATCCCCAGTAAAAACCGCGATCCGCGTCTTCAACTTTCGAGCCATCGTGACAACGCTCGCAGGCCCCGCGTCGGCCGAGTAGACGATGATCAATAAAGTCCGCTGCCGCATACTTGCCGGAGGACTTCCAAGCTCCCCACCAGAATCGACTTGGAGAAAACCCCTCCTCCGACTGCAACGGACCGGGATCCAGGACCAGCAGCTCACGCGCGATCTCATCGACGCGATAGTTACTCGCTCGTAATTCC
>JBILTQ010000530.1:0-2996 GCA_044371435.1 Pirellulaceae bacterium | reverse complement strand
GCTTTCCCCGGCCAGAAGGACAGCCAACCGGCAGCGCCCGCGACCGCTTTGTCCTTCTTGGAATCGGCGGTATCTTTTTCCTCCGAGACATTCCCGGCCAATAAATCGGTGAGCTGCAGGATCGATTGCGTGATCGCGGCCTTGGGTGCCTGCTCGTACAAGGGCACACCGTTATTACGCATCTCGACCATCGTCCGGTAATCGTTGGGGATCTGGAAGAAGACTTCGCGACCAATCGTTTCCTTGGCCTTCTTCAAACTAATCTGCCCGCTCTCCAAGCCCATACGATTGACGACCACTTTTACCTTGTCGCGGATCGACTCCATCTCCTGGAAACTCATCAGCAACCGAACCATATTGCGGAGACAAGGCAAATCCAACTGGACGATCAAGGCGATCTCGTTCACCATCTCCAAGGCAGTCAAATCGACTTCGGTGAAGGACTTCGAAGTATCGAAGACCACATGGGTAAACGTCGCTCGCAAGAGACCGATGACCCGTCGCAAGCTATCTTCATTGATCGCCTGCAGATCCTGTAATTGTACCGGCCGCGGGAGCAGGTAGAGTCCCGACGAATGCTTGGTTAAGCTCTTCCGTAGCAACTGAAAATCGAGGCGTGAGACGTTTTCAGTTACATCCAGCAAGGTATAGTCCGGAATGGAATCAAGGAAGACATCAGCATCCCCCAACGCGAGATCCAAGTCGACCAGCGCCACCGAATTGTTAGGATCCTTCGCCAGGTTGCAACCGATGTTAACGGCGATCGACGTGCACCCCACCCCACCCGTCGCTCCCGCGATTGCAATCATTTTGCAACTCCGAACTCGCGAGTCCCCCGTTCCATAACGGGCTTCCTGGATACGATGCAAAGCCGACAGCAACTCCTCGACATTGATGGGTAGCGTGAGGAATTCCTTCGCCCCGGCCCGCATCGTCCGCAAAATCATCGGGCCATCGACATCCTGCGATAGCGCCAGTAGATTGCAGTCAGGGCAGGTCGATCGCAACCTTTCAATCAAGGCGATAGCCTTGTCCGGACCGCTATCCATGCAGACAACCCCCACGTCGGGATTGGTCTGCGACACGACGTCGGCGAAAAATTCGTAGCGTGAGCACTCAGCTTCGAGCCATACTAAATCCATACCTACAAGCATGGACTTCAATTTCTCACGCGATTCATCGCGAGGATCGACCAAAGCTAAGCGTAGTACATTACTCATGTCTGGTTCTCAATGCTTCCAAGGCATGGCGAAAAACGATAGTCGTCATCGCGGAGCGACGTATCCGGAAGGGGTAATCGTGGACACCGGCAAACTCGAAGTACGATAGGCGGCGTTATCGACTGACTCGCTGCCTTTCCCTTGATTCGCGCTGGCAGCTTCTAGCCCGGCAGCCATCGGCATCGAAACCGCACCAGGCATCATCGGTTCGCTTGAGGAAGATGGCATCATGCTATCCGAGGTCATGCCTCCCGTCGGGCATGGAGTCGGGGTCTCGATATAACCGCGCCAATAGAACTCCGCGTCGGTCGGCCATACCGACTCGAAACCAGGCCCGCCAGGCGGCACCTCACAGGGATCCATGGCTCCAGCAAAGTCCGGTGTCACCATAATCAGCAGCTCGACCTCGTTTTGAATTTCTCGGTTGGCGCGAAACAGAGCTCCCAGGTAGGGAATGTCTGCCAGACCTGGCAAGCCAGCCGACTGCGTTTCGGTGCGCACCTGAATCAAACCAGCCAGAGCCAAGGTTTGCCCGGCACGTAACTCCACTGCGGTGTCGACGTAGCGACTGCGCAGACCGGGTACCGAGACCCCGCTGAGGGTAACGCTCCGCGAAGGATCGATTTCGCTGATCGTCGGTCGCACCTCCAGCCAAATCCGTCCGTCACCGCGAACTTTCGCGACGAAATCGAGGCGTGTCCCATATTCGCGAAAGTCGATACCGACCTGGCCCAAACCAGCTGGCACCAGGATCGGGAATTCGCCTCCCGAGTTAAAACTTGCAGGCCGGCCATCGATGGCGACCAGCGTTGGATCCGCCATCACTTTGACGAGATCCTTCTGCTGCAGGGCCCTGATGGCCGCGAAGAATGAATTGCCGTTATCGATGATTCCCAGTTTCACTGTTTCCTGGCCTGGATTCAAAATCTCCGCGAAACTCTTCCCCCCCGGTTCCAGCGTACCGCTGACGGTCTGGGCAACGTAGTCGTTGCCGAATCCCAAAGCCCAGTCGACTCCCAACTCGCGAAGTTTGGTTCGCGAAATTTCCATGACCTGAGCGTGCAAGGTCACCGTATGCACCCCGATGACTTCGATTCGGTTGATGACGGTCGGGTAGAACTGCTCGGCGATCGCGACCACCTGCTCGACGTGCGCATCCGAGGAGACCTGACCGCTGACGACGACCGCGTTTTGGATCGGTCGCACCTGCAAGCTCGCCATCGGAAACTCGGCTCGCAGGATAGCCTCCAGTTCCCTCGCATCCCCCGTGACGAAGATTTGAACTGACCGGACCCCCTTGTCAGGGCTGTACAGATCGACCTGGGTAACCCCGGTGGCCTTGGCGGAAACCATTAGCTCGTTTCGGGCCATCGGCCGAACCGTGATGATGGAATCGTTGTGAACGGTGGCCCGCTCAATGTCTTCCTCGGAAGAAAGGAGATGGGTCGAATTGACCGTCATCTCTACCAACTCGCCCGACCGGGAAACCAAGGTTTTTCCCGACGGCACCCCCATCGGCTTGATCCCTGCCGTTTGCCCATAAGCCGGAAGATAACCAGCAACCGCGATTGACAGGAGCAGACTCGCCGGACCTAACCGCCCGGAAAACTTCGTCCATCTCATTGCAAACGACATATCTCATGCGTCCTTGCGAGTCGTTCTTCATTTCGAACAACCGGGACCCATCCATCCTGAAACGAGTCCGCAGTCATCTGCTAGCATTGGCACTCACGAAGCCGGTTGACCGCTAGGCGCCGTAGGATTGGCGTTCCCGGA
>JBILTQ010000281.1:0-7540 GCA_044371435.1 Pirellulaceae bacterium | reverse complement strand
CGAGAATTTTACATTTCGTGATCTGCCGGGAAGCGTAAGCATGTCGATGTCTTCGGAAACTACCCAAGAAGCTCTGGAATTAGAGACGAAAATCAATAGCGTGGGGGCTTGCGAACGTCACGTGGTAGTCACTATTCCGCGGCGTGAGGTTGATCGCTACTTCAAGCGGGCCTTCGATGACTTGGCCCCCAAGGCGGAAATGCCTGGCTTTCGCGTCGGCAAGGCCCCCCGGAAGCTGGTGGAGAGCCGGTTTCGGCATCAAATTTCGGAACAGGTCAAGAGTTCGCTGGTGATGGATTCGTTGGAGAAAATCACCGAATCGGGCAGTTTCTCGGCCATCAGCGAGCCCGATATGGATTACGGGGCAGTCGAGATCCCGGCCAGCGGTGACTTTACCTTCGAATTCAAGATCGAGGTCCGACCAGAATTCGAGACCCCCAATTGGAAGGGGTTAAAGCTTGTTCGTCCGGTGCATCAGGTCAGCGACGCTGAAGTCGACGAGCAGTTGGCGAAGACATTGGTTCGCTTCTCCGAAGGGGAGGCGGTCGACGGGGAAGCGGTCCTTGGCGACACCCTGATTTTGAACGGGAAGTTTATCGACGAAGGGAAAGTCCTCAGCAGCATCGAGGAAGAGCGGGTGGTGCTGCGAAAGAAATTGAGCCTGAACGATGCGGTGATCGAGGATTTCGACAAACTGATGATCGGTGTCCGCGAAGGTGAGACGCGAAACTGTCAGGTCACCATCAGCAACTCGACCTACAACGAAGCCTATCGTGGGAAGACGGTGGGGGCCGAATTTTCGGTGGTAGAAATCCGCAGGGTATCGGTGGCCGACCTGCGGGAATCGGTTCTCGAGGAACTCGGCTTTGACAACCGCGAGGAATTGAAGGACTTCGTCCGCAAGGAATTGCAGAAGCAGCAACAGTACTTCCAGCAGCAGGAAATCCGCAAGCAGGTGACCGCGATCCTTACCAAGGATGCGCAGTGGGAGCTTCCCAACGAATTGGTCAACCGTCAAACCAACCGCGAATTACAGCGTCAAGCCCTCGAATTGCAGAGGAGCGGTTTCGGCGATGACGAAGTTCGCAGTTTCCTCAATGTCGGCCGCCGCAACGCCCGCGACATGACAGTCAACGCCCTCCGCGAGCACTTCGTCCTCGAGAAGATCGCTGAGGAACTCTCCATTGAGGCGGCAGCGGAAGAGTATGAAAGCGAGATCGAATTGATCGCCGAGAATTCCGGTTCTTCCCCTCGCAAGGTACGGGCACGACTAGAAAAAACCGGCCAGATGGATGCGTTGCGAAATCAGATCATCGAGCGGAAGGTGATCGAGCGCGTCGTGGCCGAGGCCGAACTCTCCGACAAGGAAGACAATTCCTTCTTGCGCAAAGTTCCTGAGGAATCGGCGATCGATCACGCAGTGGCGCCTGTCGGCAGCGAAATCCCCGAGGCCAGGTACGATAACAAGGCGACCGATGGCCAGGCGGAAGGGGCGACGGTCAAGCTGCAGTCATAGCCTGCAGGCTCTCGGCCGCTAGCACCGCGAACAACACCAAGAGGGATGCCGGCCGCCGGCATCGGCGGTGATCTCCCGTGCGTGAAGGATGATCCTCCGCAGGTAGCTCCTCCTTCGCGGTCTGTTCCCTCGCCGGGACGGGTTCGATTCTCCTCCGCTACCACGCCTCCCCAGGACTCAGGGAAGAGTGGCCAACGCGAGGAACGCGGTTTCGATGCTCCACCGGTAGCGAGAACGACTCGTTTGCGATAGCCGCGTCCGACTCCTCGAAGTGTTGATTGGTTCATCTATCGACCTCGCTTGCTGCTGTCGATGCGTTCGGCAGGGGTTCGCGGTCTTCCGGAGGCAGCCGCCCCAAGTATCCGCTTCCCTGTCTGGAAACGAAGCTGCGGGCCGCTGGTTTTGGATTTCGCGCCTGGCCACCTTGGCTTGGCAACGTCCATCCGTTCCAATGATTGTTCGATGTTTCCTAGCCACTCCGGATCGATGGAATAGTTCACCATGGAATCAAAGAAGATCAAGCATCTCCGAACCTGCGGCAAGGAGAGAGGCCTGTTTGTTTGCCTGCTGATAGCGTCGCTGATAGCCGTCGATTTCCCCCAAGCGTTAGCTCAAGATGCTCAAGCTAAGAAAGCCAAAGCAAAGATGGATACCACGGACACGATTCCAGTCTGGTTGGGGACAGGTAAGGGAAACGATAGCAAGGGAATTTACCTGGCCAAGCTGAATGTCAAAACCGGCAAGCTGTCGCCGTCCACCCTAGCCGCCGAGGCGGGTGGGCCGGGCTTCCTCGCGATGCATCCAACCAAACCGGTATTGTACGCCGTGGCTGATCTAGGGCAGAAACCGGTCGTCGCAGCCTATGCCGTTGCGACGGCGACCAGCGGACCTTTGCTGAAACTCCTCAATGCTGTCGAGATCGGCGATGGTGGCGCTTCCCACGTCAGCGTCGATTCCACTGGCCGGATCCTGCTGACCGCTCAGTATGGGGCAGGATCGGTGGCCGTGTTTTCATTGAATGAGGACGGGTCCGTCCGTGAGCGAACGCAACTGATCAAGCACCAGGGAGGATCGAAAGTGGTCGCCGATCGCCAGAACGCACCGCACGCCCACTGGACCGGTTTTTCACCGGACAATCGCTTCGCCTTCGTACCGGACTTGGGGTTGGACAAAGTCGTGATCTATCGGCTCGACACCACCAATGCCAGCCTGGAACCCCATGGCCACGGAATCGTCCCTCCCGGTAGCGGGCCGCGGCATATGAAGTTCCACAATAACGGTAACTTCATTTTCGTCCTGAATGAGTTGGCCTTGACGATCACCGTCTTCGCCTACGATGCCCAAGCCGGCACCATGACTCCGCTGGAGACGGTGCCGACGGTCTCCGAGCAGCAAAAGGCAAAGGAGCAGTTTTTCAGCGCTTCCGAGATCCGCGTTCATCCTACCGGCAAGTTTATCTACTCGGCCAATCGCGGTCATGATACCATCAGCGTCTTCGCCTTCGATGAAGGCACCGGCCGCTTGAGTTTCATCGAGCATGAGCATGTGCGTGGGGCCACTCCCCGCAATTTCAACATCGACCCCTCGGGGAAATGGCTGCTGGCAGCCGGTCAGGACTCGCATACCCTGGCAGCCTTTGCCATCGATGCGGCGAATGGTGAAATGACCTATAACCGTAGTGTCATCCATACACCGGCCCCGATCTGCGTCCTTTTCGGCCATGAGTAAACGGTTCTAGGCACCGCTGCGCGGGAGGGCTATGATCAAGGTCCCCTGCCGAAGGTCAGGAGTTCCGTCTCGTCATCGCCAAGCCAGCCGAAAGCAACCATGAAGCTATTTGAAGGAAAAAAAGGAATCATTCTGGGGATTGCCAACGAGAACTCGATCGCCTGGGCGATCGCTCGAGAAATCATGGAGCATGGCGGTCTCTGCGGTTTTTCGCACCTGCCGGACCGTCCCGAAGACGACAAGAAAAAGAATCGGATGCGGGTGAGCAAGTGCGTGGAGCGTTACCCGGAGCAAACCGCTTTCCTCGAACCGCTCGATGTACAGGACGACCTGCAGATCGAGTCCTTCATGAAGATGGCGGGGGAGAAATTGGGCAAGATCGATTTCTTATTGCACTCGATCGCTTTCGCCGACCGCAATGACCTCTCGCGTCCGACGGTTGAAACCAGCCGCGCAGGCTTTAAGCTAGCTATGGACGTCAGCGTCTACAGTTTGATTGCGGTCACCAACTATGCCCGCCCACTTCTCAATGCTGGCGCCTCGGTGGCGGCCATGACCTACTTTGGTGGCGAGAAATGCGTACCGGGCTACAACGTGATGGGGGTCTGCAAAGCTGCCTTGGATGCCACGATTCGCTACTTAGCATTCGATATGGGTCCTGCTGGGGTCCGAGTGAACGCGGTCAGCGCCGGGCCACTGAAAACTTTGGCTGGATACGCCGCAGGCGTCGGCGAAATGCAGGAATTCTACAGCTATGTCGCGCCGCTAGGACGCAATGTGACTCATGAGGAGGTCGGGCGGAGCGGGGCTTACTTGCTCAGCCCCTACAGCGAAGGGATCACCGGTGAAATCCTGCATGTCGATGCCGGGTACAATGTGATGGGAAGTCCCGGACGTCTGCTGGAACAGATGAAAGCCAAGGGATAGTTTCGTTGACTCCGGCCGCCGTTTGTTCCTACACTTGTCGGCATGTGGAATCGACCCCAGGATGATCCGTTAGCCGCTTCAAGCTGGATAGCGGCTAAAAAGCGATGGCTCGCCAGCCTTTTCCCTAACCTGCGTCAGGCGGCCATCCGTTGGAGTGAGGATGACGCCGGATCGCTAGCCGCTTCGGTAGCCTATTACCTGGCACTGTCGCTCTTCCCCATGCTGCTCCTGCTGACGACCGGGATGGGTTTATTCCTGGAATTTTCGCAACTGGGGAAAGACGCCCAGGCCAAACTCCTGGACACCGTCGCCCAACATGGCTCGCCGGTGATCGAACAGCAGGTCCGCCAGGTACTACAGCAATTCACGCAGCATTCGAAGGTCAGTGGCCCGGTCGGGACCTTCATGGCCATCCTGGCCGCCATCGGGGTCTTCGCTCAACTCGATCGCGGTTTCGATCGGGTTTGGCGGGTCCCGATCCGACGCGGACTTTCGCTCCAGCGCACCGTGGTCAACGTCTTGCTGCACCGGATGTTCGCCTTTTTGATGCTGCTGAGCCTGGGCGGGATGGTGGTGGCTCTCTTCGTAGCGCAGATGGTGGTTTCCCATGCTCGGTCGTTCGCCGGGTCGACCCTTCCCAGCCTGGCCCACGTTTTCAACCTGGTGCAATTCCTGTTCGTGGTCGGTGCGAACGCTGCCCTCTTTGGAATGGTTTACAAATGGCTACCCAAACGACCGGTGGGTTGGCGAGAGGCGCTGCGCGGCGGGCTACTCGCCGCCGTCATCTGGGAACTGGGGCGAATCGTCTTGGGGATGTTCCTGATCGGGATGCGGTATACGAGCGCCTATGGAGTGATCGGCTCGTTCATCGCTATCTTGCTGTGGTGCTATTATGGGATGTCGATCGTCTTCTTCGGCGCGGAATACGTCCAGGTGCTACAACTCCGTTCCGCCGAATGCCCCAACCATGAACCTAGCGAAATCAAGCCCACGAGCGGCGAGGGGAATTTGGCCCACGCCAACTCGCGACAACGACCGCGTCCTCGAAGTTCAGCGACAGCGACGTTCCGGTCAACGACGGCAAAGAGTACGCTCGATGATGTCGCAGGCTAAGCCGATTTGTTCTTCGGTCACCACCGCGGGCGACGGAAGGAAACGCAGCCGCGTCGGATGATGTCCTGCCATGAAGCCCATCAATCCCGCCTCGTAGAGAGCGAATAGCGCCTCCTTGGCGACCGCCTCCTCGCCGTTCCCCGGCTGGAAGGCCATCATCATCCCCTCACCGAACGGCCCCTGAATCCGATCCGGGTAGCGCCGTGCTAGATCCTCCATCCGCTGCCGAAAGTAATGGAATCGCTGCATGTTCCATCCGTCTGCACCAAAACATCCCTTGGCTTCCAGGGTATCCAGGACCGCTAAGCCCGCCATCACCGACGACGAAGCGGCCGTAAAAGTTTGGGAAAGGATCGGCGCTTTGGGTTTCAAAGCGGTAGCATACAACGTTGCGCAGACCTGCGTAATTTTTCCTATCGAGACGATGTCGGCGTACTCGTCTAAGCCAAAATGCTGGAAGGCGAAGGGCTGACTGAGTCGGGTAAACGTCTGGACTTCGTCGAAAATGACGGTGATGTTATGTTCGCGGCATATCCGGCATAACCCTTGGAAATACTCGGTGGTTCCCGGATAGTATCCCCCTTCGCCAGCCACCAGTTCCAACCACAGGCAGGCGTACTCGCCGGGGTGACGCTCCACCAGTTTCCGGAGCATCGCCCAAGCGGCTTGGGTAGTCCCCTGAGGATCCGACGGGTGGAACATCGGCAGGTAGTCGACATCCAAAGCTTTGGGCAAACCAGCTCGGTAAGGAGGCCGATCGGTAAGCTGGGCTAACGCCAAGGTGCGGCCGGCGAAGCAATGGTCGATGCACAGGACGCGACTTGCTGGGAAACGATGATGGAAGGCGAGCTTCAATGCATTTTCATTAGCCATCGCGCCGCTGGTGCTGAGCAGGCAATGATCCAGCTTGGCCCCCGACCGTTGGCTCCACTGAATCAAGCGTTCCGCCAACCTCAGCGAGGGAGCGTTTTGCTGCAGGTTTCCCTGCATCACCGTATCCTCAAGGGCCGCGTCGACCGAAGCTGCCAGCATGGCCGGATGGCTATGCCCCATCCCGTGCACGCCGATCCCTACGATAAAATCGAGCTTGACGCTTCCATCGGCGAGTTCCACATACGGACCATTCCCCAAGCCGCTGCTGAGGTACGGGAAGTACGGGGCACCACCCCGAGCCTGGGCAAGCCGCGCCAACAAACCACGATACGATTCCACCAAATCCGGCCGTGGCGGCCGGATTTGATCGATTCGCTGTTGGTGGTCCGCCAAAGCCTGCATCAACAGGTCTTTGGCTTGCTGGACACGAGGATCCGCTCGAAGTTGCTCGGCATCAAGTCGCGACATGGCTGCTTATCTTCGACCGCCACCACCACCACTGCGACCGCGATCGCCGCCACGTCCTCCGCCGCGTCCGCCGCGTCCGCCGCCACCCCCTCCGCCGCTTCGGCCGCGATCGCCACCGCGATGACCACCGCGATCCCCGCCAGCACCGGAACGCTCCGAGCGAGGCGGTCGTTCGCTGCGTTCAGCCCGGGGTTCGCCCCCTTCTTCGCCTTCCTCAGCACCGCCGAAGTCATCGCCCGCTTGAGCGAACTCGTCTTCGATCCCCAACTCTTCCAGGGCCCGGCGGCGTGAAAGTTTGACTCGATCGTGGTCGTCGATATCGATCACGATCACCTTCATCGAATCACCCACCGAACAAATCGTATCGACGCTCGCCACATAACCGCTGGACAGTTCACTGATATGGCACAACCCATCGCGTCCAGGCAGGATCTCCACAAAGGCGCCGAAGTCGCGAATGCTGGTCACCGTTCCATCGTAGATCTTGCCAATCTGCACCGTGGCCGTGCAAGCTTCCACGCGTCCCAAAGCTTCCTTCGCCGACTCCGCGTTGAGGCTGGCCACCGTGACGGTACCATCATCCTCGACATCGATGGTCGCCCCGGTCTCCTCTTGGATCGCGCGAATATTCTTGCCACCCGGACCGATCAGCAAGCCAATCTTGTCCGGGTCGATTTTGGTGCGGAGCAAACGCGGCGCGTAACGACTGGTCTCCGAACGCGGACGCGGGATGCACATCAACATCTTTCGCAGGATTTCCATCCGGGCTTCCCGAGCTTGCTTCAAGGTACCGCGAATGATTTCCTCACTGATTCCAGGAATCTTGAGGTCTAGCTGAATCCCGGTGATCCCGTTCTGCGTCCCCGAAATCTTGAAGTCCATATCGCCGAAATGATCTTCGTCACCGAGGATGTC
>JBILTQ010000529.1:0-3003 GCA_044371435.1 Pirellulaceae bacterium | reverse complement strand
GCCGCCGACGGTTACCGCCTCCAGGCCTTCCTGCCAGCCAAATGCCTGACGGGCTACCTACCCCAGGACTTCGACCGAATCCGCCTCTTTTACGAAGTTGCCGACGAAGAATTGGGGCAACAACCTCAGTCCTTGGCAAGCGGCTATCGGTACAACGAGGATCCAAGCTTGTGGGTCGAGACTCACCTCGACCGCGAAAGTTCGTGAGGCAGGTAACGTGAACTTCGCCCTTCCCTTCCCGGCCAGCGTAAGGTTCCACTAGAATTCAGGGAGCTGCGAGCGGGAAGGATGTATCTTGGAGAAACAGTTTGAGCCGATCTCTCACGATGACCCGACGCTCGATGCGGTCGGGGCGATCGCTATCCCGCTTCCATCGACCTTGCCGGCCAACCGCGTCGCCCCGCCACGACTGCAGCGGGAGCTTATCGAAAGCGACAGCGGGACGACCCAGGATTCATTAGGGCTGATCCAGACTCGCCTTCGCGCGGCAGCGTTGGCTATCGGTTTCAGCTTCCTCCTCTTCTTCGTCTGGATGACGATCCACGAATACACTAGTCGCCTCGCCCATGGAGTTCCGTGGCATTTTGCCCTGCACGCGTTGACCACCCTTTCTTTGATCGGGATCGGGATCTGGTTGGGACGACAACCGAGCGTTTCTCGCCCTTGCCTGCGGTTTTGCGAATTGGCGATCTTTGGACTGCCGGCGGTGATGTTTGCCCTGAGGCATTTCCACGAGTTGGCCTTTATCGCGGCGAATTCCGCCCTCATCCCGATCATGCCCATGGCTGGTTGGATCGTGCTGATGCTGGCGTACGCCCTTTTTGTTCCCAACTCGTGGAAGCATATCTTGCTGGTGGTCGGGGTCATCGGTCTGCTCCCCATCGTGGCTACTTTCCTGGCGATGCTTTGGCGGCCGGCCGTCCGCGAGGCGATCCTCTTCGACCCGGATAGCACGGTCGAAATGTTGCTTGGCCTGGCCGCGACGATCTTCATCGCCGTTTCCAGCGCCCGCATGATCGTGCACCTTCAGGAGCAAGCAGCGGAAGCCCGGCAGCTCGGTCGTTATCGGCTGAAGGAGAAACTTGGTTCAGGCGGGATGGGAGATGTGTACTTGGCCGAACATACGCTGCTCAAACGCCCCTGTGCCATCAAGGTGATCCGAGCAGAGAAGATGGGGGATCCCCGGGCTTTGGCCCGATTCGAACGCGAGGTCCAAGCCGCTTCGCAACTCTCCCATTGGAACAGTATCAACATCTACGACTATGGTCGAACTGCTGATGGGACTTTTTTTTATGTGATGGAGTACCTTTCCGGGCTGAGCTTGCAACAGTTGGTGAAACGTCGAGGGGCACTGCAGCCAGGCCGCGCTGTCTACCTGTTGCGACAGGTTTGCGATGCCCTCACGGAAGCCCACAGCCGTCAACTGATCCATCGCGATGTCAAGCCCGCAAATATCATGGTCACGGAACTCGGCGGGGCCTACGATGTAGCGAAATTGCTCGATTTTGGCCTGGTCAAGCCGATGGCGGAATCGATGGAAGAAGATCAGGACCTGACGCAGGTCGGGACGGTCACCGGGTCGCCGCTTTACATGTCCCCCGAGCAGGCCTTGGGCGAGGCCCACTTGGACGAGCGGAGCGACATCTATTCGTTGGGGGTCGTCGCCTTCTTTGCCCTCACCGGCCGTCCCCCTTTCGAAGAGGCCTCACCGCTAAAGGTGATGTTGGCACACGCCCACCAAGAACCGCCTAGCCTTCGGAAAATCCTGGCGGACGCGGCCGGGGAAGGAAAGCTCCCGGCCTCCCAGAACAACGCTTGCCTCCCTTCCATATCCTTGGAAGAGCTGGTTCTGAAGTGCCTTGCCAAGAATCCTGATGCCAGGTTCCAGACGGCCCAGGAGTTGGCCGAGGCCCTCGAGGAACTGCCCGAGGCCAGCGACTGGAACGAACGACAGGCACGGCACTGGTGGGCAGCGAACTGCACCCACTACCCGACGGCTTAGCCAGCAGGGTCGCCTGGCCTGCCTCCCCATAATTCTCGGTTGTGACCGCGGCTTCCCCCTTCCCCAGCGGCGCGATTCCTCGGCGTCACACGGTTGAATGGCCGGCGCGTTGCATCCGCCCTCGTCCTCGAGCTGTACTCCACCAGCCCCGCGCGAAAGGCTAACCGCGTTGCCCAGCAAGCCTGGCAGTTCGCCACTTTGAGGGGGACGCGAGGCCCCGAAATCCTACCTGCTCCCAACCGCCATGGCTTGAAGGGCCGGGGTTTTCATGCGGTTCGAGAATAGGCTAGGACTCGACGTTCGCGAGTTGCTATCTGCTCGTGAGGTGTAAACGGTGAAAGGGGGGCACGGGGACGACAGTCGTCCGGCCAAGCCAAGAACGCAGGGGTGTGTGGTGGGCCCGCCTTCCGCGAGTAAGCCACAGTTTCATCGGTGAATTCATGGATGAAACTGAACCGAAGTGGTCACCATCGCCCCGCGTTCATCCGTCGCACTGAGGAACCAGGTATTGGCCCCAGCGGGTGGGCGAGGGGCCACGATTTGGTCTTCGGCGATCCGGGCCGGCAAGCTTTGCCAGGTTCGTTGGGTGCGCGGACCACCATCGCTGGTGAAATGAACAGCGGCTGCTCGCAACGGGCTGGGGCTGCGGTAGCTCAGGCGAACCTCTTCGCCGGTCACCGCTGGCGAGTCCAGTAGGGTTAACGGCGGAAGATCCTGGCAATAACTGTCGATGAACAGGGCGATCTCAGCCGGTGCCCAACCGGCGGGGTGGCTGTGCCGCATCTGCACTTCGATCCGCATTTGCTTGAAGCCCGGAACGAGGTCGAAGGACCGCTGATAACTGTCGAGCGGGTAATGCTGATCGTTGGTACCGTTGACGAAAAGGATCGGGACCCGACAACGGCTCAGCCACCGTGAAGGATCGTAGGCCTCGATCCAGGCTTGACGCCGTGGCCCCAGTCGATCGATGGCCCCTTTTTGCACCGACTCCCCTTCGAAGA
>JBILTQ010000185.1:0-10475 GCA_044371435.1 Pirellulaceae bacterium | reverse complement strand
TGCCTGCCGCCAACGAACGCTTCGAGGATGAGAGTCTGTTGAGGCATCTCTCGTCCAGCCCTCCTTGGCCATGGGATTCGACATACGAAAACTTTAAGGCCGGGATCGTCGACGAATTCGAGGCCACCGAGGAGCTTCCCTCCAGCAGTGACGCCGTCGCCACACCCGATGGCAGTCCCTGGTGGCGGAAAGCCTAGGCGAGACGGTCCTTCGGGTATCGAGGGCGTCGAACGAGGAGCCTGGCCTTGCCCCCGCCGCGCGGGAGGGCGATGCGATCCGTCGCTCAGGGGGGGACGACGGGTCGAAGTCACCCAAGCCAGCCTGCGAAGCTCGCTGCCGTACATTGCAACCCTTTGCCCATGGCTCAAGGATCTGGATGGCCTGAGCATCGCTGAAAGGGTCGCTGGCGATTAAACTACTGCAAGGTCGTTTATTTCCTTAGCCACAATCGGATATCACGATGGGATTGCGTCAGCCTTACCCACTTCTTCCTCCTTTCGCTACCGTCAAGTTGAAATGCCTTTGGCTGGTGATTGCGGTTCAAAGTGTCACCTCCCCTGGCCTCGGTTGGGGGATGGAGCTGCCGGATCCGGTCGACCCGCAGATAGCGGAAGCTTCAGCCGAAGGGGAGACGGCTTTGTCGAGCTTCAAGCGACCATCCCATTGGCAGATGGAGTTGTACGCGGCTGAACCCTCGGTCGCTAATCCGGTAGCTTTTACCGTAGATCATCGCGGGCGTATCTGGGTTTGTGAATCTTTCCGTCAGAATCAAGGCGTAACCGACAATCGCGGTCATGATCAGGAATGGTTGCTTGCCGACTTGTCAGCCCAAACCGTCGAGGACCGTATCGCTTATCATCGTCGTTTGTTGGGAGTCGAGGCGGTGAATTATGAAAAGCAGGTCGATCGCTTACGGGTCTTGGTCGATCGCGATCAGGATCACCAAGCCGATGACTCGATCGTGTTTGTCAGCGGCTTTCACGGCATTGAGGAGGGTACAGGAGCTGGCGTCTTGGTTCGCCACGGCAAGGTGTTTTACACCTGTATTCCAAGGCTTTGGTTATTCGAGGATGACGATGATGACCTGCGCCCGGACCGCCAGCAGGCCTTGCATGATGGTTTCGGAGTACGGGTAGCTTTTCGCGGCCATGATATGCATGGTCTGATCCTTGGGCCTGATGGTCGACTTTATTTCTCCATTGGCGATCGAGGCTATCATGTGCGTTCGAAGGAGGGAAAGTTGCTGGCGGACCCAGAGAGCGGAGCGGTATTTCGCTGTGAACTCGATGGAAGTCGTCTCGAGGTGATCGCGACAGGCTTGAGGAATCCGCAGGAGTTAGCCTTTGATGATTACGGTAATCTGTTTACCGGTGATAACAATTCGGATAGTGGCGACCAGGCGCGGTGGACCGTGATTGTGCCGGGCGGCGATTCTGGATGGCGGATGATGTACCAGTACTTGCCGGATCGCGGTCCGTTCAACCGCGAAAGAATATGGCAACCCAACCATGCGGAGACCCCGGCTTACATTATCCCGCCGATCGCTAATTTCGCGGATGGCCCCTCGGGTTTGGTGGCCTATCCCGGAACAGGCTTGGATGAATCCTTTCGAGGTACATTCTTTCTTTGCGATTTCCGGGGACAGGCCTCCAACAGCGGCGTGCGCACCGCCAAGGTAAAAGCTCGGGGGGCTTCTTTCGAATTGGTGGAGATGGCTGAGCCGATCTGGAACATTTTGGCGACCGATATCGATTTTGGCCCAGATGGTTCGCTTTTCGTTTCCGATTGGGTCAACGGCTGGAATGGTGAGGGCAAAGGTCGTATCTATCGTTTGTATGATCCCAACCAGCAGGCTCAGGCTGTGGTGGAGGAAACCCGCCGCTTGCTCTATGACGGAATGCAGGCGCGGGAGGCAGCTACCCTTGGACAGTTATTGTCGCATCCCGATCGCCGCGTCCGTCTGGAAGCTCAATGGGAATTGGCGGCTCGTGATGAACGCGCTCTTTTGTTGGCGGTTGCTCGGGACCCGCAGGCTGGGGAATTGGCAAGGATTCACGCCGTCTGGGGGCTCGGTCAGATCCTGCGGCGCGGGAGTGCATCTCGCGATCTTTTCCGCTCGTTGCTTGCCGAGCTCGGGATCGCTGGCCGCGCGTCATTGCCGGTAGAAAGTGTGGTGGCCTTGGCCAATGTCATGAGCGATGCTGATCTGCCGCAGATAGAAGCTGAGGAGGCGAAGTTGCTCGACGGGTTCCTATCGAGTGGGTTGGCTTCTTCTCATCCACGAATACAGTATGCCGCTGCTTTGGCAGTTGGCCGTCTCGGACGTGAAAGCGTCATGCCGCAAGTCATAGAGATGCTGGAACGCAATGGTGACCGCGACCCGCTATTACGGCACGCGGGAATCATGGCTTTCGCTGGCCAATCCTCCGCGGAACGCCTTGCCGCGTTGGCCGTTCATCCTTCATCGAGTGTTCGTCTGGCGGCGGTTGTGGCCCTACGAAAACTCCAGTCGGCTGAAATTGCCCGGTTCTTGGAGGATAACACCGAAGTGGTGGTCATGGAAGCAGTACGTGCGATTCATGACCTTCCGGTGCTTCATAGCCAACTCGATCGAATTGCTGGGCTGATCGCCAGCGAGAGCCGGTCGGAAACCATCTTGCGTCGAGTATTGAACGCGAATTTCCGCCTGGGTGAAGCGGAGCACGCCGACGCGCTGGCGCGGTTTGCGGCCGATCCAACACGGCCATCAGCGATGCGTCTGGAGGCGTTGGCGATGTTGGGCGAGTGGCCCAAACCGGGGGTTTATGACCGTGTGATGCATCGATACGCACCCCTACCAACCCGTCCGATGACCGATGCCGCGGCGGCTTTGGAGCGAAAATTGACGACCCTATTGGGATCCGAGAATGAGCTTCGCGAAAAGACGCGGCAGGTGGCGGTGGCACTGAATATTTCGGCGATTGCGCCAGCTTTGGTGGCGGTCGTTCGCGATCCCAATCGTCCCGGTGTCGAGCGCGCGAAATCTTTGGAACAGCTTTGGAATCTGAGAGCACCTGAAGCCAGTGGTTTGGCGAGCGCCTTGATCGATGACGCTTCGCCCGCGATGCGGGTGGCTGCCCTGCAGACTTTGGCTTCATTCGATGAAGTGTCAGCGTGTACAGCCGTGGTTAGGCGCGTCCATTCGGATGTCCTCATAGAGCGGCAAGCTGCCTGGGATCTCGTAGGTAAACTTCGGTGTCCCGAGGCCAAGGCCATCGCCGAAGAAGGTTTGGAGCTTTATCGGCAAAGCCGAGTACCGGCCGACTGTTGGTTGAATCTCAAGGAGGCGGTGATTGCGCAGCTAGGCGACTCAGCTCTAGCGCAGTTGGCCAGCGTCGAGGCCAGCCTCCGCGAGCACAGCCCGGAATTCGCCATCGATGGGTATCATGAGTGCGTGGCTGGCGGCGACATCCAGCGTGGCCGACAGCTTTTTTTCGAGCGGGCCCAACTCTCCTGCGTTCGCTGCCATCGAGTCGGTAAAGATGGGGGCGAAGTTGGCCCCAACCTCAGCGATATTGGCCTGAAGAAGAATCGCGAATATCTGCTGGAAGCGATTCTGGCGCCGAATGCCAAAATCGCCGAGGGTTTTGAGACAGTTCTGATCCAGACCGATGAGGGTGAAGTGCTCAGTGGGATCGTCAAGAAGAAAGAAGCTCACCAGTTGCTCGTCGTCAAGGCCGATGGGACGCAAGTCGTCATTCCGATCGCTTCGATCGAAGCCATGCGCCCCGGCCAATCGTCGATGCCAGCGGATTTGGTAAAGTACCTCAACAAACGGGAAATGCGCGACATGGTGGCCTACTTGGCCTCGTTGGACGGCGAGCCGAACAAGGGTAACGGGAAGAATCGCTCATCGGCCCACGGTCAATAGCCAGCAGCCGAAGGTGTTTTCCTTGAAGAGGCTTTTCGGCGGGTTCGTCGAGTCCGATTTTAGAAATTCCACCGCTGGAGGATGGTTCCGTTGTCATGCCGGACCACCTCGAGTCGATTGATTTCGAGGGTGTGATTGCCCTTCGGAAGATAGAGACGCAGCGTTCCCAGGGGCTCGGAGAGGGGTACCGGCACCGAGATTTCCTGCCAAGCTGGCGAGGCTTGACAAGCGTAATCGACCTCCTGACCAACGGCAGGGAATTCCGCCTGACTTTTCAGTCGCCATTGAATCCGACCTTGTCCGCCGGCGGGGGCTCTTAGTCGTATGCGCAATTCAAACGGAGCCGCGTACTTGATCTGCGTCGTTCCCAGAAAAGCTTGGGGACCAATATCGCTCAATCGCAGCGCGCCATCGACGATTTCGGGGGAGCATGAGCGAGGTACCAAACCCTGGATATGGTTAGACTTCGCTTGGGGGGATGGCGAAGGATGGGCGGGATCGTAGGCGGGGTTCGGCTGCGGGGTAACCGCCCCTGTATTCTGGAGGAAGCCATCGATCAGCCGATCGAGCTCGGCGACTTTGGCCGGGAATTTTTCGGCCAAATTGCTGGTTTCGCCCAGATCCTCCCCAAGATGATAGAGTTCGTGGCGGTCAGCCTCTGTTCCGGGGCGAGGTTCGTAGCGTCGAATAAGCTTCCAATCGCCTTGCCGGACGACCGCACCGGGATCCTGATGAGGGAACCAGGTGAAATATGCCTCTCGCCGCACCGGACCTGACCGGAGAAGCACGGGTTTCAAGCTGATCCCGTCGATGATCTGGGTAGGTGCTGGAGGGAGATCGAGTAGATCGAGAATGGTCGGATAGATATCGATCACCCCCGCGATCGTATCGGTCGTACCAGCCGGTATGCGTCCAGGCCAGCGCGCCATCATCGGGATACGGATTCCGCCTTCGTACAACTTCCCTTTTCCTTCGCGAAGCGGAGTGTTATTGGTGGGCGGCAAATCACCAGCCCATTTTCGCCAATCGGCTAGCCTTCCGTCCTGGCTATTGTGATTGGCCGTTTTTCGATCGGTCGGGAGATTGCTGTGTACATTGCCACCGTTGTCCGAGAGAAAGAGCAACAGTGTCTGGTCGGTCAGATGGAGTTCGTCTAGTTTTTGCACGATGCGTCCCAGGCTTTCATCGATGCTCTGCAGCATGGATCCCATGATAGGGTTACCCTGGCGGCCTGACGGATCCTTCCTGTTAGCGAAAGCCGCCGTGTAGTTTTCCTTGTGGCCCCACGGACCGTGGACGCCGTACTGCCACAGGTTAAGGAAGAAAGGCTGGTCCGATTTTTCTTCGATGAATTGGATAGCTTCGTCGGTGAGTCGATCGGTGATGTACTCGCCTGCCGGTCCATCGGTGATCGTCCCAACCCGTTGTCCGCCTTTAGCTTCACCCGTGGCCTGGACTCCATATGGCGAGAAGTAATTCCCTGGAGGGCCGGGATCGGGATGGCAGTGGAAGGCGAGAGCAAAACCTTGCGTTTCTGGCCAGTAGGGACGAGTTAGTCCAAGGTGCCATTTTCCGATGTGGGCCGTCCGATATCCAGCATCCTGCAGAGCTTCAGCCAAAGTGTATTGCGTTGGTTCCAGGTAATTTTTGCTCTCCGGCAATCGCAGTCGTTGATTGGCTGCCGCTTGCGGCGGGAGAAAGCCATGATTCGCTGCCTGTGGGGGCTGGTGTCCCGTGGCGCTGGTGATTCCATGTCGGGCCGAGTATTGCCCGGTAAGGATCGAAGCGCGAGTCGGCGAGCACAGTGGGCAGGCATAGGCATTAGTGAATCGCATGGCTTGCTTGGCCAAGGCATCGATGTGAGGTGTTTCATAATATTGGGAACCATAGGCCCCACAATCCATCCAGCCCATATCGTCCACCAGAAAGATGATCACATTCGGTTTTGCTTGGGCGGTCAAAGCTAGCCAAGCAAAGGCGAGTATCCCGGCCAAGGGAATAAGGGATATCAGCGGGCGTGAAGAGAAAATCATGACGGTTCCCAGGGGTATTTCGTTGTCGGTTAAGCAGCGGCCATCGGTAGCGGGTGGGGGCCAGGTCGTCCCATGGGGCGGTAGTTAGCCGGTCCACCAACGCTCGGTGATGATCCTATTTTGTCGGCATGGCCTGTCCAACTCAATCCTCCGGGCCAGCTCCCCGGCGACGGCATGGGTGGTGCCGATGCCGCTTGGGCCGGGAGTTAAGGCTAGCCGGGAAACGCGCCGTCCAGGGGGGAATTGTTGGGAAAGCGGCGACGATTGCCGTTCGGAGGCTGGGCAAAATAAGTTCCCGCTGTTTTTGTTGCTTCCGCAAAATTCGAGGAGCATCTATCCTATGAGCAAACCTTGGCGGAAATTGCACTTTCATCCGATACCGTGAACCGCTTTTGGGCTGGCAAGCTTGTTTTTCGTGGGTAAGCCTGCGGCCTCTGCTCAAATAAGCTTGTCCGGCTTGGGTTTGCGTTCGTGTGAACCGGCTCAGGCCATGATTCTACCCCTTGTTAGCCACGTCCTGTCGACCCTATGCGATCCTTACCGATTGTCGAAAAAGTACCTTCGCACCAACCGCTGGAGGCTGGTCAGAGTACCAGGCCTGCCGGCAAGGGGCGATATTCTTTCATCAGCCTCGGCTGCCCTAAAAATCTCGTCGATAGCGAGCAGATGCTCGGGTTACTGGAACAGGATGGCTATCATCTGGTCAGCGATCCTGAGCAAAGCGACTTTGTCGTCATCAATACCTGTGGCTTTATCGATAGTGCCCGCAAGGAGTCCCTGGGGGCTATCGATCAGATGCTGGCTTTGAAACGCGAGGGAAAGATTCGAGGAGTTCTCGTATCGGGGTGCTTGGCGGAGCGGCAGCGTGAGCAGTTACTGGAGGCTCGGCCGGAAATCGACGGCCTGATCGGGGTCTTTGGACGCGATGATATCACCGTCATGGCCGACCGGGTTACCGGGCAATGGACCAGTAGCCTGGATGAGCAGCGGACGATTTTTCGGCCGGCTCCGATCCGGGCCTTAGCCGACGAGAACCGCCTGCAGGTGACCCCACCGCATTTTGCTTACCTCAAGATTTCGGAAGGTTGTGATCGACTTTGTACCTTCTGCGCCATTCCGAAAATGCGAGGCAAACATGCCAGCAAACCGATGGATTCGGTGTTGCGCGAAGCCCGTAAATTGGCTGAAAGCGGGGTGCGGGAATTGATTATTGTGGCTCAGGATACAACCTATTACGGGATGGATACTGATGGCCGACCCCGCTTGGCTGAACTGCTTCAGCAGTTGGATGAGATTTCCGGTCTCGATTGGATACGACTGATGTACTTCTATCCGATGTATATCGACGATCGGTTGATCGAAACGATTGCCAAGGCTCGCCACATCCTCCCCTACATTGATATGCCGTTGCAGCATATCAACGATACGATGCTCAAACGCATGTCACGACGCGTGAATCGCCAGCAGACCGAGGAGCTGGTGCAAAAGCTGCGGTCGGGTATTCCCAACCTGGTGCTGCGAACGACGATGATCACCGGTTTTCCCGGCGAGACCGACGAGCAATTCGAAGAGCTGGAAGACTTTGTGGCTAGAGCCCGTTTCGAGCGGGTAGGCGTGTTTACCTATTCGATCGAACCCGATACGCCCGCGGCGAAATTGACCGATCATTTGCCGGAGCGGATCAAGAAAGAGCGGCGGAACCGATTGATGGCGATCCAGCAACAGAATGCCTTTGACTGGTGCCAAAGCCAGGTGGGCAAACGCTTGGATATTTTGATCGACAGGCCGGTGGATGCGGCCCGCCATGTATGGCTGGGAAGATCGTTTGCCGATGCTCCCGATGTGGATTCCGTTGTCTACGTGACCGGCGACCCCGCTTCGCCTTTGGTGGCTGGGCAGTTGGTACCAGCCGAAATAGTGGCCTTCCAAGACTACGATTTAGTGGCCGCCGCGATTTAATCTGGTTGCCGATGCGATGAGACCAAAGGTAGGCAGCCGATGGCTTGGATAGCCAGAAGTTGGCTGTCTGGCTGAGAGGTTGGCGAGGAACGTTCCTGGAGTAATCCTACGGTTGGCGAGGACGGTTAAAGCAGCGAGTCAGTCTATGGATTTCTTCACGCGAAATCGTTCGAACTTCAATGTTCCGAATACTTTATCCATGATCCGGCTGCTGCTGGCCGTCGCCGTTGCGCTTTGGATCGAGTGGCAGAGCTACTGGCCAGCCCTGATCGGTTTCTTGATCGCGGCCTCTACCGACTTCATCGACGGCTGGTGGGCCCGCCGTTTCCAGCAGATTACCAAGCTTGGGCGAATTCTGGACCCGTTTGTCGACAAGGCGATTATCGCTGGAGCCATGATCGCGCTGGTGAGGATTCCCGAGAGTGGGGTGATGGCTTGGATGGCGAGCGTGGTGGTTTTACGCGAGTTGCTGGTCACCAGTCTGCGAGGGATGGTGGAAGGGGCGGGTGGGGATTTTTCCGCCAAGCAGCTAGGGAAGTGGAAGATGGTTCTACAGTGTGCGGCGGTCGCAGTGGCTCTGTGGTGTTTGATTGAGCAGTCGCCGGGGCCGCTCTGGCTTTGGCTGCGGTCGGGAACTCTTTGGGCGGCTATCGTGCTGACCGTCCTCTCTGGAATCGAGTATGTTCTGTTGGTCGTTCGGGCCCCCAAGCCTGCCTGAGCGTTGGCGGTTTCTCCAGTCCACCTTACACTGGGGTGGGTTATCGCTCGGCTCGGCCGCTTTTCGTCCCGGTCGAGGGAGCTTTCTTCATCGCCTTCGAAGCTGAAAAATCTATTTTGACCGCAATACCTAGTCGCATCCAGGTCGGTGTTTGTTCGCCGGTCGAGGGAGTTATTCGTCCACCAGGATCGAAGAGCATCACCAATCGCGCTTTGATCTGCGCGGCTTTAGCCAAGGGGCGGAGCCGTTTGAGAGGAGTCCTGGATAGCGAGGATACCCAGGTGATGGTCCAGGCTTGGCGCCAGCTTGGCTTGCGGGTCGACTGGAATCAGCAAGCAGCTGAGTTGACGATCGAAGGCTGTGGGGGGGAACTGGGGAATCCGCATGCTCGCATTTTTGTGGCCAACAGCGGCACGACTATCCGCTTCTTGACGGCGGCGCTGGCTGTCTGTCACGGCGATTTTGAGCTGGATGGGGTAGCCCGAATGCGGCAGCGTCCAATCGAGGATTTACTCATGGGCTTGAGGCAGTTGGGAGCCGAGGTCTTCAGCATCAATTCCGAGAACGTGAACTGTCCTCCTGTTCGGTTGCGAGCACGTGGCCTGCAGGGTGGTAAAGCTTGCATTGCTGGCAATATTTCCAGCCAGTTTTTAAGCGGCTTGATGATGGCTGCCCCCTACGCTCGATCCCGCGTCGACTTGCAAGTGGTAGGCGAGTTGGTTTCGCAGCCTTATGTCGAGATGACCAGGGCGGTGATGACCTCATTCGGTGGAAGCATCGAGGTCGATGACGAAGCGGTGTTTCATATCGATGCCCCGAGGCCGTACCTGCCTACCGACTACTCGATTGAACCGGACGCCTCGGCGGCTAGTTATTTTTGGGCGGCCGCTGCCATCACCGGTGGTCGGACACGGGTGACCGGCTTGAGCCGTGATGCGTTGCAGGGAGACGTAGCCTTCGTGGAGGTCCTGAGAAAGATGGGCTGCCAGGTTGCTTACGGAGAAGACTGGATCGAGGTGAGTGGTCGGGCGGAGCAAGGGATCGATATCGATATGAACGCCATCAGCGATACCGTGCAAACATTGGCTGCAGTCGCCCTCTTCGCCAAGGGACCAACTCGGGTGCGCGGGGTCGCTCACAATCGGCATAAAGAGACGGATCGGATCGGCGATTTGGCTACGGAACTGCGTAAACTGGGGGCCGAGGTCGATGAGTTCGAAGATGGTTTCTCCATCCGACCAGGAGTGACGCGGCCAGCCGTCATGGAAACCTACGATGATCACCGGATGGCGATGAGCTTGGCCTTGGTTGGGTTGCGACAGCCGGGGGTCTGGATCCTCAATCCTAGCTGTACGGCCAAGACCTATCCGCGGTATTTTGAAGATTTAGGCCGCTTCACCCGCCAAACGCCGAAGCTAGCCTGATTCGAACCGACGCGTGTCGGCCTAGTCGATGATTGCCGGCGAGCGATCAAGCGTAGTCCTGATCGCTGCCGGACAAGTCTTCCTCAACAGGTTCCGGCTCTACCTGAAGGTGTTTCACGATCATCGTCGCGTAGGAACCTCGGGGCAATTCAAAGCCTAGTTCCAGTTGGTAACGTTGTGGCGAGTCGATTTCCGGTACGAACCGAGCGCGAAAATCGCGGACAGTCAACCAGGCGGGTCGATTGCCCCGCGAGAAGAAGGTGTCTCGCGGATACTTCACGCGTAGCTGGGCAGTCGTCAAACCCTGTTCGCTGAGCAACTGTTGCAGTAGGGGGAGGAAATCCTCGGGCCACTCGTGTTGGCGGGCCGAAGGTAGAGGCAGTTGCAGGCAACTGAGCCAAGCGAGTTCTTCGGGGGCGGCTGCGGCGGAC
>JBILTQ010000074.1:0-17694 GCA_044371435.1 Pirellulaceae bacterium | reverse complement strand
AGGCTGTCGATGACGGCCCGATGCTGGTCCGCGAGCTTCTGCGCCAGGATAGCGCTCAGCCAGCGATTCCACCAATAGCTTTGAAAGGCCGCTAGGTAAATGCTGCGGAGGTCTGGCCTGAGGAGGGCCAAGGCCCGTTTGAAGTCCGTCGGATGGTCGACGAGGAACGAAACGATGCTTCGGCGGTGCGAGCGATCGAGCCGATTCTTGCAGTCGGCCCAATGCCCCCAGTTCTCGCGAAGGATCTGCTTCTGGGATTTCTCGCGCGGTCGGTCATGGATGTTGGGTTCGGCGATGGCGAGGTACAAGGCTCGTTCATAGTCGCCTAAACACCATGGTTGGGCGATGAACTGCCGGCTGCTTCCCAACGAACCGAATCGTTGGTCATCAAAATAATTGACTAGCCCGCCTGTTTCCAAGTCGGCCAGGCGAGGTTGGGCGGCGGCGACGGTCGCCGAGCTCAACCGGCGAAGGGTAATAGCGAAACGATTGCCGCGGATATCTTTCGCCTGGTAGTGCCGCGAGGCCTGTCCGAGGTATGCCAGGCGGAACGAGCGATCTTCGAGGTCACGCGGGGGACCCCGGTGAATCGTCACATACTGGGTGGTTTCTGCATGGCGGTCTTTGAGCCCGGCATGCTGGAGGGCGTGCCGCGGCAATTCCCACTGGCGGAGGATCAGTTGGGCTGCTTCAGGAGTCCCCAGCCCACGCTTCCACAGACGATAGAGGGCGAAAGGACCAGCCGAAGGCTGGAAATCGGTGAGTTCCTCGACCACAAAATCTTCAGGGCGGCTTTTCAGTTTCATGCGGCTTCCAGCAAAAAAATCGGGTGAGCCACGCAAGTATAGTCTAGCCAACCATTTGCGGTATCGGGATTCATCTTGACCCGATGAGGTAGTCGGCGATATGGTGCCATTATTGGGAAGCTCGGTAAGCCTGGAAGAGGCGGAGGGCGTCACAGTCTGTAGCGGTTAAGGCGTTCGCAGGGTTGCGAGCTTTGAAATCAGGGAAATGCCACCTTCGCCGATGCGAAAGCGGCACCGATCGAAAAGGAAGGATTGGTTCGAACGATGTCCAGTACAAAAACGGTATTCACGACGGGCGAGGCCGCCAAGATTTGCAAAGTAAGCCAGCAAACCATTATTCGCTGTTTCGACAATGGGACCCTCAAAGGATTCCGCGTTCCGGGCAGCCGATTCCGAAGGATCCCGCGCGATCAGTTGTTTGTTTTCATGCGAGATAACGGTATTCCTACCGATGCCCTGGAAAGCGGCAAGAAGAAATTGCTCATCGTCGACGACGATCAAGACCTGGTCGATCTGATGGTCGACTGCTTCGAACGTGATGGACGCTTTGATATCCGGACGGCCAATAATGGTTTCGACGCGGGGATGCAGGTCAAGGAGTTTCGCCCGGATATGGTAGTCTTGGATGTCATGCTTCCGGACATCAACGGCAAGGAAGTATGCACCCGCGTGCGATCGGATCGTACCATGGATAGTGTGAAGATCCTTTGCATTTCCGGGATGGTAGAATTAGATCGAGTCAACGACCTGCGAACCGCGGGCGCGAATGACTTCATGCAGAAGCCTTTCACGACCGACAAGCTATTGGAAAAGGTTTGCGATCTACTCGAAATCGATCGTCCGGTAGCTGTTTAGCGACCGGCCGGTCTTTCGGCCAAAGGTTTGTCATTGCCGGCTATCGCAAGTCACCGCCGGCCGCGTCCCTCCAGCGATCCTAGCTTTCGGAGCGATCCCGATTTGTCCCTGTTAGCTTCGATGACTGAGCAATCCACTGTTTCGGCGGAAGTGCTTTGGCAGTTGGCTTGTCGCATTCAGCTCGAAGCCTTGCATCTTGGTGAAGCCGATGCATCGCGGACGGTCGAGTTCGTGCGTTATTTGCGGCAACACGATTTCCTGGCGAATCTCTTGTCGATCGAAGGGCCGCGTACGACTCTGACCCTCGCGGGCTCGCCCGCTCTCAACGCCGAGCCTGGGGCGGCGGTCGAACTGTTGCAACGGGCAGCAGCCATTTTTGAAGGAGACTTTGATCGTCAGGAAATCAATGGACTCCCCGTCAATCCAGCCTGTCAGGCAGTCAGGCAGGCCATCTATGACTATCTGCGTTTGGCTGTCCATCGGCAGGTCTTAGCCGAAGCCGAGCAGGAGAAGCTGGCCCAGGCGATGTATAACTTTGCCTATGGGCTATCCCATGAAATCAACAATCCTTTAGGTAATATTGCCGCCCGTGCTGCGCAACTGAGGAAAACCGTCACTGACTCTGGCCCGTGTCGATCCTTGCAGGCGATCGAAGAGGCGGCGATGCGGGCTCATGAAATGCTGGCGGAAATGATGCTGGCGGTGCAGCGGCCTAGCCTCTCCCTGGAGCGTGGGGATGCACGGCCATGGCTCGCCAAAGCCTGTGAGGCTTGGTCGAAGCTGGCTGCGGAGCATCAAATTCACTGGCAGAGTCGCTTGGAGGAAGGCTTCCTTTGGTGTCAGTTTGATCGGGTTAGTTTGTTGGAGGCCGTTTCTGTGGGGGTTCGCAATTCCTTGGACGCTTGCCGCGTCGGTGACCGGATCTGTTTTCTGGCGGAAAAAGTCGAGTCGGAAAAGGGGAGCCTGGAGGTCCGACTGGCGGTTCTGGATAATGGACCCGGGCTTTCGCCTGAAAGCCTCGATCAGGCATGGGATCTCTTCTACTGTGGTCGCGAAGCTGGACGAAGGTTAGGGATAGGCTTGGCCAAATCAAGACGCATCATCGAAGCCCACGGCGGCCGAGTTTGGCTAGAATCTAAAGATCGAGCCGGGTGTAGCTTGGAAATCCGCCTGCCGTGGAAACGCTCGACGTGAAGGTTTGCTATCGGTGTCTCCCAATCTTCGTTCCTTCTTGAACTCAGATACGCCGCATTTGACGCGGATTTGGAATCGCCATTTCGAAGCTTCCCGAGTTCCAGTAACCGTGTCGCCGGGAGCCTTCGACGCTTGCGTCATGTCCAAACCGTTCTTTTGCTCCGAGGACCTGTGGCTCTACGAGGAGGATGGTCACCCCTTGGCCTTCGCCCATGTCGGTTATGGCGGGAACGCCGCCGGGGATGCCTTGGACCGGAGTCGGCCCTTGATTTGCGCTTTGTGTGTCGAGCCGCATCCGAAGGAAGACCTGATCGCCGACCAGCTCTTGACGATGATCCTCGAGAAATTGAGGCAACAACCGGTGAGGGATGTTGTGATGATCGGCTCGCCCGAACGTTGTTCGTTCTATCTGGGGATGGCGCCCGGAGACGCTTTGATGGGGGTTGTCGCTCGCGATTACCGCCTGCAGCGGTGGATTGCCAGGCATGCGTTCGAGGCGATCCGACCTACAGAATGCTGGGAGGTCGATCTGGCAGGCTTTCGACCGCCGATGGATCGTAGTCAATTCGCCTTGCGTCGCAGTACCTCGGTGGTCCGAGTTTTGGAGGAGCGGCATCGTACCTGGTGGGAGGCGGTGGTGTTGGGGCACACCGAGCAGATTCGCTTCCAATTGCTCACCCATCAGCAGGCCAAGGTTCACGAGTCGATCGATTTCTGGTTTATCGACATGAGTATTGCCGGGATCGCCTCCAATACCGTTCGCTTGTGGATGCCCAATTTTCCTGACGATACCGAGGGCCGCGATCGGGTGACCTACCTCCTCTCCGAGGCCTTTCGGCAACTGCAGTCGGAAAGGTTCTCGACCGTCCGCGCCATCGCCTCGGCCGACCAGGCCGCCAGCGTCGCCATTTTTCAGCGACTCGGGCTACGCTCGGTCGAAACCGGCTTGGTTTTCAAGCACCCTTGCCACCCGGCATAACCTCCACAAACCGTTTGGACTTGCGGACTTAAGGCGTCTTAACCATAATTTTCCCACTTTGAAGTCTCAAACCCAACCGCCATCGCTGCATCGGGCACGGTGACGAATCGGCTATTTCGGCCGGTTCTCGCGGATTGGGGTGGTGCGTCGATGGCTCGACCCCAAAAGAAACCTTTACCACAGTTCGACTGGAAGATGTCGGACGGAGAGTGAGCATAGTATGTCGAGGTATACCGGTCCTAAGGCGCGAGTGAACCGTCGTTTTGGCGCCATGCTTTACGAGAGTGCGGGAGCCGCGAGGGCTTTCAACAAGCGTGGTGATAATCCGCCCGGGATGCATCCGAAAGGTCGCCGTACGAGTAACTACGGCACTGCCTTGGCGGAGAAACAGAAAATCAAATACTATTACGGTTTGGGCGAACGGCAGTTGCGACGCTATTTCGATGATGCCGTCCGCAAGAAAGGCAACACCGGTGAAACCTTGCTCTTGATGTGCGAGCGACGCTTGGACAATGTCATCCGACGCGTCGGGCTTACCAAGACTCGTCCTCAAGCAAGGCAAGGGATCGTCCATGGTCATTTCCTGGTCAACGGGGTGAAGGTCTCCTCGCCAAGCTATATTCTTCGACCGGGTGATGTTATCGAAGTCAGGAACCGCGAGCCGATTCGCAATCTTTACCGAGGGGTGATCGCTAACAACTCACCTAGCCCGGTGGATTGGCTGAGCTTTGATACCGAAAGTTTGCGCGTGACCATGGCGGGCGCCCCAGGTGCCAGCGATATTAGCTTGCCGGTCAACGCCAACATCGTGGTCGAATTCCTGTCGCGATAAGCCTAGCTATGCACACGCCATTAGTTGTCTTGGGTGGTGGTCCCGGTGGCTACGCAGCGGCTTTTCTCGCTGCTGACGAAGGGCTACCCGTTGTCTTGGTTGAGGCCGAAAGTCGGCTTGGCGGGACTTGCCTGCTGCGAGGTTGTATCCCTTCCAAGGCACTCTTGCATGTGGCCCGGGTAATCTCCGAGGCCGATGAGTTGAGCCATGACTGGGGGGTGTCATTCCAGCGCCCGAGTATCGACGTGGATAAGGTGCGGGCCAGGAAAGACAAGGTCATCGCTACGTTGAGCGGTGGGTTGGGGGGATTGGCCAAGCGTCGCAATGTAACGGTGATCCGGGCGGTTGGCCGATTTGAGAGCTCCCATGCTTTGCAACTCGAGGGGGACGATCCTTCCATCCCCGCCGGAAATCGGCTGACGTTCGATCATTGCATCATCGCTACCGGCAGTACTCCAGCCATGCCTCCGGCCTTCCAGATTGGCTCGGATCGCGTGATGGATAGTACCGGTGCACTGGAGCTCAAAGATGTTCCACCGCGGTTGTTGGTGATCGGCGGTGGTTACATCGGTTTGGAGATGGGAAGTGTTTACGCCGGACTTGGCTCGAAGGTTTCGGTGGTCGAATGGACCACGACCCTCCTTCCCGGTGCCGATCGTGATCTGGTGAAACCCTTGCAAAAGCGGCTGGAGCAGCTTTTTGAAAATCGCATCTATTTGAACACCAAAGTCGGTTCGGTAGCTGAAGTCGATCAGCAGATCGAGGTCACTTTTGAAGGACCGGGCAAGTATGGGCATGAACGCTATGATCGTGTCTTGGTGAGCGTGGGGCGACGTCCGCGCAGCCAGGATCTCGGCCTGGACAAGGTGGCCGTTCAGGTGGATGGCAAGGGCTTTATCGTTTGCGATAGCGCTCAGCGAACGTCGGTGCCTCATATCTTCGCGATCGGCGATGTAGCTGGAGAGCCGATGCTAGCACACAAAGCTAGTCATGAGGCAAAAGTAGCGGTCGAAGTAGTCTTGGGTAAAGACGTAACCTTTGACAAGCGAGCTATCCCGGCAGTGGTTTTCACTGACCCGGAAGTGGCTTGGGCCGGATTGACCGAGGAGCAGGCCAAACGGGATCATCGGCAGGTGGAGGTCGAAGTCTATCCGTGGGCGGCCAGTGGTCGGGCCCAGGCTATCGGGCGGACCGATGGCCTGACCAAGTGGTTGGTCGATCCGCAGACGCATCAGGTGCTCGGTTGCGGGATTGTCGGTCCGGGGGCTGGGGAGTTGATCGCTGAGGCGGTACTGGCCATCGAAATGGGCTGCGAGGTTCGAGACGTGACCGAGGCGGTTCATCCCCATCCGACGCTAAGCGAGACTCTCATGAACGCGGGTGAAGTCCACTTCGGAACAGCGACGGAGATCTACAAGCCGAAGAAATCGGGCCATCCGACTTAGCTGGAACGCAGGTCGGAGGGTAGCTGCCAACTCCTCGCCATCATCTGGTTGGGCAACGCGTGGAAGGGGCGATTGGGTTTTTGTACTTACTTTTTGATATTCGCCGAGTTATCCTCGCCGAATGAGTTCTGATTGGTTCGTGATCCCTTGCATTGCTTGGTTGTGCCTGAGGATTGGAAAGATAGATCCTTGTGGCTGAAACTTTTGCTGATCTTCCCATCATTGATCCCATCCTTCGCATCTTGCATGAGGAGGGATATTTAAAGCCTACGCCGATCCAGGCAGCGGCCATTGGTCCGTTGATGGCCGGTCGCGACCTGCTCGGATGTGCCCAAACTGGAACGGGCAAAACCGCTGCCTTTGCCATCCCTGTCATTCAACGACTCCATCAGCAATCGCGCAAAGCCATACCTGGCGAACCCCGAGCCTTGGTGCTGGTGCCGACGCGCGAATTGGCTGTTCAGGTCTACGAAAGCTTTGAGACTTACAGTCGCGGGTTGCGACTGAAGCACACGGCCGTATTCGGGGGTGTAGGGCAGGGTAAACAGGTGATGGCGATGGAGCGAGGGGTGCATATCTTGATTGCTACCCCTGGGCGTTTGCTGGATTTGATGGAGCAGGCTCATATCCGGCTGAATCGTCTTCAGTATCTGGTGCTCGATGAAGCTGATCGCATGCTGGATATGGGCTTCCTGCCGGCCATCAAGCGAATCGTGCGCGAGCTGCCGACTAACCGCCAATCGATCTTTCTCTCGGCAACGATGCCACCTCCGATCGTGGAACTGACCAAGGAATTGCTCCAGGATCCGGTAACGGTGATGGTCGCTCCTCCATCTACCACGGCACAGCGAGTCGAACAACGAGTATTGATGGTGGCTAAAGCCAATAAGCGGCAGTTACTCGAACACTTGTTGCAGGATGAACGCTTCAGTAAGGTTCTGGTCTTTACGCGGACCAAATATGGTGCTGACCGATTGGCCAAACAGATGCACAGTGCTCACTTGGCAGTGGATGCCATCCATGGCAACAAGTCGCAAAACGCTCGACAACGCGTGCTGGGTGAGTTCCGTAGCGGCAAGCTACGGGTGCTGGTGGCGACTGATGTGGCTGCTAGAGGGATTGATGTCGAAGGGATCACACATGTAGTGAATTTCGATGTTCCCCATGAGCCTGATAGTTATGTACACCGCATCGGACGGACCGCCCGGGCCGGGGAAACCGGAGAAAGTTTGACGTTTTGCGATCTCGATGAATACCCTTGCCTGAAGGGGATCGAGAAAGAAATCGGAAGGAAAATACCGGTGGACTTAGACCACCCCTTCCATCTCGAGGTGAGTGCGGACGAGAGCCGCTGGGCGGCGAAACAAGCCAATAATCGTCGGGGCCAGGCGACTTCGGAAGCTCGTCCAGCCAAACTGAAAAAGGGTGGGGTGGACCAACGAGGCGGCGGCTCGAATCCTGCGGTGCAGGCCCCCGAGGTGAAGCGAAAACGCTCGATTAGCGGAAAAATCCGGAAATCCAAAACCAAAAGCCCCAAGGCTTTCGGCTTCTCCTTTTTGAAACCGTCTGCTGCCGGGAAGGCTAAATCCAAGAAACGTCGCGGATAAGTTGAGCGTATCCTAGTTCCTCGATGATAGCCTGGACTTTCTCTATCGATCGCCGAGGGAACATTTTCGAAGATCGGCGACTCGACGACGTCCACGGTTCAACGGTCGGATGGCTGATCGATCAGGAGGTAGGTTAGCAGGTCGCGAAGTTCTTCGGCCGTCAGTAACTGATCGTAATCCGATGGCATCAAGGAGATTCCCATGGGTTTGATCTCTGCAATGTCGGTCTTGCGAAACTTCACGACTAGCCCCTGTGGCTGTATCAGTTGCAGTGTGCCTTGGTCCTCGCGATGACGAAGTCCCTTGTGGACGGTATCATCTTCGAGCCTTGCTAGATAGCCGATCGCATCGGGATGAATAATCGCGTTGGGCTCGACGATATCGCGTAGGACGCTGGTATAGTCGCGATGTATCTGGTTATTCAAATCAGGACCGACGGTATGTCCTTCGCCGCGGAAGGTATGGCAGTGAATGCAGGCCGCCTTGCCGCGAAAAAGCGCCCTTCCAGTCATCCAGTCGCCACCGACAAGTTCAGGGATCTCTCGTCCCAGCGACACTGGTAGCTCAGGCTCGGCAAAGGGTAGGTAGAAGCGGCTCGTCGACAGAGGCCGAGGTCGCCGGTCGCGATCGGTGAAAAAATTCATTTCCAGCCTGGCTACCGGAGTTGGAACCTCGAGGGTGAAAGGCAACCAAGCCTGGGCCTCACGATCCTGAATCGCCCAATGCCATTCACCCGGCTGAAGCTGGATGGCCGAACGATTATCGACACGGAATTGAAGTGGACGATCACAATGAACCACGAGCGTGGCGATTTCGGCGGGCGGGAGGTAGTCAAGGTTGGATCCAGGTTGGGCGACAGGTTGCAAGAGATTATTCCAAGCCACTTGCCCTCGGAGATGCAGGACGCCTGGTTGGGACAACTGCCGCCAAAGGCTGGCATGCACAGCGCTGGGTTCGGTGAATTGCTTGGCTACCGCCAAATCGGGATGAGGCAACCAGCCCTCCCATGAGAAGCCGGATTCCGCTCGGAAATCGGCGGTAAGGCCGTTCAACTGAAAGGCGATAGCTAACGGTTCCGGCAGCACCCGTTCGAGCGTCAATGCGTACTGAGAGGCGGATCGACGGGCATAGCTCTCGAGTATCAGACGATGGCTGTCCCCATCGAGATCAAGTGAAGTTATCGGCAACGACTGTCGCGGTTGCCGTTGCTGCATCTGAACCACGGCATAGCCGGGACGCAGTAGCTCATGCTCAAAGCCTGCATCGAGGTAAGAGCCATAAGTGATTCTCGCTTGCGTAGACTCAAGGGCCGCGCTGGTGATCGGCAAGGGGCGATCGAAAGCGACGATGGTTTTGCTTTCGCTCGCCGCCCAAGCGATGACCGGTTGCGGCTGACCAGAGTCGCGATAGCGAATCTTGAAAATACGACCGCGGCCTTGCGGTCCGTTACCCCAGTCGGGTTTGCCGCTATGACAACATACGACCAGTTCGCCGGTGGGAGAGATAGCGCAGTCGACCACCAGCATTCCCAGGCGCGCGATGAGTTCCGTTCGAGCCACGTAGCCATTGCGGGTTTTCGCCAAGCAGGTTCGCCATAGATTACCCCGCGATTCACCGGTTACCAAGGCATTGTCTCGCCAAAATGATGGACCGAAGATAGCCTGGCCGGGTAATTCTTGATTAAAGCGGAATCCGCAGGTGCTCTGATGTTGAGGAGCGTAATCCCAGACACTTGGTTCATCGATGACATCGGGAAGAAACTGTGGATGTCGCGGCGGGAAACCATAGTGGCGAGACGGTTGCAGATAGAGGAGTTCATCAAAAGGATTGCCATTGGGGCACCAGGTAGCGCCTTCCTGATCGGTCGCGAAGAGATCGCCATGACGGTTGTACTGTAGCGACATCACATAGCGTAAACCCGAAGCTAACTGTTCCCTGCGCCCGTCCGGCCAAATTCGCACCAGGCAGCCGCGGAATTTCTCAGGCGAATATTGGGGTTGGTGCTGTTGGTCGTGCCAGTAAGGATTGCTGAAGCCAGCATTGCCGATAGTGACATACCAAGCGCCATCCGGACCATAAGCCAGGCCTAGCGAGCTATCGACCCGTCGATGATTCAGGTAAGCGGCTTCCGCCAAAGCTGGGTCGTCATCGATACGGATGGCGGTTTGCCGATGTTCGGGAATTCCGTCGCCGTCCAGGTCATGAAAACCGACAATTTCGTCACCCATATTAGCGTAGGGTTGGCCATCCTTGATCACCATTCCTAACGGGTAGTTCGGGCTAAGCTTGTCCCAGAAAGTGATAACCTGATCCTCGAGTCCATCTTCATCACTATCCCGCAACAGGTGGAATCGTCCATCATAGCCAGCCGCAAACAACCGACCATCGGATGCGTACTCGAGATTATTGACGCTGGTAAGCTCGATCGGCAGCTCTTCGATTTGGAACCCGGGAACGAGCATCCGTGGTACTGGAGCAGGCTCCATCACGATGGGCTTCACCGCGGATGGTTCAGCAGCGAAAGCGCTGAAGGAGAGGCTGATCGCCATCCAAAGAAAAGACCATCTAAAACGAGACGGGATGAATGGCGATAACATGCGAGTCCTGGGTGGTTAGCTAGAGTAACGAGTGGAAGCTTCCAGCGATTCAATGCTCCCAATCGCAACATGGCCGAACGACAACTGGTAGGATAGTCATCGGCAAGGTCTTGCTGTCACTGACCGTTGATTTGAGCTGGCCTGGTCAGATACTGGTCGAATTCGCCGCCAATCGCTAAAGCTCTCATGGCTTGGGCCGTGGCTAGATACGTAGTGAAATGATAGTTCCCTCGATAAAGCGAGTGCATCCACCACCGGCCACTCTGACGCTGTTCTGATCGCAGCCAAGCCAAACCTCGCTGCAGTTGCGGATCGGAAAGGGGTCTTCCGTTTTCGATCAGCAAGACGATAGCGAAGCTGGTCAAGTATGCATCGCTGGCTGGAGCATCGGCATCCGGAAGGTTATCGAGTAGATCCTTGACCCGGGGACTGACCGATACCTGCCAGCCGTCAGTGCTAGAGAAATCTCGGGTCGACCACCCACCGTCCTGAGACTGCCGGTCCAGAAGCATGGTGATAACCTCGGTAACCTTGGACGGCTCGATCAGCTTGGGCATGGATGAAGCCGCCTGCAGCTGCAGCAGGCGATCGTAATCGTTGAGAGGAGGCGTGCGGCGGACGAACTCCTTGAGTTTTTCGATGCGTTCCAGTAACGATGGATCTTCAAGGTGCTCTAGCCAACCCGGGGCATTGGCGATAGCTCGGATCGCTTGGATGCTCAGATTCAAGTCGGTGGTTACGTAGGGGATCTCCACTTCGCCGACCACATGATAGCCACCATGGCTCGATTGCCGTGCAAGCATCTCCCGTAAAGCCAGCACCGTTGCCTCTGAGATCCGCCCCTCGACGTATTTGTCCCAGGTAGCCAAGCCAAGTGCACACCACACCGCACGGTCTGCCGAACGATAGTAGCGGATGCCTTGATCCAGCTGGGGTTCCGAAAGCTTACTCGGAATGGACGTGACGAAATGAACTCGTATTTCATCACGTGGCGGACCAAGCCAAGCAGTCAAAGCGGGGCGCTCGGCCATGTAAGCTCCCGTGGTGTGGCAGGCGATACACTTTCGCCCACCGGCCCAGGCCAGCGCGCCATCGTCCAGGTACTTGGCAGCCGCGACGAGAGTCTCTCCGCTAAAGTTCTTGATGCGGCTCTCGGTATCGCTGGCCGCTTGGATTCGAATCGAGCCGAATTCATATTGGTAGGCTGGCTTGGTCGGGTGAATGGTTGGCTCAGCCGCGGGGCTGGCCGTCGACATGATGAAGATCAAGCACCATCCGGCACCAGTATCCAAGAGACTTTTCATCGACGATTTCCTCAAGGTTGAAGGAGGCTCCGAGACCGTCAATGTAAGGAGGCTTTGGGCGATCCACAAGTTCCGCCGGCATCTTCGTGGGCTAGGGAAAGGCAAGGAAGCGCGAACCTTGAGCCGTTACCAACCCAACACGATTCGCCGATCGATCCTTCCACGACTTGGGTTCCCAACAGGCCTGAAGGAGGACTTCCCGATGTGGGTAGGAAGCGGTTAGTCCCTTCCCGCCACCGGGAGGTGAAAGAGGTATCCCGGGAAAAAGTGAGAACGGTTTGGACGGCGACGATGAAGGATCCCTGAGCTATCGAGAAACCAAAGATGCAACCGCGCGAGGTACGACGCAAAACCTAACCATCCATGACCGATAGACGAGTTTCCCTGGGCAGTTGCGGTGGTTGCGACAGCTATCGCCGCAAGGGCCATCGATCGGCCGGCGGCAAGGTCCTAGGAATTAACGGTCAGTAAGCGCCTTCGCAGAAAATTACCACCCGTATGGTCTTTAACAGGATGTACCAGTCAAGCCAGATACTCCAGTTGCGGACATAGAAGGAATCCAGCCGCAGTCGTTCCTCGTAGGAGGTGAGGTTGCGACCACTCACCTGCCACATCCCCGTGATGCCAGGCTTGGTTCGGGCATACAATCGATAGACATCACCATATTTGGCGATCTCGGAATGGACAATCGGTCGCGGACCGACCAGGCTCATCGTGCCGTTCAAAACATTCCAGAGCTGAGGCAGTTCATCGAGGCTTGTTTTTCGCAAGAGCCGTCCGACCCAGGTAACTCGCGGATCCTTGGCTAGCTTTTGCGTCCGACGCCACTCATCGCGCAAAGCGGGATCATGGGCAAGGCAGTTTTTGAGCACCTGGTCGGCGTTGACGACCATCGAACGGAATTTCCAGATACGGAAGGGGCGGCCGGCGATACCCAATCGCTGTTGCGAATAAAAAATATGGCCTGGACTGGAGATCTTGATGAGGCAAGCGACCAGGAGGAATAGGGGACACAACACGACCAGAGCCGCACCAGCCGCCAAGATATCCACGAATCGTTTCAGGCTTCTCGGAATCAGCAAAGCATGAAACGACGGATAGTGGACAGCTGGGTAGTAACCACAAGAAGAGCCTAGCGAAAACAAACCGGTATCGCCGCGGAGGCTGGCTACCGTGAGCAAGTGCGGCAACGCTTCATGGTAGCGATCGATGAATTCCTGAATCTCGCGAGGGCGGAGGTTCTCGGTATCCAAAATAGCCCAGAAGACGTTGTTTCGTTCGATGATCCGCGGCAAGTCATCTTCATCCCCTAAACACAGCTTGCTGAGATGGTCGCGATGCCAGCTGTCGCGGAATTCCTGAATAAAACCAATAGGTCGCCAACCCAAATGCCGTTCCTTGTTCAGTTCTTCGATGAAAGCGTCAGCTCGGTCGGATCGGCTGATCACTATCAACGGTTTCCTCCACCAGGGACTTCGACCCAAATAACATCGGGCCAGGTGCCGGAGCGAAGGTAAGACGATAAGACAACAACAGCCGCTGAAGAGAACGACACCTAATTCGCTTAAAAGCGAGGTCGAAGGCGACCAAGCCACCAGCGCCGCCAACCCCAGGTAGGCGAAGCTTGTCGCTGTTACCACCCGTTCCAATTCCTGTACGGGATGCATGCCGAGATTGCGATAGAGACCGAAGGCGGTAAAACAAAGTCCGAGGAGGACGGTTTGCACCAGGCCGGTCAAGGCGAGCTGAGAGCTCAGCGAATGATCCAGGAAACTCCGGGTGAACTGCCACACGCCCACGAGCAAGGCGAACGACACCACCACATCCACTACCAGCAAGGGCAAAGCGAATTTGATGTCTTGAAGAAATCCACCCCAGCGTCTAGACAAAGTCCAGACCTCGGCATGGGATCGCACCTCGGCAGGTGCCATCTCCATACCGGGTACGGCGACAGGTTGGGAAACGTCCACTGGCTCTGCCAAGCCAGGCTGCGTCTCGATCATATTGATCCAGCTCGAAAGTGATAATCAGGTTGGAAGGTCAATCAGCATCGACTCGTGAATAACATACGTGGAGGCGATCCGGCCGAGAGGAATCAAGGAACTGACATCATAACCGAGGCAGATTCGCGGGCGAAACGCTTTTAGGATTTTTATTGAACTCCAGGTAGAGCTTCGCGACCTCTCTGCAGACAGAAGCATGGAGGCAAGGAAAATGCGGTCGTTTGCGGTTCGGTCAGTGCTCACCACCCAGACCCGGTGCTCCATGGGGACTCCCGTGTTGGATTCGAGAATAACTCGCCTCCCCGCCGATAGCACGGGAAAATCGGATCATTTCCCGAGGTCGACGGTAGGGCGGGGGGGAGGCTAGCAATTCGCTTTCTACTGGGGCTCCGCGGCACTCCTGGGCATCTGCGGCGAAAGGCTAAGATAGAGTCCGCTGGATAGGCCGATCCCCCATAACCAGGGGAAGCCAAAGTCGCTGGGTGTCCATACGCCGAAAATCAGCCAAGCCACAGCGGCGGTCGCGCCGAAGAGAGCAGCGGAAAAGGCCGCCGTGCTGCGACGCGGGTCGAGGTCGTGGACTTTGAGTAACTGCCATAGACTCCAACCGGGGAGCGATAAGAAGAAGAAGAGTCCAAGGTACCCAAAACGCAGGGTGATCAGAATATAGGTATTGTCTAAGGCCCAGATCTGCTTGGCCGCTTCGGCCTCTTCCGAGCCGATCGGTACATTGACAGGAAAACCGGTGACAGCTCCTGTCCCGTAACCTAGGAGCCCGGCTCGGGTTAAAGGGCTCCAATAGATCCTAAAAAGTGTCAGCCGCGAGCGGGCGGATGAGACTTTCTCTGCTTGCTCATCGAAGGTCACGGTCGATGCTTGCCGACCACGCTGGAACTCTCCAGACCAGTCATCCAGCAACACAAAGATCTGGTTTTGATAAAACATGAAGACGACCAGCAAAAAGCCAGCCGCCATCGTGAGCGGCCACCGCCAGGTTCGAAGCGCGCAGAAGACCAAGCATGCGAGCACGAGCAGAGTGCCGATGAAAGGCCCGCGCGACCCAGTTGCCAAAGGAGCTATCAATCCCAGAAAGGGAGGGATGAGCCAGATCGGATTCGACCGGCGAAGCAGGGCACGCCAGCCAGCATGAACGGACCACGCGAATAACCAGCAGAGTAAAACGCCAAAGTAGAGGGGATGAAAACAGGGGCCATAGGCTCGGCGAATATTCCAACGGACCACCTCACGGTTGGCTCCTTCCAAGGGGCGAAGGCCAAAGATCCATTCATACGGGTTCATCCGCAGCCAGGCTTCCAAAAAAGCGGCGATCCCGAGAAGGAGTCCGACGATGGCGAGAACCGGCCAAATCCAGTTCAAATCCTCTCGCTTTTGAATGGCCAAGCGTCCGGCCAGGTAAGGCAAAATCCACTCGACATAAGACACCGCCGGAATCGTCCACTGCATGCCTTCATGCCAGAAATCGCTAACCAGACTCACAAGGACCAGCCCGAGCAGAGCGAAGTCAGCAGGTACGAAACGCCAGGGAAAAGTAGCCTTGGGAAGAAAGCTATAGCTGACAAGCATCGCGATTCCGACCGCGGCTTTAATGTTCAACAGCTCGATACCGACATCGAGCGTGGTCCAGGCAGGGAAAAGCCAACTCAAAGGCATGACGATCCCCAAGGCGACGGAAGGGCGAAGGCGAATCGCTAACATCAAATACAAAAAGTAAAGAAACCCAACTGCAGATAACCACAATGCCATAGGATTTTGTCCCTAACCTTTGTCGTTCGGTAACCGAAGTCCGGCGCTTATCCGTTGCGTGTTTCGACGTATGGTCGCTGCCAATCTTGGGGTGATCTGTCGGTCGCAGACGGTATCATCCATCGGTTTCCTCGCTGGCTCCGAGCGATGAACGGGAGACTCGCATCGACTGTCGCTGGCTCCTGCCTAGCCATTCTATCACCCCCCCATTCTAGTTCTCGAAGGACGATTCACTGAGAGCAGTTTCGGAAAACCTGGGAGCAGTTACCCGCCTGAGTTCTTGACAGCGGGACCTGTCTTCGCCAGGATGAGTGCCACGCTAAGACTATCTTGAAGTAGTCTTCCTCCGCCAGGACTCGGCGGGGCTCGGTGCAGACCCCAAGCAGGTGCAGGTATCAGGGAATGAACGCACCGCCAGTCTTGCACCGAGACAAGCGCGAAGGCAGGTAAATATTGGGTCAAGCTTCGGCTTGGAAAACGCCCTCAGTTGGGTGTCCCGGTCTCGAGCGGGTCTTTGGGTAGTTGTTCGGTGATGGGGTGGGATATCGGGTCGATCTTTGGCCGGCCAGGTCTACCTTCCCAGGAGGAACCGATTGCAGGCAGCAGTCGGTAGGGACAACCGGGGGGACTGAAGGGCGGGCTAAGCTGCTGAGCAACATACTTGGGTAGGACATCATGAGATATCTTTCAGTCCGGCGGCGGGGCGACAAGCTGCGGTTGGCACAGGGCGGTCTATCCGGCAGGCAACTCAACTCCTTGGGATCCAACCCGTCGCGTTGCTGCCTGGGGCTGGAACTGCTGGAAGTTCGCGAATTACTGGCGGCTACGGTCGTTCATCGGGTGGATGCCGGTGGACCGGGCCTCGGGGTCGGGGGGTGGCTTGGCGATACAGCGGCTGTTCCGGCGGTATTTAGCAATGTATCGGCTTCGGGCTCGAAGGCGTTCTCGGTCACCTCGGCTATCGACACGAGCCATCCTTCGCTGCCGCTAGGTACGCCCGCAGCATTGTTTCAGTCGGAGCGTTTCGATCCGGCATCATTATCGGAGATGTCTTGGGACTTTCCGGTCACCGCCGGGAATTATGAAGTTCGGTTGTACTTTGCCGAGATCTTCAGCGGGGCACAGAAGGTTGGTGGGCGTGTCTTCGATGTATCGATCGAGGGGGCGGTATTGCTGAACGACTACGATATCTTCGCGGATGTGGGTGGTAACCGAGGGGTGATGAAGAAATTCACCGTGACTGCCGACAGCAACCTCGACGTCGATTTTGCTCGAGTCGTCGAAAATCCCAAGATCAGTGCGATCGAGATTCTATCGCTTGGTGGCGGTGGGCCGCGACCAGTCGGCTTCGGGAAATCCAGCCTTTCGGGGACGATCTCGGCGAGACCGACTTCGTTGCAATTCGGTCCAGATGGTCGTCTTTATGTAGCCCAAGAGGATGGGGCTATTCAAGCCTACACGCTCTCCCGTTTGGGTGCAAACAACTACCAGGTAACAGCCACGGAGACGATCTCTTTGGTCAAGAATCTCCCCAACCGAGATGACGATGGTCGTTTAAATCCTACAGTCATGGGACGTTTGATCACGGGCTTGCTCGTCACCGGAACGGCCACGCAACCGGTCATTTACACCGTTTCCAGCGACCCCCGAATCGGGGCCGGTGAATCCGGAGCCGACCTTAACCTGGATACCAATTCCGGCGTTCTTTCGCGGCTTACGCGGAACGGTAATCAATGGAGCAAATTGGATCTCGTCCGCGGCTTGCCGAGATCGGAGGAGAATCACATGACGAACGGTTTGGCCCTGGATGCGACCAGCAATACCTTATACATGGCGCAGGGCGGCAATACGAATATGGGAGCGCCATCCAACAACTTTGCATACCTACCGGAATATGCGCTGGCTGCTGCGATTCTTTCGGTCGATCTGGATGCGATCGGCGAGGCGACCTATGATCTCCCGACACTCGACGATGAAACACGCACTGGCCTTGCCGACGTCTATGATCCATTTGGCGGAAACGATGGCAAGAATCAGGCCAAATTAGTGCCCAACGGTCCGGTCCAGGTCTACGCACCGGGCTTTCGCAACCCCTATGACTTGGTTTTAACTCAGGCGGGCCGGTTATATACCATCGATAATGGTCCAAACGCCGGTTGGGGCAGTTTTCCCAAGAACGAAGGTCCAGCGGGGGTGGCTACCAATGAGCCCTCGGAGCCTGGAGTTAGCTATGGCGATGGTTTGCACTTTATCACCAACGCTGGGTATTACGGGGGGCATCCGAATCCGACCCGTTCGAATATGGCAA
>JBILTQ010000288.1:0-7330 GCA_044371435.1 Pirellulaceae bacterium | reverse complement strand
TACTTTCAACACCAGCAATCCTCAATCCCCAGTGAGCGTCGGCAATGCCGTCGAGTCGGATTATCGCGTGCCTGGAAGTGAAAACGGAGCATTGTTGGTATTTCCTCAGTCGACGAACGGCATGGTCGAGTATACGGCGAGCAACTTCGCGGGGGCGCTCCAGGGTGATTTATTGGCAGCGAGCTTTGATAACAGCATCAAGCGCGTCAAGCTGAATGCGCCAGGCGATGGAGTGGTGCTGTCGACCAACCTCTTCAGCAGCGTCGGGACCATCCCCTTGGATGTGACCGCGGTAGGGGATGATGGAAATTTTCCCGGTACGATTTGGGTGGCTGATTTCCTGGCGAAACAGATATTCGTTTTTGAACCCGACGATTTCGATGGCGGGTCGGGCGGAGGTGGATCATTCGACGATTGGGATGGGGATGGTTATACGAATGCCGACGAAACGGCGAACGGGACCGATCCGAATAACTCGGGCGACAGGCCGGCCGACTGGGATCAGGATTTCCTATCCGATTTTCTCGATACCGATGATGACAATGATACTTGGCTCGATGTCAGCGATCCTTTTGCCGTCGATGCGTTGAATGGCAAGCAGACACCGCTTGGTACGCGCTATACCTGGGAGAACGACGACGGCAATCCTGGAGGACTGCTGCGAATGGGCTTTACCGGGATGATGAGCAACGGTGTCAGCGACTATAGGACGCTTTTCGATCCGAACAAGGTTACCGCCGGCGGGGCGGCGGGGGTCTTCACCCTCGATCAGGTCCTGGCCGGTACAGCCCAGGGGCCCAACAACAGTCAGCAACAGGCCTTTCAATTTGGCGTGGCCACCGCCAACGCCACGGAGCCGTTTTCCGCCCATACCCGGTTGCTCGCACCCTTTAGCGGGGTGACTCCTCAAGGTAAGCAGCAGATGGGTTTGTTCATCGGCACCGGTGATCAGGATAATTTCATACAGATCGTGCTCCATGCCAACAACGGAAACCCTGTTATTCAAGTAGGCTCCGAGGTAGCCGGTAACTTTGTTTGGGGTGATGCGAGCCCCTTCGCTTCTGCGGGACCTAGTTATGTCGATCTGTACCTCACGATCGATCCCATTGCCAAGACGGTGCAGCCGAACTACTCGATCACCAAGGATGGAAAGACGTCGCTCCGTATGCTGGCCGGAGCACCGATCAGTATTCCCGGCGCTTGGCTGGATGATGTTGATCAAGGGTTGGCAGTAGGGATCATTTCCACTACCGAAGGGACGGCACCAGGCTTTTCGGCGACTTGGGACTTCCTTTCGGTCGTGGAGGAGATAGCACCGGTGCTGACATCGATGGAAGATGTCTTTCTGCTGGGGGGGGCGACACGCGATCTCGAGTTACAAGCCACCGATAGTGATGGCAGCAGTATTGATTTCTCCTTCGTGGGCCTCCCTTCGTTTGCGAGTTTCATCGACCAGGGGAATGGACGCGGAATTTTACGGTTGACGCCCACAGACAACCAAATCGGTACTTACAGCCTCACGGTCACAGCCATGGACAACGTTTCCGGGAGGCTGAGCGATAGCGAAACCTTCACTGTTTCGGTACTAGCTCCTGCAGAGGTGATCTATCGAGTCAACGCTGGGGGAGCAGCTGTTTTCGGATCGCCGGCCTGGGCAGGCGATACCTCCACCGCACCGGCGGCATACAGCAATGCCGGGGGTGCTTTCTCGATGACCTGGAGTTCGTCAACAGCCGTCGATATAGCCAGCCCAACGATTCCTGCAGGGACTCCGGCGTCTGTCTTCCAAACGCATCGCTTCGATCGCCTTTGGGGACAGGAGATGAGTTGGGATTTTCCGGTGACTCCTGGCCGGTACCTGGTTCGGTTGTACTTTGCGGAAAACTATTTCGTCATCAATGGAACAGGCAAACGCGTATTTGATGTCCGGCTGGAAGGTCAGGAGGTCCTGAATGACTACGATATTTTCAAGGAAGTTGGCGGCAATACCGGGGTTGTCAGATCGTTTCTGGTCGAAGCGGATTCAGTTCTGGATCTCGATTTTCAGAGGGTAATTGAGAATCCTTGTGTGAATGCGATAGAGATCCTTTCGCTGACCTCAACGGCTACCCGAAGCCTCAAGATATCTGGTTCTACCCATCAAAACACGATGAATCGTTTCGATGTCAACGCAGACGGCTCGCTTTCTCCCGTCGATGCCTTAGTGGTTGTGAATGCCATGGCAAGCCATGGAATCGGTCCTCTTTCGTCCTCGGAGCGGATGGCGATTGGCTACGTCGATGTCGACGGCAGTGGTTCACTGGAACCGATCGATGTCTTGCAGGTGATCAACGCTTTGAATCGACAGTCGGTGGTTGAAGGTTTGGAGCCATCCCTTGACCTGGATTCATTGGATGGTGGGAGGTGGACTGAAGACGAAGTGACAAGGGAGCCGCGAGGCTCAGGTGGACTCGCTTGGTCAGTCTCCGACCATCGTCCCATCATGGCTGGCGAGGATCGGGCGCAGGTCGATCCCTTGCCAGTGTCGGGGATCGTTCGGTCCGGCGCCCCCTTGGCTTCCGACCTCTCCAATCCAGACGAGTTATCTTCGGAACCTGAATCCGAAAGGGGATATGAAGAGATACTGGACGATAGCACCCTTCACTATGTGCTCCAGTCGGTCTTGGTGGATAAAGTCTTTGTGCAAGGACTGTGGGATCGCGATGCGGATGAGATAGGGTGAATACATCGTCGACCCTTACTGGGTGGCGGCGATGGCAAGTGATCCGCAAAGATCGCAATCGCCGATCCCTCAGGCGCAGAGAGACCAATCAGCTTGGCCATTGCTTTCGCGTGGGGAGCCTGGCTGCGGTGGATCGTGGGTTGGCGATCGATCGGATCGAAGGCCTTGATGCCCGGCATCGCCAAGGATGTCGTAGCATCCTCGATGGTCGGAAGGCAGGATCTAAGCTTTCCATAGACTGTTGGTCCCCAGGGCGATTGGGAGCGCTAGCTGGTTGCCGGTAACAAGCCAGAGCAGGGGTAGACTCGCCCATCTTGGTGGCTTGCTTCGTTGCGAGGTGGACCGCCTGATCGAAATGCCCCCAGTCAAGGGGAAGCCAACTTCCTTGCCCTGCCGCTATCCGGGGGGATGAGGGGTCCGCGACTCCACCCGTTCCCTGATTTTTCAGAGATAAGCATTGCCTTTGTCAAGGAGGTAGCCAAGACTAGAGATCATCGCAGAACGGGAATTGATTGGCAGGTCAAGTAAGCGAGGGCAGGGGCAGTTCGGTGAAGATTGCATATATTTGCGATCGCGATTCGCAAGACATCCATGGCTGGTCGGGATTGAACTTCTTTATCCGACGTGCTTTGGAACGGTATTCCTCCAACTTGTACGCGATCGATGATCTGATGAGCGATGCTTCGGCGCAGACTCGCCTGCGTCAATTACGATGGGTCAAGCTCGGTTATCGAGCGATCGGTCGACGCTTTCATCCGTCACGCGATGAGAAATTATTGCGACGCTACGCGCTAGCTATTCAGTCGCGAATCGAGCCGGATACGGAGGCGATATTTGCGCCATCGAGTTTGCCGTTGGCCTATCTGGAAGTACCGCTCCCCAAGTTCATCTATTGCGATGCGACTTTCCATTGCTTTATCGACTACTATCGCGAGTGCTCGAACTTATGCCGGCGTACGCGACGGGATGGCGAAAAGATGGAGCGGCTCGCGCTGGGACGAGTAGATGCTGCCTTTTATGCTTCGGAATGGGCTGCTCGTTCGGCCATCGAGGATTATCAGCTTCCCTCCGAAAAAATTCGTGTCGTTCCTTTTGGTGCTAATTTGGAGCAAATACCCTCCGTGGAGCAGGTCACACAGTGGGTCGCAGCTAAGCCGTCTTCGATTTGTCACCTGCTTTTCGTCGGTGTGGATTTCATTCGGAAAGGAGGGGCGATGGCGGTGGATGTCGCTCGCATCCTGAATCAGCGGGGACAACCGACCATTCTCCATCTCGTAGGGCTCGAGCGGATACCTAGGGAACTGGAATTGCCTTTTATCCGTAATTACGGTTTTCTAAGCAAGGATCGTAAGGCAGATCAGGTGGTGCTTGAAAAATTATGGAGGCAGAGCCATTTCTTGATTGTTCCGTCGTTAGCAGAATGTGCTGGAATCGTGTATGCCGAAGCCAGCGCACACGGCATGCCATCGCTTGCAAGAGATACAGGTGGGGTATCGGCGATGGTAAAGCATCAAACCAATGGATTCCTGTTGGCGGCTAACCAAGAGGCGAAGGACTATGCCGCTTGCATCCAGAGTTGCCTCTCGGATGGGAATGAATACCGGAGGTTATCCTTGAGCAGTTACCGGTTTTTCGAGCAATGCCTGAACTGGGATACGGCAGGGCGAGCGATGTTCGAGACGATGGCGCGCTTGACGAATCGCAACGCCAGCGATGCGAAACTCAAAGCCGGTTAAGGTCAGGCTTTGAGCGACATGGGGACTTGTCGCAAGGGAGTTTGAAATGGCGTTAAGGGCTTCGATCGCAGGATGGTTGGGCGGTAGGGAAAATCATGGTTTTCCTGTTGCGAAATCGAGGTCATAGTAAATACTGAACACCGAAGGTGTGGAGGAGATTTACCGAGGATCGGAGAGTTGCCGGTCAAGCTTCCGCCGGTTGCCAAGGGCTTCGGTTTCCTGCAGCGGTGGATAGGCTGGTCACCCGGGAGAATGGAGTTTCTGCCGGTGGACTACCATTCTTGTGATCGGTCGAAGGGATGTCCATTGAAGGAATACAGTTGAGAGTGATGATCCGTCCTTTAAAATATTTCCGGGTAGAAAGCGTAGTCAGCGGTCGATGAGGACAGTCAGCCTGGATTCGATCGATAGCGAATGGTTGCGCCGCTGTTGGCATTCCCCAGTCTTGATGTCGTGGCTCAATACGACAGCTCGAATTTTCTCACTTGTCGTGATATTGCCTTTAGTCTTGCACGAATTCTCGCCCGCCGAAATCGCCGTCTTCTACCTGTTTTCTTCGGTGATTTCCATTCAGCTTGTCGTCAGTGGAACTTTTGTTCATACCTTTGCCCGGATCATCAATTACGTTTGGGCGGGAGCGGATCTTTCTCGCTTGGGTAGGCACTACGAAGAGTGGCGTCCGAGGTCGGGTTTGGTCGTGGTCGATAAGCCATTGATGAGTGACTTGCTTGCAACTATGCAACGACTTTTTCTGGCCCTTGCACTGCTCAGTGTTCCCTTGGCTCTGGTCCTCGGTGGATTCGGTTTGCGGAAACCTATCAGTGAAATAGCGGATCCAGGGCGAGCTTGGTTAGCCTGGGGGATTGTGGTCGTGGTTAGCCCATTGGTGATCTATTCGTTGCAATTCAATGCCTTCTTGCAAGGGGTAGACAAGCTAGCCTTGGAGCAACGCTGGGCAGCTTTATTTGCTATCGGTGGTTCGCTTTCCGGGGCGTTGGTTCTGTTGCTGCATGGGGACCTCCTCGCTTTGATCGTGGTGAACCAACTTTGGCAAGTGGCAGGTTTTGTTCGATTACGTTGGCTGGCGGGTTCCATTGCACGAGCCTTGGGAATACCCCTTGCCAGCGGCGGTAGCAATCGCGAGATCATGCGGGTGATTTGGCCGACTGCATGGCGTTCAGCAGTCGGCATCATGTCTGCGGCAAGCATTCCGGTGGTCAGCAGCTTATGGTTCGCGCAGGTACTGCCAACCAAAGCTTTGGCGGAGCTGCTGCTGGGGATGCGGGTGATGAATATCATCAGCGAGTTTTGCCGTCCACCTTTTTACAGTCGAATACCTTCACTCAACATGATGCGTGCCCAGGGCGATTTGAAGTCGATGGTGAATACAGCAAAACGTGGCATGCGGGTCTCTTACCTGACCTTTGTGATTCTGTTTCTTCTCGCTCCCATCGTAGCCAGCCTGGGGTTACCTTGGATCGGCAGTCAAATCGATTTCCCCGAGACTGACTTCTGGCTGATCCTGGGAGCGGCCAGTCTCCTTGAACGTTTAGGGGCCATGCATATCCAGATTTATAGCACCACCAATGACATCATCATGCACTGGTTGAATGGTTGGTCGAGTTTGATTGCCATTGTCTTGAGTATTGCTTTGAGCCCGCGATTGGGCGGGTATGCGTTTGCGGTCGGGCTGCTGGTGTCGATGGCTGTCTTTTTTTCATGGCAGGCAACCCGCTACTCCTTGAAGTCGTTGCGGCAGGGCATATGGGCATTCGAGAAGGACGTCTTCCTCCCCGCGGCTTGCCTGCAACTCGTAGGTTCCGTCGCTTTGGGCTATTGGTCTCGATGCTGAGGGCGGTCGTGAAAAAGTGAACTAGCTTTACCGACCAGAAGCATGGGCGGAAGAGAAATCCTTGCCTTTTGGGATGGTCGCAATTACGGTAGCAAGACCGATAGAAATCGTGAATGGACGTGTTGAGTTTCCGAGTAGTTTTAATCACAGTTGAACGATGATGAGACGGTATCGAACGGTAGCGTTATTGCCGATGAAAGCCCACAGTGCGCGGGTTACCGGAAAGAATTTTCGGCCGTTTGCCGGCAAGCCACTTTTCCGCTGGATCCTTGAGAGCTTGTTGGAGGTTTTAGAGATCGAGCTGATCGTCATCAATACCGATGCGCGGCAGATATTAGCGGAACATGGGCTAGTCGATCAGGAACGCGTTTTGATTCGGGATCGCAAGCCGGAGATTTGCGGTGATCTGGTGAGTATGAACCGGGTCTTGGCGGATGATGTCGCAGCGATCGAAAGTCGCGAGTATCTGATGACCCATACGACGAATCCTCTACTGAGTGCAAAAACCATCCAATCAGCGCTCGAAAGCTATCGTGAATGTCTCCGTGACGACTCCGCCGACAGTCTGTTTACGGTGAACTTCTTTCAGACTCGGTTCTATCGAGCTGACGGATCACCAGTCAATCACGATCCCAATCATTTGATCCGCACGCAGGATCTTGAACCTTGGTATGAAGAGAATTCAAACCTTTATATCTTTGACCGGTCAAGCTTTAAGGCTGCTCAGGCGAGGATTGGACACCGTCCTAAAATGTTTGTCACGCCTCGTATCGAATCGATGGACATCGATGATCAGGAAGGTTGGGATATGGCTGAACGCTTGGCCCAGGGAGCCGTGCTGAGTTGAGGTGCAGGGATAAGCAAAGAGAACGGTTTCCCGATGCATACCAGGCGAAGGTCCTGGAGGAATCTGAGGCAGGTGAATCGGTGCGACAGCGATGCAAGGAATCATGCGGTGCGGCTGGCTAAGAAGGGAACGATTCTGTATTTTTTTCTGAAAGCAGATGATTTATGCGAGTC
>JBILTQ010000190.1:0-10198 GCA_044371435.1 Pirellulaceae bacterium | reverse complement strand
TTGATTGTGGGCTTCGTTTGGATAAATCGACCACGAGTTGCGAGCACCAACATCGAGCCGGCGGGAGATGATTGGTTTCAGGCCGAAGTTGTCGGCGAAACACGGCCGGTCCTGGTGAAATTCGGCGCGGAGTGGTGCGGGCCTTGCAAACAGTTGGATGCATCGATGGATGAACTGCAGTCCAAGGTGGCCGACCAGATCAAGTTTGTTCGCGTGGATGTCGACCGCCAGCGGCAACTCGCCTCGCATTACCAAGTCCGCGGCATCCCTCACTCCTTCATCTTTCATCAAGGAAAGATCATCGGTCAGGAAATCGGTTCGATGGATGCTACGGAACTGCAGGGTTGGATTGAGAAGACCCTGCGCGGATCTACCGAACAGCCTTAGCGAACTCGCCGCTCGGATAGGCTGCCGCGGAGTTGGCAAGCCGATCTAGTTTACCTTGGCGATGCCGGTTGTCCCCCGACCAGCAACTGCCTCTTCCTCCCCACCTCTCATCCGTGGGGCTCGAGGAGAAGAGGAAAGCACCTGCACTCCCTCGCCTCGTCTTGGTTCGCTCGACCGGCGAAGCTGACTAGGAAGCTACGTCCGCTGGCGTCTTCGGAACAGGCCGAGCATCCCAAGGAGGGTCAACGCCCAAGCCGATGGCTCGGGCACGGCCGCAGTGGCGCTGAAGCTTTCGATGTGAACGTGCGCCGGACCGGTGCTCGCCTCATGCTCGATGTAGAAGCCAAGACCAGTCACGTTGTTAAAGGTCTGTGGCGAAAAACCGCCAGGAGATTCGTCGAAGTCCAGCGATAGCATGTCGCTGATGGTCGCTGCCCCCGCAACCTGGTTGGGCGAATACGGCTTCCAATTGGCGAGCGACGAATACGGGACGTTGACGGTAGTATTGTTCGTAAGCAACGAGGTCGCCTCGGAAACATAGAGCTGCGAACCGTCCCGCACCACCCACCGCAGCAGTTCGTCGTTGTGATGACCGGCAGACTGAGCCGTCGTCAAGCTGAATTGGCCGCCCGGAGTTAAAGTAAGGGTCGGAGCCAAGTTCAAGCTATTGAGAAAATCGGCCTTGTCCCAGAAGGTCAACACGTGGAAGGTGTGGAGACTTCCGCCCGTATCGACGTGGAAGTGATAGGAATCGTTGCTTCCCTGATTGAGAACGTTCAATTCATTGAAGCCGTCGTTGACCAACGAGTTGCTCCGGGTCACCATCCCACCCCCATAGAAGGTCGCGCTGGTTCCAGCATAGCCAGTCAGCGGGCTGGGGCTAAAAGGGGTCGCACGGTATGCGCGGCCAGTAACACTGTCAGCTCCCAAGGTGAATACCCCATCTGGATCACCGTAGATATCGCTCGGACCCGTCTTCAGCGGATCGCTATCAGCGAATTCCGTCGAGGCAGCGACGTAGGGCCCACCCCACTGCACCGCCACAATTTCCGCCTGGACGCGATCATCGCTCGCCAAGCCCAGGATACCCGCGGTCAGCCAAAGCCCCCGCAAACCTCTCAAGTGCCTCTTCATGTTGCCTATCCCCTAGCAAAGAAACCAGCGAGTCAGAGCTCGTTTGCCTGCACGACCTTCCTGCCAGTCGTTTCCCCAGATGCCCGATGCCCCTCGCCGTACTCGAAAGCTAACAAGCCGCGACGGCTTTCAACAGCTAAAAATCGTTATTTATTCCAAGATTTTGCTGGTTCGGACAATCCTCCCCACCCATCTTGAGGTGTGACTTGGCTGTGCTCCCCCTAGTTCTGGTGTGATGCAAGACAAGATAGACAAGATGAGGCTGCTCGTCGCTTTTGCCACCGGCGACGAGCATCGACCGCGGCTATCGTCGTAAAAAGGAGCGACCGCGATGCAAATATCTTGCAATCACCTCGTCAACGCGGTGCAGCCCGCGTTCGTGGAGTCCCGCGGATCTCTCTTTGGTTGGAAAAGAGCCGCAGCGTGGTCGTGAATTGGGGGCAGGACGCGGCTTGCTCGAAGGTACCTGGAGCATTGGCGGTAAGTGGGATCGTCGAGAGGATACTTCGGGAACTCTTCAATTGCTGGTGGAATACTTGCGCCACCGAACATCGAGTCATCCTCGGGGGCGAAGATTCTCGGCCTCTCGGCTGCCGATGATCGGCAGTCAGGCGATGGTAACGAAAACATGGTCCCTAGCCACGCAGCAGCGCACATCGCTGGTAGCCGCGCGGCATTCTGCCGGCGAAGAGTACTTCGAGAAGCTCCGAGGTCTCTGCGTGAGTTGGCCGCATCGCAAAACGTCGCTCCCCACGAGACCCAGCCCGTTTCTCAGCGAACTGTTCCAAAGCTTAGCGTAGGGGAGGATCGACTAGCGTCTGGCTTTAGTCTTCCAGCCGTTCGAGATAGAAGGCAGCGATCCGCGGCGAGCCTTGGTGCGGGACGAATTCGACCTTCAGTTGATCGGTGACCCTTACCTTCGGGAATTCGAGGGTCTTGGTGACGACCTCGTTCGGTTGTCCCGCCGGAAGCGATACCTGGCTGGCGACCACTTCGTCTTGCAGTTTCACATCGAAAGCGACAGCTTCCGATGCTGTGATTGCATCATTGATAAAATGAAAACGGATACGGTAATCGGCTGGCGGGTCTTCAGGCCCGAGCAAGGGGACCTCGAAGCGTTTCAGCCCAGCCGCCCAGGTGGTATGCAGCCAAGGGATATCGGCATCGAGGACTTGGACCGCGGTATCGCTGGTACCGGCATACTTGCCGCTGCTGGCGAACTCGGTCTTCAGGTCCAAGGCCAAATCGAGGGCGGTTTCCTGGTAGGCTTTACGTCGAGGGTACGATAACCACAAGGTACCGTCGGCATCCTTGCGATCGCCGGGACCACCAAAATTAATGGCCATCGAAGCCACCGGCAGCTTCATTCCGACCGCGCTCGAGATCGTCCACTCGCGACGCGGCGCCCTGGGTTCCATGACGATCGTGGAGGCAATGGAGAATTGGCAGACACAGCCCGCGCTAGCTTCCGGGATCATCACCAGGCCATTGGCGGGGATGGCATTGATCCAGCAGCCTAAGCGGTGGCCAGCGAAATGCTGGACACCGACATCGGCTTCCAGATCATAGAAGGCGGTATCCCCCGAACGGAACAGGAGCATCCCGGAATCACAACCGGTGAGCACGCCGCAGTGATGACCGGTGCGCATCAGGCTCCAAGGAACTTCTTCGCCGGTCAGCGGATGCTGCCGCATCTGTTGTTTGCCGGTATACAGGTCGTAGGACCAAGGTTCAGCCAGGACTCGATCACCGATGGTGATCGGACGTCCCTTGTAGTTGGCGTCTCGCGCCCAGAGTTTCCGTCCATCGGCCGCCGACAGGGCTACCATCCGCCGCCGGGTGAACTCGCCAGCGACGAACTGCTTCCAGTAGTGTCCATTGGCGTTAGCGCCGCCCAGGATCAGGACATTGTTTTGATAAAGCAACGACAGCTTGCCGCCTCCGGCCCCGATGTCGCTGCAATCGGTGACATCGACCGCCACGCTCCAACGCGGTTGCCCGGTATGGATATCCAAGGCCACGGCGCGGCGAACATCGGTCGCCAACGCTCGCTGTTCGGCTTGCTGCTGTTCCTCGACAGGGAGATTTTGCAAGCGAGTTTTGTCCTCCAGCAGAATCGCCAGTCGTTGCTCGCTAGTGATGGAACTATCGATAAAGTAAACCGCATCGGCGCTGATGGCGATCGTATGGTGGGAGATGCTCTGGCCTTGATAGCTCCAGGCGACTTGTCCGGTGCGGAGATCGATGGCGAACAGTCCGTCGGTGGCGTCCTCGGTGGTCTTGCCTCGCCGTCGCTGCTTGGCCTCCAATTCCTTGCGGCGAGTGGCTGCGCCGAACAAGTAATCCCCTTGCGTGGCCAGGTATCCCCATTCGAACTCGCCGTTGTCATACGCCGCCGGCAAGCGGTGGGTGCGGACAACCTCGCCGCTGGCGGCATTCAGTTCAAGGCATTCGTCCTTTACGAAATGAAAGAGACGCTCGGTATTGGCGGCCAGGTTCGAAGGGTTGTTGTTTTGAAAGACCCCGGTCCGCAGCGCTTTCGGATTCTCATGCTTCCATAGGAACAGACCGTTGTAGGCATCATAGGCGAGGATGGTGGTTTCACCTTGAACAAAAAGACGGCCATGGGTGGCCAGCGGTCCCACAGCCCCATCATGGCGATTAACCATCTCACCCGGACCTGGATCACCATACCACAACACCCCCAAACCCGATTTGACCCGCGTTTCGGAGATCACCCCGGTGTTGGCGGGATTGCCATACTGGTGCGACCAATCCCCGGCTCCCGGCAAAGCACCGCGAGTAACGGCGACCCAGCCTGGGTTGGGCTGGCTGGTCGTGGTCGGTCCCTCCAGGCCTAGTTCGAGCTCTTCTCGTGGAGACGGGGGGCCGCTGTTCTCGGTCGCCGCGGTAGCGGATTCCGATGCCAGTCGCCCAAGGATCAGCTTGCCACCCAGCGGTTTGAGGTGGCGCGACCAGGCGGTCGCGGGCGATGGCAACTTGCCGGTCGACAAATACGTGTCGGAGACGATCAGGTTGGCGAAATAGTTTGCGTAGGGAAGGGCGGACGCCGGGCCTTGATGGATGACGATGCGATTTCCATAAAGTCCAGTCGCCTGCAAGCGCTCGCGGCTTTGCTGGACCTTCGCCGCGTCTGCTTCGATGGCATAGATCTTCAGCTGGCTGCGGATCGCTAGTTCATAGGCCAAGCGACCATCCTCGTTGCCCACGACCAAGCAGAAGCCGCGGCGGCTCCCTGCTTGCTCGAGGATCTCTTCCGCAGCCTTGGCGTAGGCGGCTGACTTCTCATCGGAGGGAAAAGGTGCAGCTGTTTCCGGCGAGGTCGATGGTGGCAAAGCGACGGTAGCCAGCGGTTGGGCTGTGCTACTGCTCGAGGCGAAGCAATACAGGCTGCCCGAGGTAGAACTGACCAAAAGGTGTTGGTTGCCCGCCACCAGGCCGCTGGCTTCGCCATCGATGGAGGTTTCCCAAATTCGCTCGCCGCTCTCGGCATCGTAGCCGCAAGCCCGCTGCTTGCCACCCAGGAAAACGCGATCCCCGGTAGCGATCAGCGACCCATCGTCTTCGGCGGCCTGCTGCCAGGTGATGCCGACCATCGCAATTTTCTTAAGCTCGGCTTGGGCCTCGGTGATTTGCCGACGCAATTCGACCGCGCGATCGGGTTCCGTGCTGATCTTGCGCGAAGCATCATAGATGACCATCTCCAGTTCATGACGGCGGCGACTATTGACCGCATAGGCCAGCCGATCCAGCTTGGCTAAGGTCTGCCCGGTAGCAAGGAAGGCATCGTCCCCCTGCACTACGATCTGGCGCCCGGCAAACCAGCCGAAACCGACATCGCCATCGGCCTGATCGATCGCCAGCCAATGATGGGGACCGCTGGTATAGAGCTGTTCGTCGGCCAACAAAGCGTAAACACCACCGATCACCCCGCCCGCGGTGGTGCGCCACGAATGCGTCCGCTTGAAGAGCAGTTCACCGGTCTTTTTATCGAGAGCGGCTGGCAAGGAACGCCCCGAGGGGACGAAGAGGCGATCGCGACTGGCTAGCAGGTACCCTTGCGGTGACAAATCATTGCGGCCGGCATCGAGCGCGCTGAGATTACTTTGCCGCCACAACAACTTTCCATCGTTGGCATCGACCGCATACAGGAAGACATCCTCGTGCGGGAAGATCCCGGCCCCGAAGTAAGCCACCCCCTCTTCGACCAGGATGCTGGTGCGCACCGGCCAGCGAGAAATCATCTCGCCCCTCGCGATAAGCCATTCATCGGCCGGCCCGGCCCGGAGTTTCCAGATCAGCCGGCCATCGTCCGCCGACAGGCAATACGCATGCCCGTCGTCAGCCCCGAAATAGATTCGCTGCTCGGCGAAGGTCGGCGCCAACCGGATAGGGGCGTCGGTTGCAAAACGCCAAAGCTCTTGGCCGGTGGCCAGGTCCAAGCAATGCAGATGGTGATCGACGGACGAGCCAAAATAGACTCGTTGGCCGGCGATCACTGGATGGATAGCATCATCGTAGCGAGTCAGGTTCCCGATCAGATGGTTTTCGATCACCCGTCCTTCTCCGGCCGACCAGGCCGCTTGCGGCGGGACCGCCGTGCGATAGACCCAACGCGGTTGAGCTTCGGGATGGATAACCTCCGAGGTCGAGCCTCGGCGACTGTTCCCGTGGCGAAAGGTCGGCCAATCCTCGGCCAGCAGGCATATCGCCAAAGTCCACTGGCAACCACCGATCCCCACGGCGAGGAAGCCATATGCGGTAGGGCGGGCAGGTAGCGAAAGGGCGAACCGCAGGAAGGCAACGATGCGAGAAGCGACCGATACCGACGTGTTGGAAGGAAATCGCGGCATCATGAATCCATCAAAGGCGGGGGAGAGAGGGACGTCGTTGGGCCCTGAGTATATCAATTTTCAACGGACCGCGCAATCAAGACACGGCCGACGGTGATCTTCCATGGTCGCAGCGAAGGCGGTTGCTTGGAACCGACCAAAGGCAAGACAATCAGGCCTCAGCGGCAGGCAAACCGCGAGGCGGCATCCGGTCGACACTTGGGATTGTTGGGCGGAAAGCGATGAATAACTCTTCATAATACCACCAACAACTGGTCGCCGCGGATTATCGTGCGGATCCTTGCCCTGCTTCGCGAGGCAGTCTCGGGCTCCCCGGGAGGACTCCTCGCCGGTTCCGATCATACTTCTTATAATGCGCCGCGCTCCGCTTAATCACGGCGGGGCGTTTGCGTCACCTGCATCCGTGCAGCAATCAGGAAAGCTTGCCTTGACCAGCAAGGCATGCTCCCCCTGTCACCTGGAAAGCTTTGGCGAGCGAAGGACCACCTCGATGCCACGCATGAAGAAAAACCTACCCGGCATGTCAACGAATTGGTTCCTGCATGGTTGGCTCGGGCTGAGCCTGCTTGGACTGTTCGCGGAAGGTCGACTGCAGGGGCAAGAGGTTCCAACCGGTCCCCTGTCGTCTTTAGCCTCGTTGAGTTATCAGCCGCAGCCAAGCGTCGAGGGGGAATTGAGGTTAGGCGGTTCGTCGACATTGCAGCAGGCGGCTGCTTACTGGATGGAGAGTTTCACCGCGATCCATCCAGCGGTGAGGAGCCAGATAACAAGTTCTACATCCGAGGAAGGTTGGCAGGGGTTGCTTCGAGGCGAGTTCGATGTCGCCTTGATGAGTCGTCCGCTTGAGGAAGCGGAAATCGCCGCGGCCGAGAAGCAGCTTGGGAAACGCGTGTGGGTGATCCCGATGGCTTTCGACCGGCTCGTTTGGGTCGTTCATCAGTCCAATCCGATCAGCGAGTTAGCGTGGACGCCCGAGCAGGGGATCCTCGGGCCGATGGGTGGCGAAGCCGATAGGGGCTCGCGTCCGGCGGAGGGGGGATCCACGACGGCGAATGCGACTTCGGCCGGGATGCCGGTCGCCGACTGGAGTCGCTTGAGTCTCGCAGATGGTTGGAAGGCGGTCCCGTTGGTTGTTCACGCGCCGGAATTGGGATCAGGTACCCGCTGGCATCTCGACCACCTGCTGGACGGAAACGCGTCCGCCACCTGGACCATTCGCGAGTATCCGAACCTGGCGGCGGTCGGCGAGGCGGTGGCGGCGGACCGTGGCGGGTTGGGCTTGGTGAGTGACGCTCATAGTCAGTGGCCGGGGGTTAAGAAGCTCCCGCTCGTTTTGCCCGCGGCCTTCTCACCCGCAACCGACGCCGTCCGCGGCTCGGAGCGAACTCCCGATTACCGCCCTTTGTTCATGGTCTTGGCGGTGCCAGCCGATGGAGATTGGCCGGTATTGTTTCGCGAGGTAGTCGCCTACATCCTCAGTTATTCCGGACAGTTAGATATGGCCAAGGACAGCTTGGAGCCGCTGACGCGGGCCGAGATCTATGCTCAGCAGGAGCGGCTTGGCTGGTCGGTGGAGCGTTGATGCTGTCGGATTGCCTTGGGTATTTGTCTTCACTCTAGCTTGGATTGAGCCTCGCTCATGTGGTACCTGCGTTCTTCTTCTTTGGCTGTGTTCCTAGTTTATCTCGCGGGATTGGGCTTGGCTGGCCTGGGTTGTTGTGCCGCGGTTGCCGCCCAAGATATACGGTCTCGCGATGAGGGGAGCGTTGCGGGGGCAGGGGTGGCAAACCCGCGTTATCTGCCGCCACCCGTAGCCCCTCAAGGCTATCGTCTGGGGGTTCAGGTTCGCAACACCGATACCGGCGTTGAGCTCGTTAGCATCCAAAGCAATTCGGTCGCGCAGCGCGCTGGTCTGGAGGCAGGCGACATCATTATCAATGTGGCCGGCTATCAGGTCGGGTACGTCGGCGATCGCCTTTACGACGTAGGGGAAGAAATCGCTCGCCGTGTTCAAGGGAACGGCCAGGTCGCCTTGCTGGTTCGCAATCGTCGTGATGGTCGGCTGCTGAATATCCCAGTTTATTTCGGGGGAACGGTGGCCAGTCGCGCGGTGACCGGCCGGCTGTTGCTCAAGGAAGCGACAGCCATCCCCCCCACCGCGGTTGTTACCGTTCGCTTGATGGATATTACCCAACCCCAATGGCGCGATGTCGTGATTGGGCAGACGCAATTGCCAGCCGCCGGTGGCTTTCCCCGCCCCTTCCGGCTAGAGTTGCCGGCGTTGTCCGCCGGCCATCGTTACGCGGTCGATGCCCGAGTCGAAAATTTCGGTCAATTGTTGCTGCATAGTCCGTCGCCGGTCCCGTTGGCGACGGTCGATCGCGACCAGGTTGTCGACCTCATCCTGACTGCTCGAGGGCTGGGGGGGACAACGACCCCGGGTGGGCTAGCGCCGCGCGATCAGATTGTGCAATGGATTCAAAGCTACCTCGGCCGATCGCCGCGTTTGCTGGAAGTCGAGTTCTGGTTGGCGGACCTCAATCGCGGCAAGAATCTAAAGAATATTCAGGCGGGGATCCTCAGCAGTACCGAATTGTGGGAGCGGCAGCGTCGCAACCGCGACCTATACATCGCCGAGGTTCACCGGTTGCTGACAGGGGCAAAGCCTAGCCCCGGGCAACTCAATGATTTACGCAATCGTTATGAGCGGGTGCGCGGAGTGCGGTTGAAGTTTGTCGAAGAGCTTCTAGGCTAGGCGGTTCACCGAGTGGTGAATGCTTCGGCAAGCGAACCACAGGGGTAGTCCCCGGGGTGGATCCGACTAGAATTGCACCGTCGCGATCCTGACCGGCTTCGAGGCTTGCGCCTTTTTCACTTTCCCCCTTCCTTCGTTCAAAGGCCAGCATGCTTACCAAGCGGGTCATTCCGTGTTTAGATGTCCATGAGGGGCGGGTGGTCAAGGGGACGAACTTCGTCAATCTTCGCGATGCGGGCGATCCGGTGCAGGTGGCCGCCCGCTATGAAGCCGAGGGGGCGGACGAACTGGTCTTTCTGGACATCACCGCCAGCCACGAAGCCCGCAACATTATGCTGGAGGTCGTCCGCCGTACCGCCGAGCAGGTTTTCATGCCGTTGACGGTCGGGGGCGGTGTTCGCTCGATCGAGGATATCCGTAACTTGCTCAACGCCGGTTGCGATAAGGTTTCCCTCAATTCCTCGGCTTGCAAGGATCCCGACCTGATCCGACGGGCGGCCGACCGTTTCGGTTCCCAATGCATTGTCGTCAACATCGATCCCAAACGGGTGATCCGGGACGGCCGGACGGTCTTTGAAGTCCATATCCATGGTGGTCGAACGCCGACCGGTCTGGAGGCGGTGGCCTGGGCGGAAGAGGTCGAGCAACGCGGGGCAGGCGAAATCGTTTTGACCAGTATGGATCGCGACGGGACCAAGGACGGCTACGATCTGGAGATTACCCGGGCGGTGGCCGATGCGGTGGGGATTCCGGTGGTCGCTAGCGGCGGGGCTGGACATCCCGATCATCTCGCCGACGCTATTCTCCTCGGTCATGCCGAGGCGGCCTTGGCAGCCAGTATTTTTCACTACGGACAGTTCACAATCCATGAAACCAAGACCATCATGGAGAAGAGAGGGATTCCGGTCCGACTCTAAGGCACGGTACATTCACGGTAACAGGAATCGCCGCGTCTGGGTCTGGTAAAACGCGGCCGGCGATTCCTTTAGAAGCTTTTCCTTTTTAGCTAGGCTAGGTTTGAGATATGCACGCGGCTACCGCTGAATCC
>JBILTQ010000189.1:0-10208 GCA_044371435.1 Pirellulaceae bacterium | reverse complement strand
GCAGGGACTGTGGTATGCGTACCAGCGTGATCCGCAAGCAACGGCCTACAATACCTTCCTGCCGATCCGCGTTCGGTCACCCTTGCAACTGCCCGCCTTGAAGCAGTCCCTGGTCGATTTGACCCAGCGTCATCGGGCCCTGCGAACCACGTTCTTCGATGGTGAAGGTGGTCCGTCCCAACGAAGCCATGCGCGGTTGGATCCCGAGTTCCTCGTCGAGGAAGGGGTGGGTGTGCCTTTATCGGAGATTCGGCAACGTTTGGTGAAAGAGGCCGGTCGTCCCTTCGATCTGCAGCACGGACCATTGTTGCGGATGGTGGTCTATCGGCTGGCGGAAGACGATTGGATCTTGATGGCCATCGCTCATCATATCGTCGTCGATTTCTGGTCGCTGGTGTTGATCATCGAGGAGATGCGTCAGCGCTATGCGGCCCTGGCTGCTGACCATCCAGTGATTTTACCGAGCCTCAGCGGCGATTATGCGATGTTTGTCGCCCGGCAACAGACGCACGTGGTCGGCCCCATCGCCGACCGGCACCGCGATTACTGGCAGCAACGCTTGGCCAAGGCTGCAACGATCACCGAGTTGCCGACCGATTTTTCGCGGCCGCCGATCTTTACCGGTCGAGCAGCGGTCGTACCCTTGCCGCTGACAGCGCAACTGTCGCATCGCCTGTTGACGCTGGCAGCCAGCCAGCGGGTGACACCTTTCACCCTGTTGATGGCAGCCCTACAAGTCTTGCTGTCGAAGTATGCACAGCAAACCAACTTCCTCATCGGTACCCCGTTCGCGGCCCGCGGCCAGCAAGCCTTTGAAAAGACGGTCGGTTTTTTTGTCAACATGCTCCCGATCGCTGCCGACTTGGAAGGGGATCCGTCCTTTGATCAGATCTTGCAGCGAGTCGCTCACACATTGGATGAAGCGATGGAGCACGAGGACTATCCCTTAGCCTCGATCGTCCGCGATCTGGGGCCGGTCCGCGACCCCAGCCGCAGCCCGCTCTTCCAAGTCACCTGCACCTTCGAAAAATCCCAGTTGCGTCACAGCCAGGGTTTGGCCGGCTTGCTCTTCCCCCAGCAACCGCAGCCGATCTCCTTTGCCGGGCTGCAGCAGGAAACGTTCTACGTACCCCAGACTACCTGCCATCACGATCTGGAATTCGTGTTGGAGCACAGCGAGGACCTCTTGGGCGGGATGCTGATCTACTGTCGCGATCTGTTCGAGGAAGCAAGTGCACAAGCCTTGGCAGCGGCCTTCACCACGATCCTGGAAGAGGTCGTCGAACAGCCGACACGCCGCTTGTCACAGCTGTTGCGAAATGAACGGACGTTGCCGGTCTGTCCTCGGCAGATGTCGACCGTGGTACCGGCTTGGACCGGGGCGGTCGAGCGATTTGCCGATCGACCGGCTTTACGGGCTGGCGATCGAATGATGACCTATGCCGAACTCGACTACGCCTGTCAGGAATTATCGCAGCAGTTGACCATCCGCGGGGTCCAGCCACAGGCGATGGTGCCGATCCTTGCCGAACGTGGAGCAACTGCCTGGTTAGCCATCTGGGCCTGCCTGCTCCATGGTCGCATCCCGGTTCCGATCGATGCGGCGATGCCGGCCGTATCCATCGATACCGTGCTCGCCGAGACCCAAGCCACGCTCGTGCTTACCGACAGCCAGGAGCGTCCACAGGCGCGGCAACCGCAGTTCTCCGTTCCCTTCCTCGCCGTGGAGCCCGCCACCACCAGCCGCGATGCCCTTCGCGAACCAGCCGTTGTACCCGAGCTGCATCCTGAGGATTTGGCTTATGTTATCTATACCTCGGGCTCGACAGGCCGCCCCAAGGGGGTGATGATCGAACATGGGAGCCTGGTCAACACCTTGACTTGGCGCCAGGAAACCCTCCCGGTCGATGAACACGATCGTATCCTGTTGCTGCTCTCGCACCAGTTCGATGCGAGTTTCGGTATCGTCTTCGCCGCTTGGATGGTTGGGGCCGAGGTGGTGATTGCCGATGAGCCTACCGCCCGCGACGTGGATCGGCTGCTCGAGCGACTGATCGCCGATGATATCACTATCCTGCCGTGCCTCCCTAGCTGGTTGCCGTGGATCATCGCTCATCCACGTTTCAAGGATTGTCGCCACCTGCAGCAGGTCTGGTGCGGCGGCGAACCCTTGCCTTCAAGTCTGGCCAGGCAGATCCTGGAAAGCACCTCCATCCGCTTGTGGAATTTCTATGGACCGACCGAAGCCGCGATCGAATGCGCGGCCTGGGAGGTCCGCGATGCGGAAGATCATCGCCCGATCCCGCTGGGTCGACCAATCCGTCAAACCTCGCTGCTAGTCCTCGACCAGCAGCGGCAACTCCAACCCCGGGGAGTTGTCGGCGAGCTCGCCATCATCGGTCCGGGCGTGGCCAGAGGTTACCTCCGACAACCCGAGCTGACCGCTGAACGCTTTGTTCCTTGGCGGGATGCCAGCGGGCAACTCCATCGCGCCTACTTGACGGGGGACTTTGGTCGTGAACGCAGCGATGGGCTCTTGGAGTTTTCGGGGCGGCGCGACACACAGATAAAATTCCGCGGCTTCCGTATCGAGTTATCGGAGATCGAGCAGGCCTTGATGGTCCATCCCGGAGTCGGTCAGGCGGTCGCCTGGGTCGAAGCGGCGGCTACCGCGCAAGCTCGGTTGACAGCGGCCGTCGAGCCTGCGGGCAACCCGACCGGCGAAGCGTTGAACGGTGAGCGGCTGCGGCGTTTTCTCAGCGAACGCTTGCCGGCATTTAAAGTCCCTTCCTGGATCGAGATCGTCGAACGTTTTCCGCGAAACGCGTCGGGTAAAGTCGATCGTCCACTGCTGGAAAAACGAATCGGTGCCGTTCTCCATCCGAGCGGGCAACACGCCACCACCGGAAATCCGTTGGAAGATTACCTGGCTGAGTTATGGCAGGAGTGTTTAGGGATTCCTCAACTACAACGCGATCGAGATTTTTTTGATCTCGGTGGTACCTCCTTGCAGGCGGCGCGGATGACGGCCCTCCTCAGTCAACGGCTCGGCGTACGGGTCCCGACAGCTTTGGTTTTTGACTTGGCCGATATCCGGCAAATGGCTGACCGCCTGCTCGAACTCTACCCGCGACCGTTGGAGGAACGCTTCGGTCGACGGACCATGCCCGCCGATAGCTCGTGGCTCGCCCGTGATTTGGCAACCAGCGATCTCGGAGATCCCCACCCCAACTTGCATCCGCTGCTGGTACCGCTCCAGCCGCTAGGCCAACAACCGCCGCTCTTCCTGGTGCATCCACCGGGTGGCTTTGTCCTCTGCTACCGCGAATTGTCCCAACACCTGGCAGCCGGCAGACCATGTTATGCAATCCGGGCTCGGGGGCTCTACGCCGATGAAGGCTTGCCGGACAGCGTCGAAGCCATGGCCACCGAATATGTTACCGCCATCCGCGCGCTCCAGCCGCAAGGCCCTTACGCCATCGGCGGCTGGTCGTTGGGAGGAGTGATCGCCTTCGAGGTTGCCCAGCAGTTGGTCCAAGCGGGCGAACGCGTCGATGTCGTCTTCATGCTGGACAGTGCCATTCCTGAAAACAATTTTGCCGAGGGAGCCAGCGACGGCCTACGGGCCGGCGCCGAGTACGGGATCCCACTGACGCTCGAAGAATTGAGCCGCCTGGATGAGGCCCAACAACTCCCCTTCCTTTGGCAGCATGCTCGGCAGTTGGGGTTGTTGGCAGCCGATGCTGACGAAGAGCTAGCGCAGCGGGTGATTCAAGACCTGAAACAGCTGTTCGCCCAGCATGTCGAGCTTTGCAGTCGCTATCGACTGCAAAGCTATCCGGGTCGGGTCGTCCTGATCCGACCGCTGGACTTGCCGATCGCCATTCCCGGACCAGAGGATCGTGGCTGGGACCGATATGCGGCGGAGGTGGAAACCTACCGCACCCCCGGCCAGCACCACAGCATGGTTCAATCACCGCATGTGCAGTCGCTGGCGGCCATCATCGATAGTTGCCTGGCTCGACTGCACCCCGTCAGCCGACCGCTAGAGCCATCCACCGAGAGTGCGTAGCAAAACGGATCGCTACCGTCGACATCTCAGCAGCAGCCATAGCCAGCGCTCGCACCGAGGAACGAGGCAACATCCAGTCGCCCCTCACGATCTCCGGCTAGCAACTGACCGGCCGCAATCACCAGGCTAAGCTTGTGGGCGGCTCATCGATTCGCTCCCTGCCGCGGGAAGCCAGCTGGCCCGGGTCAACCGCTCGCGCAACTGGTCAGACGTCCTGAATGAGTCCCGGTTGCGGCAAGGGGTAGCGGCCCTCGGCATCGGGTTGCGTCCGCGGGATCGTATCCCAGCCGTCATACTTGTCGGGACCGAGAGCTTTGGTACTGTTGAAAGCCTCGTCCCAGGTGACCGTCCGCCCGGTATAAGTTGCCATGCGACCGAGGATGGCCGTCATCGTGGCCATGGCCCCATTCTCTGCTTCGTTGTAAGGGGTATCTTTGACGACCGCTTCGAAGAGATGATCATGCTCGAACTGGTAAGCATTGTTGCGGCTCGACTTTCCCGCTGGAAACTTCCACTGACTATCGCGGTGGCGGATGATCCCGCCGCTGATATCGGCTTGGCCTGTCGTGCCGACCGCATATTCTCCGATCTTCGGCTCGCAGCCGGGGATTTGCCGGCAAACACTGAACATGCTCATCCCGTCGGGATAAGTGTATTCGACGGCGTGGTGATCGAAGATATCGCCATAGTCCTTACCGGTCCGCATCTGACGCCCTCCCATCCCCATGGCCGAAGCTGGGTGGTTTCCCTTGACCCAATTGCAAACATCAAGATTATGCACATGCTGCTCGACGATATGGTCGCCCGATAACCAGGCGAAGAAATACCAGTTCCGCACCTGGTACTCCATCTCCGTCAATCCCGCGTGCGGGACAGGCACCTTAATCGTTCCGCCATTCCAATAGCAGCGCATCATCTGGATGTCGCCGATCGCTCCCTCCCGGAGTCGTCGGATGGTTTCGATATATTTCTCCTCGTGGTGCCGCTGCAAACCGACCCCCACCTTCAAGCCTTTGGCTTTGGCGATCTCGGCCGTCGCCAGCACACTGCGGATCCCGGGGGCATCGGTCGCCACCGGCTTCTCCATGAAGACATGCTTGCCGCGTTCTACCGCATAAGCAAAATGGATCGGGCGAAAGCCTGGCGGCCCGGTCAGGATGGCGACGTCAGCCTCGTCGATCGCTTGACGATAAGCATCCAAGCCGACAAAGCGACGCTCGGGAGCCACATCGACCCGCTTGGCCAGGAGTTCCGCCATCTCGGCTTTGCGGTTGGCCGGATCGGCGGCCAAGGTATCAAGGCTTTGCTGGATCCGGTCGCTAAAAGCGTCGGCCATCGCCCAAAGTTTGACCGGCTCCTTGACCTGCAGCGCATTGACCACCGCTCCGGTTCCCCGATTGCCGCAGCCGATCAAAGCCAGCTTGAGCTCATCGCTACCAGCCGCGTGAACCCGCGAGGCCATCGTCACCGCGGAGGCCGCGGCGACGGCCGCCGGTGTACGCTGGAGGAAACGGCGGCGGGAAACAGAGTGGCTGGTCGTCATTGGCAATACCTTATTCTTGGCGAATCGATCCCCAGGGCTATTTATTTTGAATTCGAAATAAATGTACTTGGCGGGTGCGGCCTGTCAAGCAGCGGCGTGGGCAAGCAGCGGCGTGGGCAAGCAGCGGCGGCCAACGGGAAGGAGCCGAGCCGAGAAAGAAAGATCCCGATCGGTAAAAAAAAGGCGGGGCGATATCTAGTGGGGGAAACGCATGGCGGACGGTAGGAGTTCGCACAGCGAGACAGGTCCGTGAACCGCCTGCTGCGGATCGAGATGCCCGAACCAAATCTCCAAGTTGGGGGCGAATTCGCTGAGGAACTGCCGGCAGGCGCCGCATGGGCTGACTCCGGTTGGGGAAACGACTACCAATGCCTTCCAGCAGCGAAAACCCTCGGCAATCGAGCGGGTCACCGCATTGCGCTCGGCGCAAATCGTCAGCCCGAAGGATGCGTTCTCCACGTTGCAGCCAGTCAGGATGCGCTCGTCGGGAAGCAACAGGGCAGCCCCCACGGAAAATTGCGAGTACGGGGCGTACGCCTGCTGGGCAGCCGCGCGGGCAGCGGCCAGGAGTTTTTCCACATGAGCGGGAGAGGGCACGTTGGGTCTTACCTTCCGAGTTCCTGAAAGAGCGGGACCGCGGGGGGCGGTGCCTCGCCGATGTCCAAAGCCCCTTCGAGCCAACCGATGGCAGCCGCCAGTTCCGAGTTGGCCGAGTGAAAAATAGTGACCAGCGGTTGGCCGCTGTGCACTGGTTCGCCGATGCGGACCAGCATCTCCAGACCGACCGTCGGATCGATCGCCTGCCCGACGTACTTGCGTCCCCCCCCCAAGGCGATGACGGCGTGTCCCAGACGTTGGCCACGCATGGCGGTGATAAATCCGCTGCGGGGAGCGACCAAGGTCCGGCTGGACGCGAGTGGTGGCAACTCGGCCAATCGCCCCCCCTGGGCCGCGACCATCTGCTCCCATCGCTCATAGGCCTTGCCCGAACCGAGTGCAGCCTCCAGGATCACCATCGCCGCGGGGATATCGGTCGCCCGCCCGGCCTGGACCAGCAAGCGAGCGGACAATTCGAGGGTCAATCGCCGCGCGTCCTCCGGACCGCCCCCGCGGAGGATTTCCAGCGACTCATGGACTTCGTTGGCGTTGCCGACCATCCGTCCCAACGGTTGCGTCATATCGGTCAATAGGGCCGAGGTCGACATCCCCAACTGGCGACCGGTATTTACCAGCGAATCGGCCAACGCACGAGCCTCAGCCTCAGACTGCATGAAGGCCGCCGAGCCAAACTTGACATCCAGGATCAAAGCGGTCAGCGATTCCGCAGCCTTCTTCGAAAGGATGCTCGCGGTAATCAAAGGAATCGAAGGGACGGTCGCGGTCACGTCGCGCAAGGCATAGAGCTTTTTATCGGCCGGTACTAAACGCTGCGAAGCCCCGGTGATGACGCAACCGACCGCATGCAGCTGCTGTTCGATCTCCGCATCGCTGAGGTTAGTGCGGAAGCCGGGGATCGCTTCGAGTTTATCCAGCGTGCCGCCGGTGATCCCTAGTCCGCGTCCGCTGATCATCGGCACGTGCACGCCAGCGCAGGCCAGGAGCGGTGCCAAAATCAATGAGACCTTATCGCCCAAGCCACCGGTCGAGTGCTTATCGACCCGCGCTGTTCCCGCGATGGGTTGTAACCGATCTCCGGTTGCGATCATCGCTTCCGTCAAATGGACGATCTCGCTTGGCTCCATCCCGCGAAGGTAGACGGCCATGGCCCATGCAGCCATCTGGTAATCGGTCACCTGATCGTTGGCGTAGCCATGGATGAGGTAGTCGATCTCTTCGCGGGACAAGCGATGGCCGTCGCGCTTATGTTCAATCACGGTGACTGGGGACAGCATAGACAACCGGCGAGGCAAGGCATTCCATGGTATTATCGCGAAAGCCGCGAAGTTTGATACACTGTAGCACGCGTTCCCTCCCCTGAAAGCCCGGGTCGCTGGTTTCAGGGTGACGATCATGGTTCCCGGATATGGAAGGTCTCTGAATGTTGACCAGACCGATGATTTTCTTTGGGCTGATGGCCATGCTCGGCGTGCCTCTCGGTTGCCCCTGGTTGATGGCCGAACAAGACAGGCTGGGACCGACCGCGGACAAAGCCGCGGACAAAGCCACGGCCAGCGCCCGCGAACTGTCGGCAGCCTTCCGAGCGGCCGCCGAAAAGGCCCTCCCCTCGGTGGTCACGGTTTACGCCCGCCGCGTCGATGAGAAGGATGATAAATTGGAGTTGGGGCTGGAGGATTTGCTCGGCGAAGACGTCACGACCACCCACAACATCGGATCAGGGGTCCTCCTCAACGCCGAGGGGTTGATTGTGACCAACCATCATGTGGTAGAGAAATGCAATCGAGTGCGGATCCGTTTGCCGGATGGACGCGAGTATATGGGTTCCGACATCCGCTCGGATCCGAGCAGCGACTTGGCCATCCTCTCGATCGCGGCCCCGAAGAAACTCGCCAGTATCACCTGGGGTGACTCCAATCATATCGCGGTCGGCGACTGGGTCCTGGCCATCGGTAGTCCTTTCGCTATCGAGCAGACCGTCAGCGCCGGGATCATCAGCGGCAAAGGTCGCGGGATGCAAGGCTTGGTGGCCGGGCAGTTGCTCCAGACCGATGCCGCCATCAATCCGGGAAATTCAGGTGGTGCGCTGGTCAACCTCGATGGCGAACTGGTCGGCATCAACACCGCCATCGCCTCGACCAGCGGTGAATTCCAGGGGGTCGGCTTCGCCATCCCGGTCAACCGCGTCCGCTGGATCACCAGCGAACTATCGACCCAGGGCAAAGTCCGCCGGGCGACGATGGGGGTGACCACCGTGCCGGTCCCGGTGGAGATCGCGGAACAACTCGAATTGCCGATTCCGGCCGGGGCCCTGGTCATCCGTCTTCGCGATAGTTTCCCGGCAGAACAGGCTGGTGTCCTCAAGGGGGATGTGATCGTCAAGTTTGCCGAGCAAACAGTGAAATCCCCTTTAGATCTCAACGCTATCGTCGAACAACTCCCTATCGATCAACCGCTGCCTTTGACCGTCCTCCGCGAAGGCCAACCGGTGGAACTCTCCGTCACCCTGCAAGCCAAACGCGAACAATAACCTTTGGATCCTTCCCATGACACCTCGACTTCTCGCCTGCGTTAGCCTCCTTGGTGCCTTGAGCTCATGCCTGTCCCTGGGACGAGCCGATGCCAAGCAACCACCCAACGTGCTGGTCTTCCTGGCGGACGACGCCGGTTGGGGTGACTACAGCATCCATGGCAACCAGACCAATCGCACGCCGCACATCGATTCGATCGCCCAGCAAGGGGTTCGCTTCGATCGCTATTTCGTCTGTTCGGTGTGCGCACCGACGCGGGCCGAATTCCTCACCGGCCGTTATCACTCGCGAGGCGGTGTCCGCGGTGTTTCCACCGGCCAAGAACGGCTCGACCTCGACGAGAAGACGATCGCCGATGCCTTTCAACAAGCCGGCTATGCGACCGGAGCCTTCGGCAAATGGCACAACGGCAGCCAATGGCCCTATCATCCGATGGCCCGCGGCTTCGAGCAGTACTATGGCCACACCTCGGGCCACTGGGGCGAGTACATCGACCCGCCCTTGGAACACAATGGCCAGATGGTGCGCGACCGCGGCTATATCGTCGATCTGTGCACCGATCGAGCGATCGAATTCATCGAAGCCAATCGGCAGCGTCCGTTCTTCTGCTACGTTCCGTTCACCACCCCGCATTCGCCATGGCGAGCACCAGAGGCGAACTGGGAACATTTTAAGGATCGAACGCTGAAACAAGCCGCGACCATGGCCGACCAAGAGGTAGCCGACGAAACGCGTTGCGCTTATGCCATGCTGGAAAATCAGGACGCCAACGTCGGACGAGTCTTGAAGCGACTCGAGGAATTGCAACTGCGGGAGCAGACGATCGTCCTCTATTTCTCCGATAACGGCCCGAACTCGTGGCGGTGGAACGATGGGATGAAGGGGCGGAAAGGGACGGTCGACGAGGGCGGCATCCGTTCGCCGCTGTTCATTTCCTGGCCAGGCAAAATCCAGAGTGGCCAGGTGGTCTCGCAGATTGCCGGAGCCATCGACCTGCTGCCGACCTTGCTAGCGATGACCGGCGTCTCGCGAGTCGGTGAATTGCCGCTGGATGGCAAGGATCTCAGCCCCTTGATCTTCGGCCAAGCCAAGACTTGGCCCGAACGGATGCTCTTTTCCCATCATGGGGGTTCGGTCAGCGTGCGGGCGCCGCAGTTCCGTTTGGATCCCCAAGGCGGGCTCTACGACATGCTGGCTGACCCCGGACAGCAGACCGACATCCGTGACCAACAACCCGCGATCGCCCAGCGTCTGATGAAGGCGGTAGCCGACTGGCGCGACGATGTCTTCGGCGCTGAGGCGTTGACCGATGCGGCCTCCCAGCCCCAACTCGACCGAAGCAAGAAAGCGAAGGGAAAGAACCGCCCTGAGAAACGGGTGATCGCGGACGATCGCCCCTTCCCGGTCGGTTATCGGTCCTTTCCCTGGACGCCGCTGCCCGCTCGCG
>JBILTQ010000528.1:0-3013 GCA_044371435.1 Pirellulaceae bacterium | reverse complement strand
GCTGGTTGTCGAGTTTTTCAAAGAGCATGTTAAACCGGTAGCTGCCCGCTGAGCCGAGAAACTCGGTAGGCCGAGCTCGCTTTCGCCCCCATGCTCACCTCAGCCAGGCAGCCCTTGGCTCTACGACTGCCGCGAAGATAACTCCCTGCCCCGAGGCTATCCGGCGACGATGACTGGTCCGCGTTGCGTCGAAAATCTTCGTGGATGATTCCCCTCCCCACTCTTTCCCTGGCTGCTGGGATACGTTTGAATGATGTACCGGCCGATGCCATCGAACAGCCGACGCTCCCGCCGAGTATGGCCCCTGGGAGGACTCGATCTTACCGGCTACCTTTCGCCCCCCCGCAAGCCGACTCGGCCTTGGCTTGGCCGACTCGGCCTTGGCTTGAACGTTCTCCGACCAAGTCGAGGACGGTCAACGAGCCGAGGAGTTCGCTCGACTTGCTTATGTGTCTTTCACCATAAATCCTTCGCCGAGGCTGATACCATGCCGACCCTCAGATGCTGCTTCCAGTTCGCGTTCCTCGCTGGCCTCATCGCTTGGCTCTCAGCTGCCACCGAAGCTCGCTCGCCGAATGTGGTGTTCATCCTCACCGACAATCAAGGGGCTTGGACCCTGGGCTGCTACGGCAACCCCGATATCAAGACGCCCCACATCGATCGACTCGCCCGCGAGGGGATCCGCTTCGATCGAGCCCTGAGCAGCAATCCCGTGTGCTCACCGACCCGAGCCACCTTCCTGACCGGGCTGATCCCTTCGCAGCATGGGGTCCATTCCTTCCTCGACCCTAAATACATGATGGGCCCGGAAGCCTACAACACGCTGCAGGAATTCCAATCGCTGGGCGAGATCCTCCAGCAGGCGGGCTATACCTGCGGCTTGAGCGGCAAATGGCACTTGGGGGACAACCTCCATCCCTCCGAAGGCTTCAGTTCTTGGATCACCAAGCCCGATGGAAGCACTGCTGAATTTTACGACCAGAAAATCATCGAGGACGGTCAGCTGCGTGTCGAAGCCGGTTACACCACCGACCTGTGGACCCGGAAAGGGGTCGAATTCATCGAAGAGCATCGCGATCGCCCCTTCTTTCTCTACCTGGCATACAACGGACCGTACGTTCTCGGCAAGCTGATGGAGCAACGGGCCCGCAATCGCCACGCCGAACTCTACCGCGACCATCGCTTCCTCAGCTTCCCGGTCGATAGCATGCATCCCTGGCAGTTCGCCAACAAATCTTTTCATAACACGCAAATAGCGATGGAGCGGACGGCTTGCGAGGTGGCCGGGGTCGATGATGGGGTCGGCGAGATCATGAAGACCCTCGAACGCCTGAAGCTCGACGAGCAAACGCTGGTGGTCTACGCCTCGGATCAAGGCTGGATGGGTGGCCAGAACGGGATGTGGGGGATGGGCGACCATTTTCGGCCGACAGGCGCTCATGAAGAGATGATGCGAATCCCCTTCATCTTCCGCCATCCCGGTGGGATCGCTCCCGGCCAAACCAACGACCGACTAGTGAGCAATTACGATTTCCTCCCCACTATCTTGAATTACCTGCATCTCGGCGATCGCCTGCCGCAGCAACCGCGTTTGCCGGGGCGCGACCTGACCCCCTGGCTCCGGGGCCAAAGCCCGCCCGACTGGCAAAACCGAGTCTTTTACGAAATGGAGACCACCCGAGCGATCCGCGATGACCGCTGGAAGTATGTGGCCCGCTATCCCGAAGGGCCCTACGAACTCTACGACATGCAAAGCGACCCGCACGAACGCTTCAACCTCTACGGGCAACCCCAAACCGAAGGTATCCGGGCTGGACTGGCGCAGCAGCTCGATGACTTCTTCGCCAGTTATGCCGATCCGCAGTATGACATTTGGAGAGGCGGGCGATCCAAAGCCAAACGGCACACCCAATGATCGAGCAAGGCTTGCCCGGCAACCGTTGCGGGGCGGACCGCGGCTTCCCTCGATCGTCGCCAAGGTGAAGACGATGATTCATCCTGCCCGCTTGCCGCGCGAATCGCGACTTCCCAGCCCGCGACCACCGCACTGGCGGCGGCTGCAGGCTTGCGGCAGACAGCCGGCCAGCGAAGCCATTGCCTGCTCCCCGTTCAGTCGGCCCCGAATAGATCGTGTTCGGCCTGCCGATCGAGTTGCTGAAAGTAGTCCTCGGCACTGGCTGCCTTGAGGTCGACATCGAAGCTGGGGATCATGACCTTCATCACCTCTCGCCCAGCACTGCTCTGCAACAGTTGCGGGAAGCATTTACGGATCACCTCCAGCATGACATAGACCGATACCGAAGCCCCGGGGGAAGCCCCGAGCAGGGCGGAGATGGTACGGTCGGCATCGGTGACAACCTCCGTCCCATAGTGGACGATCCCGGCCTGGCCATCTTCTTTCTTGATGGCCTGCACCCGGATTCCGGCATCGATCAACCGCCAATCACCATCGCGGGCTTCTGGATAAAAGTCGCGGAGGACGGCCAACCGTGAACTCATGCTTTGCGTCCCTTGCTGGATCAAGTAACGGACCAATGGCAGGTTGTAGAGCCCGACCTTGATCAACGAGGCCATGTTATCCAACTTGATCGACCCCGGCAGATCGGCATAACTCCCGTGCCGATGGAGGAACTTGGTGGTCCAAGCCGCGTAGGGTCCGAAAAGCAACGACTTCTTCCCATCGATGACGCGGGTATCGAGGTGGGGCACGGCCATGGTCGGAGCTGCCCCCAACGCCTGACCATAAACCTTAGCCTGATGCTTTTCCACGATCTCCGGCTTGTCGCAAACCAACCATTGACCGCCGATCGGGAAACCGCCAAAGCCGCGGCTCTCGCGAATCTTCGATTTCTGCAGCAACTGCAAGCTGCCACCCCCCGCCCCGACGAAGATGAACTTGGCGCGATTGCTGATCAGCTGCCGGGTGTGAAGATTCCTGATGTTCAAATCCCAGCCGGTTGCCACCCGTTTCAGATCGATGACGCGATGACCACTGGCCACGCCACACCCCGGT
>JBILTQ010000634.1:0-3021 GCA_044371435.1 Pirellulaceae bacterium | reverse complement strand
GCTTTGACCAAAGTGGGTTGAGCGCGGTTGAGTTCTCCCAGAACGAGGGGCTACACATGAGCACCTTTTACCGGCAGTTGAGACGTCGTTCCCGCCGCCCGGCAGACGCTCTGAGCCTAGCAAATCAGCCTCCAAAGGTGAGCGTTGTGGAAGTAGACACAACCACCTCGCTCTCAACAAAACGAAAACACCCCCACGCCACCCCCTTTCACCACCGAACAGCGCATATCGAATCAGTCTCAAAGCCGGTGCTGTTCTAGAAATTCCCTCGGGCTTTCATACCTGCGAGGCGGAGTTTCTCCTGTGCGTGGCCGCAAATATTTTCGCCAAATGATTGCGGCCAGTCCGGCCACCCGCATCTTTCTGGCCATCACGCCAATCGACATGCGCAAGGGTTTTGACGGTCTCTATGGTTTGGTTTCAAACCACTTGGGAGAAAATCCCCGCTCAGGCCACCTCTTTGTCTTCACCAACAACATGCACACGCGGCTGAAGATTCTGTTTTGGGATTGCAGTGGACTCTGGGTGTGTTCGAAGCGACTCGAGCGAGGCCGTTTCCGATGGCCATCCGCCGAGCTATGCGAGGCAGACGCCACAACGAAGATGCGTCTGAGTGCCGCCGCATTGGCGATGCTGCTCGGTGGACTCGACCCAGTGAGCGTGCGAGCCCGTCGCTGGATACGGCAAAATGACTGAGCGGCCCGATGCGTTTTTTGGCAAAAAAAACGGAATAAAAAAGCGAGATTGGTTCTTTTTATGTTTCTTGGCGACAACGGCTTGTCAAGCCTTAAGACAACTTAAGGGTTGATGTCTCACCTCCCGATTCAGACCAACTTTCCAAAGAGTTGGCGATTGCTCTTTCTCGAAACGATTACTTCGAGAAGCGCTGCACCTTCCTCGAAGAAATGGTGCGTTTGCTGAGAATAAAAAAGTGCGGTCCCGGTGCCTACCGTCCGAGCTAGCTACAACTTACCCTGCTGTAGTTGGAACCCGGCGTGTGCTCGGAAGAGGTTACTCAAGAGTCTGCTAGCGCGCCAAACGACACCACCGTTCCCACCCCCGATGAGACGCGCAAAAAGCCTGCCTCCAGAGCGGTGCGCGATCCTCTGCCCAAAAATCTGCCCCGTCAGGAACGCATCATCACTCTGCCCACGCGCGAGTGCACCTCCACCCGGTGCGGTGAGAACAAAAAGCTCATCGGCTTCGAATGCAGCGAACGCCGCACCATCAACCTCCATCGAAATATTCGTGGAGATCATCAAGCGGGAAAAACGTGCGTGCACCCGTTGCGAGGAAGTCGGAATGAGCACCGCGCCAGCGCCGGCAGCCATTGTTGAAAAAGGAGTGCTGGCAGACAGTCTCGTTGTTGAAACCATTATCAGCAAGTATCTGGACCATTCCCCTCTTTATCGCCAAGCAGTTCGCTTGGGACGCGACTTGGGCGTTGAAATCAGTCAGAGCACGCTGAGCAGTATGGTGCTCAGAGCAGGTGAGTTGATCGCGGGAGTTGTTGGCGCGATAAAGTCGCAACTGCTCGCAGGCGGCTACATCCAGGCAGATGAGACTACCGTTCCGGTGCAAAGCGAGCGCACGCAGGGCCGCAATCATCAGGCCTAGCTGTGGGAGTACAGCGCGCCGGGCGGCGTGGTTGTGTACGATTTTCAAATGGGGCGTGCGCGCAGCGGACCAGCGGCCTTTTTGCAAGGGTTTGCGGGACGCCTTCAGAGCGACGGGTACGCAGCTTATGCAAACATTGGAGCTCGCGGGTTATTGCACTTTGGGTGCTGGGCCCATGCGCGGCGGAAGTTTTTCGCGGCCTCGCAACTTGATCCCAAGGATGCGCGGAGCGTTGGCGTGGCGCGGGCCATCGGGGCGCTTTACGAGGTGGAAAAGGAGGGCCCGCGAGGGAAATCTTCCCGCCCCTGAACGGGAGGCATTGCGAGCGGCGGAGTGTCCGGCGCTGCTCAAGAAGGTTAAGGAACTGATTAGTAAAACGGCTTCGGAGGTATTGCCCCAAAGCGCGTTGGGCAAGGCGTGTACGTACGCGCTTAAGCAGTGGGATCGCTTGGAACGCTATGCTGAACCCAGACACGGGATGGTGGAGATCGACAACAACTGGGCGGAGAACGCGATGAGGGGTGTTTCGCTCGGACGCAAGAACTGGCTTCAGATTGGGAGCGAAAGAGCTGGGCCAAAGGTGGCGGCGTTGTTGTCGGTGTTAGAGAGTTGCAAGCCGCCTAGAGTGAACGTGGGGGAGTACCTGCTTGGGGATTGACGCAACTTTCCGACGCTGCCGGCGTCTTTAGTTGCAAGGCAAGCGAGCGATGGCGGACCTCACGTCGGCGGAATGGAATCGCGCACGACTCGCCGCCCAAGGCCGCGCTGAGTAAGCCCCGAAAGAGCGCTCGCTCCAGCGGCCCACCTGTTCGCACGAAGGTCGGCAAAGCGAAACCGAATCAACCGCCCATCCTATCAGACAGCACCGCGCCCGAGCAGGGTGTACTTCCCCGGACGGATACGGAGAGCGAAAGGGGCCCGCATAGCGAGGGCTCGTGCACGAATCATATCGCCAACAGTTTCGTGGAGTTGGGGATGGTTTGGGACTATTGGCTGATAGATTTGTTAAACGAAGCCGCCCCTAGCGAGCGGCGAGCTTGCTAGGGGCGGGAGGTACTGGCGACGTCCTACTTTCGCACAACCTATAGATGCACTATCATCGGGGCTGCAGCGTTTCACTTCCGTGTTCGGAATGGGAACGGGTGGTTCCACTGCGCTATGGTCACCAGAGAGTGGGGCTTGGGAGGAGTTGGCAAAGATGCATTTAGTCGTCTTTTGCTAACTACAACCTAAATCCTGCTCTCTAGCGCCTCATTGCTGAGGTACAGAGGGATTACAACCATCTGATAACTCGAACGAAAAACCTTTGAGAACTGTATAGAAGTTAAGCTTTTTTGCTTAGGTAGCAACCTGCTAAGTTTTAAAATGTCGGCCATGCTTATTTTGAGCAATGGACGACGGGGA
>JBILTQ010000596.1:0-3021 GCA_044371435.1 Pirellulaceae bacterium | reverse complement strand
CGGCGCATCGTTGCTGCACCGTACGATCGTGCGCCGGCACAGGGTCCGCGAGCGGGTCGTCGCAGTGCTCTCGCCGTCGGAAGCCCTGGTGTTCGAGGGCGATGTCGATGTGGACTTCCCGCTGCCTGAGAAACCGTTCACCGTCGTGGCTGTTCTCGGTCTCGACGATGCGCACTCCGATGGACTGATCTCTGCTGCCTCGACGCTCGATGCGACGTTGCTCGTACTCGGTGATGCAGCGGCGAGATCGGAGATCGTGCTGTCACAGGCTGCCGCACTGCACCGGCAGGGCCTCCGGGTTCGGCCTTTGTCCGCCTTCTATGACGAGTGGCTCGGGAAGCTGCCGCTGAGCGAGCTCAGCCAGTTGGCGTTGATGACGGACATCAGCTCTGTTCATGGGGCACGCTTCGGGTTCTTCAAGCGCATCGCCGATGTGCTCGCCGGCGTTGCAGGGCTGCTGGTGTTCTGCGTGGTCCTCCCGTTCGTGTTGCTCGGAAACCTTGTCGCCAATCGGGGTTCACTGCTTTTCCGGCAACGCCGTGTCGGCCTGGGCGGGCGCGAGTTCGTGATCTACAAGCTCCGGACGATGCGCAATGGTGGCGGTGAGGACGATTCGTCGTGGACGTCGCCGGCGGATCCTCGGGTGACGAAGTTCGGGTACGTCCTTCGGAGGACGCATCTGGACGAGGTGCCTCAGTTCGTGAACATGTTGGCCGGGACGCTTTCCCTGGTCGGCCCGCGGCCTGAGCAGCCTCGGTACGTGGCGGAACTGACCAGGAAAGTACCCATGTACGAGGTCAGGCATGTCGTCAAACCCGGTCTCACCGGATGGGCACAGATCAAGTTCAGGTACGCCGCGACCGAGGCGGACGCCCTGGAGAAGTTGCAGTACGACCTCCACTACATCCGTCATCAGTCCGTGACCGTCGACGTGAAGATCGTCGGGCGGACGATTCGATCGGTGCTGTTGGCCCGAGGTCGGTGACACGACACTCGGCACAGTGCGTGGCGATCTGCGCGCCGTGCGCAAGACTGGTCGGATGAGGCCCCCCCGACTTCTCGCTGCTCGGGTTGTGCTGCTGGCCTGCGTCGCGGCCGCCTGCGGCAGTGGGGCGTCGCCTGCGCCGCCGGCGACCGGGGCAACGCTCGAGACGTCGACGTGGGGCCCCGACATCTGGTTCGCGGCTCCTGCGGTGAGTCGTGACGAGTTCGTCGCGAGTGAGCTGAAGCCGTTGCTCGGCGAACCATCCGTTCCGCTGGTGTCAGGTGGTGCGATCGAGATGACAGCGGGGGGTTGGTCGTATCTCAACCCGCTCGGCGAGTCAGTTCCCATCGAGATCCGGCTTCCCGGCGGATCGCAATGGAGCGGCGCGGAGCCGCTACCGAACGATGCACCAGTCATGATCGCCCTCCATCAGACGAACGACGTGGGCGGTCGCGAACCGTGCGGTGCCGAATCATCCGGATCCATGGCGTACGGCACCTACTTCGCTTCTCGTGGCTACCTCGTCGTGTGTCCAACGCTCTCGTTCACCGGCGAGCGGCAGCCGATCGACACATGGGACACCGCTGACTTCTACGCCGTCCACCCGACGTGGAGCGCCATGGGAAAGGACGTCACGGAGGTGTCGTGGCTCATCGATGTGTTGTCGCAACTCGAGGTCGACAGCAGTGACATCACGGTCGTCGGGCACTCCCAGGGGGCCATCTACGCCCTGTACGCCGCCGCAGTCGACGAACGTATCGACCGAGTCGTGGCGAACGGGGGGTACGTCGACACCGATCTCGACCCGATCACCGATCGCTGGGCTCGCGCTGCCTGGTACCGAGCGTTCCGTGCCGAGCCGACCGGACTCGACCAACTCGAGGTCATTGCCGCAATCGCTCCGCGTTGCGTCCTGCTCATCAACTACGACCGCGACGCCATTCTGGTGGCAACGGAGCCCTCGTCGCAGCGCCTTCGAGCATTCCAGCAGCTCTTTCCGACCACCACCTGGGTACTGGTCAGCGGCGAGCACGATTGGCTCGAGCCTGAGGAGGCACTCGCCGCTGATTGGCTCGACGTCGGGCAACAATGGTGTACCACGACGTGACAGAGCGGTCTTCGGTGGTGTCGGCGGTGCTGGGGGTCGTTGCCCTCGATGTGCTGGCGATGGTCGTCATGCGGATCGTTCATCCGGAAGCTGCCTCGCTGGTGCTGGATGCTGTCGAAACGGCGCTGACGACGCTGGTCGACGGGGCCATGAACGTGTATCTGGTGGTCACGGCAGTGGTCCTGATCGTCGAAGCGTGGGTCCTCGGCTGGTCGCGCTCGTCCATCCGAGGTCTGTTGTCGTCGGATCGATCGGCCCGCATCGATCTCGTGTGCGGACTTCTGGCGGCGTTCGGGCTGTTGGAGGTCTTGGTGATCGGTGCCGGACTCGGTCTGTTCCGAGCGTTTGCGCCTCTGTTGCAGGACCCGCTGCACAGCATCGGCATCCTCGGAGTGGGTGCAGGGATGCCTGTGTGGCTGCACGTGGTCGCCTACTTCGTGCTGATCGACTTCCTGTACTACTGGTTTCACCGCTGGTGCCACCGATCGCCTCGACTCTGGCGGTTGCACCGCTTCCATCATGAGGCGACGCACTTCCTGATCCTCACCGGCGATCGGGTCCACCCTGTCGAGATCGCGATCGTGCAGTGGATCATGGTGATTCCGGTGCTGCTCCTCGGCACGCCGTTGGTGGTGCCGGCGGCGGTGTGGGTGGTGCGCCAGGTCATCGATCAGGTGCAGCACTCGATGCTGCCCTGGACCTACGGAAGGCTCGGCGACTGGCTCGTCGTCTCGCCAGTCGGACACCGGATCCACCACAGTCCTCTCGCTGTCCACCGTGGCCGCAACCTGGGTGACATCCTGTCGATCTGGGATCGGCTCTTCGGTACGTGGTACAAGGGCGACGTGTTGAACGAACGTGTCGGTCTTGTGTCGCCCGCGACGCAGATGGAGCGCGCAGAACAAGATGAGGGCGAGGTCTTCTGCCG
>JBILTQ010000584.1:0-3023 GCA_044371435.1 Pirellulaceae bacterium | reverse complement strand
GACCGGGGCGGTCATCGGTGTGGCGATGATGCCGGGGCGGAGGTCGAAGACGCCGATCCCGTGCGGGGCGAGGCGCAGCGCCAGAAGCTGCGCCGCCATCGCGGCTGCCGCCTTGGAGATGCAGTATTCGCCGCGTTCGGGCGAGGCCATGGCGGCCGAGACCGAGGTGACGAAGACCAGGCTGCGGTAATGCGGGCCGGGCCGGGCGAGCATGCGGCGCGCGCAGGCCTGCGCGAGAAAGAAGGTGCCGCGGGTATTGACCGCCAGCACGGCGTCGAAGCTGTCGGGCGCGAGGTCGAGAAGGTCGCCGCGGATGCGCGCCGGGATGCCGGCGTTGGAGACGAGCGTGTCGACCGGGCCGAGCGCCGCCTCGACCGCATCGAAGAGCGCGGGCGCGCGGGCGATGTCGGCGATGTCGTGGGGGACGTAGAGCGTGCCGGGCGGCAGCGCGGCCAGCGCCGCGGCCACGGCGGGATCGTCGGCCCCGGGCAGCGCGGCCAGCGCAAGGCGGAAGCCCGCCCCGGCCAGCGCCTGCGCGATGCCGAGGCCGATTCCCTGCTGGCCGCCGGTGACAAGCGCGACGGGAGCCATCATGCGAAATGCCGCGCGCGGATATGGCCGGCGGCCCGCAGGGCGAGTGCGGCGATGGTGAGCGCGGGGTTCACCGCGGCCGAGGTGGGCAGGACGCTGGCATCCACGACATAGAGGTTGTCGTGGTCATGGGCGCGCAGGTCGGGCGTCACCACCGAGGCGGCGGGATCGTGCCCCATCCGGGCCGTGCCGCATTGATGCGAGGGCGTGCGCCGGTCAAAGGCGCGCGAGAGCACGACCGGATAGCCCGCGCGGCGCAGGACCTGCTTCATCCGCGCGACCAGCGCCTCGTGCGCCTTCCAGTTCGACCGTTTCCAGTCGAGCACGATGCGGTCGCCCTTGAGCGTGACGCGGCTTTCGGGGTTGGGCAGGTCTTCGGACATGGCGAGAAGATCGACCGAGCGGCCCGCGATCCAGGCCGCCAGCGGGCGCGGGATCGGCGTGTCGGAGGCGAGGATCGGGCCCGAGATCTTGCCCAGAAGCTGGATGTTGCCAAGCGGCGTGCCGCCTTCGCCCCCGGTGAGGTAGAAGTCGTTCAGCATCAGCGTCTTTTGATAGATGCCGCGGTTGCGCCGGAACGGGTGCAGCGCCAGCACGGCCGAGAGGTTGTGGTTCATGAAGTTGCGCCCGACCTGATCGGACCGGTTGGCAAGCCCCGCAGGGAAGCGGTCCGAGGCCGAGGCCATGAGCAGCACCGCCGACATGACCGCCCCTGCGCAGAGCACGACGACCGGGGCAGAGAGCGTTTCGCCATTGGTGAGCATGACACCGGTGATGCGCCCGTCCGCGCCGGCCTGAAGCCGGGCGACGCGGGCGCCGGTGCGCAGGGTCACGTTGGGGTGCTGGAGCGCATGGGCAAGGCCCACCGTTTCGGCATCCATCTTGCCGCCGCAGGTATCGGGGAAGGCGTCCCAGGGGGTTGCGCCATGGGCAAGCCAGCGGTCGATATCGACGCCGAGCGGCAGCGAGGCGGGATGCAGCCCGGCGCGACGCAGCCTTTGGCGCAGATCGGCGATGGCGGGTTCGTCGGGGACGGGGGGAAAGGCGTAGCGCCCCGAATGGGGTGGCTCGGTCGGGTCCTCGCCGATCTGGCCGCGGACCTGATAGAGCGCCTCGGCCTCCTGGTAGAAGGGTTCGAGCGTGTCGTAGGGGAAGGGCCAGCCGGGGGTCGTCCCTTCGCGGTGGCGCAGGGGGGCGAAATCCTGCGCGCGGTAGCGGATCAGGACGGCGCCATAGAATTTAGAGTTGCCGCCGGCGTAATAGTAGTTTCCGGGGTTAAAAGAGCGGCCCTCGGCATCGAGCCATTCCTCGGCGGGGCGGAAATGGCCGCGGCCGAAGATGGCATCGGGGTCGCGCGCCTGGGGCGAGGGGTCGAGCCTTTCGCCGCGTTCGAGGATGAGGATGCGCGCCCGCGTGGGCGCCAGCGCGGCGGCCAGCGTCGCGCCCCCCATGCCCGAGCCGATGACGATGACGTCGGGCGCGGTCACGCGATGCGGGCCTCGGTTGCGGGGTCGAAGGCGACGGCCTTGTCCATGTTGACCGCGAAGTCGAAGGGCTGGCCGGGGGCGACGGTGGCATCGGCGCGCATCCGTGCGATGGCGTCGCGGCCCGAGAGGGTCATCGTCACATAGGTGTCTGATCCGGCGGGCTCGGTCACGGTCACGCGGTTGGTGAGCGGCTGGATGTTGAGCGACTTGCGGTCTGCCCCCTCGGGGTCGGTGATCGCCTCGGGGCGGATGCCGAGGAGGATGTCCTGGCCTGCACGGGCCGCCAGCGCAGTGCCGGAAAAGCGCAGGAGCCGCGGCGCGCCATCGGCATCGGTGATGCGGGCATGGGGCGTGCCGCCCTCCATGACAACGGTTGCGGGCAGGATGTTCATGGCCGGGCTGCCCATGAAGGTGGCGACAAAGAGATTGGCGGGCGTGTCGTAGATGTCCCGCGGGGTGCCGAGCTGCTGGATCAGGCCCTTGTTCATCACCGCGATGCGGGTGGACAGCGTCATCGCCTCGATCTGGTCATGGGTGACATAGACGATGGTGGTGCCGAGCTTGTGGTGCAGCTTCTTGATCTCGGTCCGCATGTCGACGCGCAGTTTCGCGTCAAGGTTCGACAGCGGCTCGTCGAAGAGGAAGACGTCGGGGTTGCGCACCAGCGCGCGGCCCATGGCGACGCGCTGGCGCTGGCCGCCCGAGAGCTGGCCGGGCTTGCGGTCGAGCAGGTGGTCGATCTGGAGAAGTTTCGAGACATCGGCCAGCGCGCGGTCGCGTTCGGGTTTGGGCACGCCGTGCATCTCGAGCCCGAAGGTCATGTTCTGGGCGACGGTCATGTTGGGGTAGAGCGCGTAGGACTGGAACACCATCGCGATGTTGCGCTGCGAGGGGTGGACGCCGTTGACGACGCGGCCCCTGATGGCGATTTCCCCTGCGGTGATC
>JBILTQ010000617.1:0-3027 GCA_044371435.1 Pirellulaceae bacterium | reverse complement strand
GAGCGTTCCAACATCGGATACTTAGACAGATAATCCTCGATCCGAACTTGATCCGATCGACGCAGCCGATAATCCAAGTCGATATGAATCAACTCAACGAGCAACTCCAGGTCATCGCTCTGACCAAGGTAGGACGTCAAGTCCGGGGGGACGCTTCCCTCCTGACATGCTAACTCAAATCTCGAAAGAACCTCGTCAAAGTCGTTCGTGCTCATTGCCGCTCATTCTAAACACCAGATTTACACGGCCACTTTCGAAGTATCGGTAGCCGAATCGAGCAGTCCACTCCAGTCGAAACAGATTAACGCTGGATACTTGATTGTCAACCACAATGAGCATGCCATCAACCGATACTCCTACTTCAAGAGTCGCTGGATACCCTATTCGTATTGCTTGATTTGATTCTAATATACGTCGATCAATCGCTGCTCGTTGAGCTCCTTGATTTTAAGTTGGTTTAGAACTTTCGCCAGCTCTAACATCCCTCCATATTCCTGATCATTAAAAGCAATTCGCTTAAACTCCAACGTCGATCCTTTTTGGGCAGCATCGGTATGATCGATGATCGTATAGGAAAGCTTGCCATCAGCTTGCTCATAGAAGGCAAATGCAATGGTACCGTCTCGTCCAGGATACTTCTGAACCTCTACCAACACGCCATCTGGTAGGAAACAATAAACGCTTAGGTAGCTTCCATCGTCTGTGGTTATGGTCGCTTCCCAACCCCCTTTACCCGTATTACCCTCTCGGGGTGGGCCGGCTAGGACGCAAGACGCAAATGAGATTGCACAAAATGCAAGTCCGAAAAGCGATCTGAGAGTGGACAAAGTCGTCATGGCTTAAGATCTCCTACAGTGATTGTTTCTTCAAATTAAATCGAATTGTTTTTGATTCCTGTATCGATCTTTCTATCGCCCAGACACGCTTCGCTTTACATCCGAAGCTATGCTTAGCGGTTGTGAAATTCATCGTGGTTTTCCTGAATACCAAGTAATTCTTAGTGGCGACCGATAACCCAAGGATTTCCGAACGTCGGATATCTCGTCAGTCAGACCCAACACTTAGATACTCGTACGACGATGTATTTGACCGCCACGTAAGAAACGCGATTCGAAAACGAGATATCCACGGTTGTATCCAATCCACAAAAACAGATTAGCCTACCTAATCAGACTGCTTTCTTTCAGCGATGCGATTTAGAACGTCGGAATTGCGGGAGCTAGAGATCGCAATTCATTTTTTTGCCCGAATAAAACTTCACAGGGAATCGTTACGACGCGATCGGGAGTTTACACTACGGTTAGTAATTCAGGCCGCTAGTCGCCAAGACCATCGCGCCGGTCGTCCCAAAAAGTACGTTTGCGATTCCACTGAGGAAACACGACGGGAGTACTTATGAGCAATGAAGGTTCCGTTACCCAATGGATTTTTTCACTCAAGGATGGAAACTCCAATGCAGCTGGTCTGCTCTGGGAAAGGTACTGGAGACGACTCCATGGATTGGCAAGAAAGCAATTAGGCAACTCCAATCGCGGAGCGGTGGATGAAGAGGATGTAGCTATCAGTGCGTTTGCCGATTTTTGTCAACAGGTTCAAAAAGACGGGTTCAAGCAAGGACTCGCGGATCGAGAGGATCTTTGGCAAGTGCTGGCCTTGCTGACAAAACGCAAAGCGATCGATCAATTCAGAAAAGAAAGTCGTTTCGTCACCGAACATGAACCGATTCAAGGCTCAATCGATGACTCGCAACAAGTCGAACGTTTAGATACAGCCGTCCAAGAGGACGCTAGTCCCTCGGCGATCGTGCAAGCCAAGGACGAGTTAGCACGGCTCTTGAGCTTGCTTCCAGACGAACAAACGCGGCGAATCGCCTGTCTGAGACTCGAAGGCTTCGGCAATCTCGAGATCTCCGCTCTCGAAGGATGCGCACTTCGAACGGTCGAACGAAGAGTTACCAATATCAAGAGCTTATGGTCTCAAGAAATCGGTTTTTAAGCCCTGCATTTCGATTGTTGAAGCGCTCGTTTGCCGAGGCTCCCGATGCTCTTTGAAGTCCGAATGTTTCCGTTGCGATTCACACTCACAAAAGGAAGAACAAATTGAAGATACAACCTTTGAATATCTCCGTGTCCCACAAGCTACTTGCTTCCTACCTTTTTTGCTTTCTTGCTCCCGCACTATCCCTCTTGGCCGGTGAACCTACCCGGATCGAACTCTGGCCCGAGGGGGCTCCTGGCTCACAAGACCGAAAAAATGAACCAGAGAAAATCGATCGCAACAACGGTGCTTGCAACGTTACCAACATCCATACGCCTTCGATCACGAGCTATCTACCCGAACCCCAAAAGGCTACAGGAACAGCAGTCATCATAGCACCCGGCGGTGGACACCGAATGCTATGCCTGGGCCATGAAGGTGACTCGCTTGCCGAATGGTTTGCAGAGCAGGGGATCGCTGCCTTTGTTTTGCGCTATCGACTCGCAAAAGAAGAAGGTTCCCAGTACACCGTCGATCAGCATGCCATGGCCGATACCCGCCGCGCGATTCGAACCGTTCGAAGCCGATCCGCCCAGTGGAAGATCAAACCAGACCGCATAGGTATCCTAGGCTTCTCTGCGGGTGGTGAATTGGCCGCACTTGCCGCAATGGAATCCGATCCCGGCAAAAACGATAGCGATGATCCAATCGAACGAGTCAGTTCGCGTCCCGACTTCCAAGTCCTGATCTATCCTGGTAGCTCCCACCGTTTCAAAGTCCACCAAGGCATGCCGCCGGCATTTATCGCCCTTGGTGCCAAAGACCGTGACGATATCTCCCTCGGTATGGCCAAACTCTATCTGGATTACAAACAAGCTGCGGTTCCATGCGAACTGCATATCTACTCAAACGCCGGACATGGTTTCGGCTACCGACCCGAAGCAACCCACGCCGCCGCCAAATGGCCCGTGCGACTAAAGGAATGGCTAGCCGATTCGAAACTGATCGACTGATGGATCAATCGTTTCAATACTATTTAACTTAACCTCC
>JBILTQ010000216.1:0-9259 GCA_044371435.1 Pirellulaceae bacterium | reverse complement strand
GTTTTTGACCGTGGTTGGTGGAGTGTCTGGATTGAGTGATCATGACCCGCGAGGCGGCTCGGCTGAGGACTCGACCATAGGCGGCTCGTTGTTCTGGCGTTGCGCATTCGGGAACCTCGGCCACGCAAAGGATACGTCCCCCCAAGCCAGCCAGGGCATGCAGCGCTACCGCCAGGCGATCGGCCTGATCCGCCAGGTCGACATGCACCCCGAAGTCCTGGCCGCAACGGACACTCTGTAAGCGTCCCGGAATGTTGGTCAAGCGTTCGACGCCACCGATGACTTCGAAAAGCTCCAATCCAAAAGCATGGCCGACGGTGATGGCTGCCAATACATGCCGCAAGGAATGATCGCCGGTCAAGGGAGTCGTTACCGGCATCAGCCCATGGCCGGCCGAGACCATCATGGTCTGGGAACCGCGATTGCGTTCGAGGCGTTTACCGCGAACCTGCGCATCGGCATCCAAACCATAGCCGATGGCGGGGATTTGGTGCCTCTCGATGATGCGGTTGACCCTGGCATCATCCGCATTGTAGACGACCAGGCCGTGTTCCTTCAGCTGCTCAAGGCTTCGAAGGAGGGCGGTCTCGATCCCACGCGTCTCGAGTCCGTCGCGGCGTTGGGTCTTGCGGAAACTCGGAATCACCAGCAGGTCGAATTCCATCCCGGCCGTTGTCCGTTGGAGCAGCATCTCTTCGCTGATCTCGACCACCGCGGCCGGTCGGCCAGTTCGGGTCGCCTTGGCCAGCCACTGCGTGAGCCGCGCGGCCGTGGCCTGTTCGATCAGCGATGTATGCGCCGCCGCCTTTCCCTCGGGACTCTGGCCGAGACTAGTCCAGTAAGCGACGCTGCCGGAGATTTTTTTCAGCATGGAAGCGATCAACAAAGCCGCGCTGGTTTTCCCATGGGTACCCAGAACGCCAACCGTCAGCATCCGCTGCGAAGGGTGGTCGGCTAAAGCGTGCAGCAGTTGCCCATAAGCCTGCCGGACATCGCCTACCAGGCATTGCGGGACTGGGATCGGCAGCAGGCGTTCCGAGAGGATGGCCGAGGCTCCCTGCCGCACGGCTGTCGCCGCCAGTTCCTCGTCAGCTACCAGGGCATCGACGCCGGCTACGAAGAGATGAACATGGTCTCGATGCCGCTGCTTCTTTACCCGACGCGAACAAGAATGGACGAGAATGTCGTCTCCGGCAGTGAAGACCGCCTTGGGAAACAAGGCCTTCAAGGAAACGGAACGTTCACTTCGCGACGAATGCGCCATAGTCGCAGGCCTCCATGCCAGTTGCTTTAGCGGGACAAGACAACGCTCGAGCCATCCATGCCGCGAGCGTACTACAACTTGTTCCAAGATGGCCTATGCCGTCAAGTCGAGTTTACAGATCAAGCTTGCCTTACCCCGGAAAAATCTTCTACCATCGATGACGTTTGGCTGGCTGGATCGAGCATTGAGCTTCACGCCATCATCGCAAAATCGCTGGACTTTTCTGCGATGAGGACGATCCGAAAAATGGCTGGCAATCATCCATCCATGGTCGTTGCGGTACGCTGTGTCGCCTGGTCAGCTCGAAACTTTTTTCGGTTGGAACTCCTATGCTAGCAAAATCGATATCGCTTCCTTCGACGCAATTTGGACGGCTCGGTTTGACCGAAGGACGACGATTGAATCGCGCTTGCAGAGTCTTGCGGGCTGAAGCGGATGCCATCTTGAGGATGGAATCGCTACTGGGGGAGGATTTCCTGCGAGCGGTAGCGATGCTGCTGGACCTGCGAGGCAATTTGCTGGTGACTGGAATTGGAAAAGCCGGCTTGATCGGACAGAAGTTGGCTGCGACCTTCGCCTCGACCGGGACTCCCGCGCATTTCATCCATCCGGCGGAGGCGGTACACGGTGATTTGGGACGTTTTCAATCGCAGGATCTGGTGATCATGCTTTCCAATAGCGGCGAGACCGAGGAGGTCACACGCTTGCTCGCCAATCTCCGCCAGCAAGTCGCCGGTATCCTGGCGATCACGGCTCGGCCCGAAAGCACCTTGGGCAAGGCTGCCGACGTCGTGTTGCGGATTCCTTACACCGAGGAGGCCTGCTCGCATAATCTGGCTCCGACTTCGAGCACGGCGGCGATGCTGGCGATCGGTGATGCGTTGGCGATTGTGGTCAGCGATGAGCGCGGATTCGCGGCCAGCGATTTCGCCAGATACCATCCGGGCGGCTCGTTGGGGATGAAATTGCAAGCCGTCGAAGAGGTGATGCGTCCGGTCGATGATTGCCGTATTGCCCGGGCCACCGCCTCGATACGCGAAGTCTTCGTCACGGTTGCCAAGCCTGGTCGCCGAACCGGAGCGGTCATGCTAGTCGATGATGATGGTAAACTAGTCGGAATGTTTACTGATAGCGACTTGGCCAAGTTGCTCGAGCGGCGTGAGGAATCCGCCCTCGATCAACCCATCGCGGCATTCATGAAGAGGAAATTTCTGGCCATCGCCCATCATTCACGGTTGCACCAAGCCTTGGCGATCCTGGCCGAACGGAAAATCAGCGAGCTTCCGGTGGTCGATGAGGAGAATCGGCCCGTGGGGTTAATCGATATCACCGATGTTGTCGCAAGTTTGGATCCGAGCGATGCGCCGCGAGTGGGTGAGGCCGCCGAGGAAGGTGCGCTAGCGACGGGGTGGATGAAGATGGCGGCCGAGTCGGGCCTACGGGTTTTTCCCTTAACGACTTGAACTGGCCAGGAAAGCCTGGGGGTAGCCTTCGCCGTCAGGATGGTAAACAACCGGTGCCGAGCCAGACCTCGCTCCGTCATCCAGCGGGACGCTGGTCCAGCCGGCGTGGACTGCGACTGGCATTAAATACGGCAACGGTACGGAATGCAGCCAAGGGCGGTGGGGTCCACCAGTCTTTTCACGGGCTGCCCGGCCGCTGGCGATCCGCGATAGGATACAGCACGTGTTCGACATCGAGTTCTCAATCGGAAGGGAGTAGGTAGCATGGCGGTCAAGGATTCGGAGTTAGCACGGCCAATTCGCTTCATTCTTTCGGACGTCGATGGAGTGATGACGGACGGCAGTATCGTTCTCGATAATTCCGGCGTCGAAACCAAATCCTTCCATGTGCGCGATGGCTTGGGGATCAAGCTATGGCAACAGGCCGGGTTCCACTTCGGGATCTTGACCAGCCGTAATTCGCGCATCGTGAAATTGCGGGCGGCGGAATTGGGGATTAACGTTTTGCGGCAAGGCTTCGAAGACAAGCTGGTAGCCGCCCGCGAGATATTCGCGTCCTACCAGTGGCAACCTCACGAGGTTTGTTATATCGGCGATGATTTGCCCGACATTCCGGTGCTGCGCGAAGTCGGCTTGAGCGTCACGGTGAGCGATGCGGTCGAAGAGGTCCGCGGGCTATCGAAGTGGGTGCTGCAGTCAGGCGGTGGTCGCGGGGCAGTGCGGGAATTGGTCGAGCGGCTGCTGAAAGCTAAAGGTCGTTGGGAAGACTGTTTGCCGCACTGACCATGCTCGACCGTGGATGGCCCGCGACCGTTTCCGCGGCGACCGGCCTCGCCAGGGCATCGCGGACCCCCGCGTTCGCCACGCAACCCCGGATTGCTCGTTCGAACAAGGATTTTGCTCGTTCGAACAAGGAATCGGCCCGACGTCGTTACGTGGGGCGACAACCAGACGTAGCCGTAGTCATCACCAGTCGGCCAGACTCACTCGGGCCAGCGGATCTTCCCCTCAGCCTGAAGACGCCGCCAAATCTGCTGGCTCTCGTTGCTGCGACGATCTTCCTGGTAACCGTAATCTTTGCCCGTAATGGTCCGCAACTGCTCGATGGCCAGGGCCCGCTCATCGAGGAAAGAGCTACCCAAAGCCTCGACCAATCGCTGGTCGGCACCAGCCGCTAAATCGTCATTGGCTGGGAGCGAAAACAAGGCGACTAAGCGGTCGGCTCGATCGGGCTCGGTCGCTCGCAGCATCCGCAGAAACTGCTCCCGCGCCTGGGGTCGGGCGGCCAGGACTTGAACGAGGGAATCGAGAATCGATCGCCGATAAAGACGGATAGCGGTCTTGGCCAGGAGGCCTCGAGGGCCGAGTAACCGTGTGAAATCACCGCAGAGAAACGCACAGCGCAAAGCCAGTGCGGCTACTTCGGGGCGGCGATCAGCGAGCGCATCCCCCAAGGCATCCGCCGCAGCCTGCTCGGGCGGGGATGCGGTCATGATCTTGAAGAATTCCGCCGCCGCCTGGCGATCGATGGGCCTGGGAGTGGCCTCACGAAACCACCATGGGATTTCTTGAGGGGTCGCGATCTGCCCTGGCTGCACTTCCCACTCACCATCCCAGGTCAAGGTCTGGGCCACTTCGAGGTCCATCACCTGGGCCCCTTCCATCAAGACGCGCGATTTGCCTTGGACTCCCCACAAGGTCAGCCTCGGTTCCGCCCAGGTCCCTTCGGCAGCCTCAGCATCGAGCCGTTTCCCAGGTAGTCGATGATATGTCAGCTCGATGGCTACCCGGCTATTCGGGGTGTCGAAGGCGACCTTGATTTCACCCCGTGGTGTCTGAAGCCGAAGCCGCTTCGCCTCGGGGGTCGGTTCCACCAAGGCTCGCCCCAAGAACAAACCAAGTCCGACCCAACCGTCCGATTCCGGGATGCGTTCGCACCACGATTCATCGGCGACCGTCCAGCGAATTCCCGATCCCAGTCGCAGTTCGGTGCGGTAGCCGGCGGGGATCACCAACTGGTCCCCCGGCGCTAGGAATGCACCGGTGGCCAGTCGCTGCAGCGATTCACGATCTTCTAGCTCTCGCCAAGCCAGCAACACGCCGTTCTTGCCGTCCCGGGTCTCGGGCAACCATTGCACTTCGGACAAGGTCGTCACTGCTCCCGCTGGGTTTGTCGCGGGCAACGAAGCTATGTCGGACGGAGGAGGCAAAGCCTTGGGCGGGGTGGGAACCGAGGCTTCGTGAACTGGACTGGCGGCGACCGTCGCGGGGGGGGCAGGGAAAGTTGCCGGGCTGGGTTCGTCGGCCCTGGCGGGGGTACCTGCCATGGGCGATGGTGGCGAGGTGGTGATGGTAGTGGCGGTCGAGCGATCGAGGTCATTGCTCCCGGCTTCGGTCGGCGAAGGAAGGGCTTGCGGTGGAACCGGAGCCGCTTCCTCGGTGGCTGGTTTCGCCGCCTCCTTCTCCACCGGATTCGTCGATGGCGAAGATCTTGTTCCTTCGTCATCGCTTGGCGCTCTCGCCATGGGCACAGGCTGGGAAGTGTCCGGTGGCTGGGTCGAGTCGATGGCTGGCGATGATGGTACCGCTGACTCCTTCCTGGCTGGGCGTTCCTGGACGATCGCTGGGCCGGCGGTCGGCGCGAGGATCGCTCGGAGCGACTCCCAAGGACCCAAGGACCACCAACCGACCAGCAGCATGGCTACCAGCAGCCCCACCAGCGACAGTGGTGTTGCCCAGTCTCGGCCGCCACCTGTCCGGAGGTACTCAGGAACATGCTTGCCCAAATCATCGTCGAGTTCGATGCCGGCCGCGGGGATCGATCGCACTGGCTCCTGCCTTACCGGCGGAACCGGGGAGGGATGGCCAACCGATTCCGGGATGGCCTCAACGCGCGGCCTGGTCGTCGAAGGTATCCCCGGATGCGACTCCGCTGGGAGGCTTGCTCCGTCGATAATCGCCGAACGCAACAGGAGACCTTCGCCGGCCGACAAGCTGCAGATCTGCTCGCGCAAGCTGGCGGGGACGGGAGTCGCTTTGGATAACGCCGACGACAAGAGTTGGTGGCAAGCTGCGACTTCGGCCAGGCGTGCATCCTCGGTCAAGCAACTTTGCTCGAACTCGGCAACGCGAGCGTTCGGTAAGGTATTGTCCAGATATTCGGCGATCGAATTGGCGTCGTCAGGGAAAGCTTGAAGATCCTCGGCTGGCGGCAGTCGTGGGGGCTGCACCAGCAACCGCTCGATTCGCCGAATCAGCCCTTGAGCCATCCGGCCATGCTGGACCTTCTCCCGCATCGCAGCCATGCTTTGCGGCTCGAGGACACCATCCCAGTAAGCCAGCAATGTTCGCAGCGTCAGTTTCATCGATTGTGACCCTTACCCAAAAGTGGCTGTTGCCTAGCCTTCGACGATGGCTCGCTCCTGGACACTACCCAGCACCGCGCCCGCCTTGGCCATCGCTCCCGGCTGGACACTGTCCACGTTGGCCAGCCAACGGTTCCCCGCACTCGCCGACGGTCGCCGCTTCCCAAGCTCCGCCGAAGAGCACGTCGCTGGATTTCCTGCGGAAGAACGGCGACCTTGAAACCAGCCTTTTCCCAAGTTGTTGATTGGCTGAAGCTCGAGCCGTGCCACTTTCTTGGAAATCCGGCAAGTTTATCGGATGCGGCGGAAGGCTCCGCCCGGGAAGCCAGTGTCCTCCCTCGGCTGGCTAAGGTTGGCTGAGGATCGGTGCCCATAACCCGGGTTGGATCGCTGGCGTCTCTCCCGAGGAAGGCATGGTCGTTTGGACGGCCGCCTTCAACTGAAGGGCTAACTGCTGCCGCGTACCCCCCCATTCCGGACGATCGGCCAGGTTGGTCAGCTCGCGAGGATCGGTTTCGTGATCATAGAGTTCGACCCCCATTTCCCCTTGGTCCCACTCGGTGTACCGCCAGCGATCGGTGCGCAACGAATAGCCGAAGGTCCGTTGGGTCTTCTTGATACCACCGCGCGTCACCTGCGTGATCGCCCAGCCTCGACCAGGCTGGCTAGGATCTTTGAGCATCGGTACCAGCGATTGCCCTTGGAGGTTGACCGGCTTTTCCACCTGGCAAAGTTCAGCCAAAGTCGGAAAGAGATCGATATGCGAGACCGGAGCCATCGCCTTCTGTCCCTTGCCTGCGACACCCGGCGCTACCAACAGCAATGGTACCCGGGCGCTCTCTTCGAAGAGGCTCATCTTCTGGTACAACCCATGTTCGCCCATATGGTAACCGTGATCGCTGGTGAAGACGATGATCGTGTTCTGGGATAAACCCAAGCGATCGAGGCTGTCGATTACTTTTCCTACCTGCGCATCCATGAAGCTGATACTAGCATAGTAGGCTTGCCGGCATTGGCGACGCAGTTCGTCGGTCAGGTTCGCCTGCTCTTTCTTGAAGCTCTGCAAGGCAGCCTCAGGAATATCTATCTGATCTTCCTTGACCCCTTGAACAATCGGCATTTGCTCGACCGGATAGTATCCGAAATACGGATCACGAGGCGCGACGTAAGGGGTGTGTGGCCGGAAAAAGCCCAAAGCTAAAAAGAAGGGACGACTCTTGTCCTGGGCGCACAGGCCGAGGACTTTCTCAGCGCTTTCAGCCATCATCGCGTCGGTATGGAAACGATCGCTCTTAGGTGAAGCAAACCAGCTAAGGGTGCCGCCGAATTGCCCTGGGACCAACGAGAAGATCTGCGGATGCTCCTCCATCCGATCGACTCCGGCCGGATTCCATTCCAATTCCCAGGAGGCTGGATCGTCGTGGCCATTGGTGCCGATCGAATTGGGGACGTTGTAGTGATAGAGCTTCCCGATACGGGCGGCGAAGTAACCCGCCAGCCGAAAGGCTTGCGGCATACTGACCTGGTCGGGAATGGTTTGACGGAAGATTTGGCTGTTGCTTTGAATGCCGGTCGTGTTGGGGTGCAGCCCAGTCAACAACGCATTGCGGCTAGGGCCACAAAGCGGGAAGGTACAATACGCCTTGTCGAAGAGGACGCCGCGGGCGGCTAGGCGATCGAGATGCGGTGTTTTCACTAGCGGATCACCGTAGCAGCCGAGGAAGTTATTCAAGTCATCCGAGATGATGAACAGGACGTTCGGCCGCTCGGCGGCCAGGGCCGGAAGACCAACGCTTAACCAAAGCCAGGCAAGCGTCGGCAAGATTCGTGGGAACATGATGGATCTCCAAGGGTACTCACGGGGAGGAAAGGGGAGGGAAGGGTTGCTTCCAGTCTATCCGTCGCCCTCAACCATCGTTAGTCCTGGTTGGTGGCGGAGTAAAAAATCAAAGTAAACGGCCGGTTGGGGGGGCGATGCGGGGTTCGCTTACGGTAAGTCGGCCACGGTCAAGACGCTCGAACGCCCTTCGTCGAACACCCGTTTAAGCTACTGCTTTACGCCGCGCCGACCAACGCCGCACCACTTCGTCACCGATGACCCCCAGCAAGATGACCAATCCGATGATGGCGAATTCAAGCTCATCCGAGATCTTCATCAGCAGGATCAGATTGTTGAGGACTTGCATGACGGCGGTTCCTACCACTACCCCCAGAATGGTTCCTTCCCCGCCGCGCAGGCTGCAGCCTCCCAACACGGCGGCGGCGATAGCGTAGAGTTCGAAAAAGTTCCCGAAACTCGATGGCGATACCGAATTCGAATCCAGAGCGAAGAGGATTCCCGCCAAGGCGGCGAGTATGGTGCAGATCAGGTAGGCCAGTTGAGTGATGGCCGCAGTCCGGATCCCACTGAAACGAGCTGCTTCCTCATTGTTACCCAACGCCAGCAGATAACGGCCCCAGATCGTCTTGTTCAAAAAAAGACCGGCGATCAGGGCGACTATCGCCAGGATGAACAGCGGGTAGGGCAAACCAAAACTTTCAAGCCGCCCATCGACACTCCATTCCCACAGTTTCCACTTGCCACTTCCCAGCCAGCTCAATTGATCGGCATACTCGTTGCCGAAACCTACCGGCTGATCGTTGACCAACCATCGCGACGCACCACGATAGATCAACAGGCCGCACAGGGTAACCACGAATGGTTGCAGTCGACCTCGCGTTACCAACAAGCCATGGATCGTCCCCAGGATGGCTGCCACCGCCAACACCCCGAGGACCGCGGCCGCGACCGGCATCCGCTGACGCCGCTGCAGTGGTATCACCGACCAGTCGCCTTGGAAGTCTGTACCCAGGGGACGTTTCAAGCTCAGTCGTAGCCGAGAACCCTCGCGTTGAGCCTGCGCAATTTCACTTTGCTTTTGTCCCGCGGCAGGATGTACTAGCGTGACTTGATCGCGAGCTTTCAGCTGCAGCCCTTCGCCGGCAATCACTATCTCGGCCGGCAACTCCTGGGTAGCTTCGCGGAAATCCTCGACCGCATACAACCTGGCGAGTGTCCCACTATCGTCATCCCGGTTGAGCTCACCGTCGACGTGGAGCAACCAGGCGTGGCCAGCTGCTTGGCCGCGGCTGTCTTCCAGGTCGACGCGAGACTGTTCTTTGATCTG
>JBILTQ010000526.1:0-3039 GCA_044371435.1 Pirellulaceae bacterium | reverse complement strand
GAGCTTTAATCGCCCGCGCCACCGAAGCCAATTGGGCACCGAGCCCTGCGTTATCGAAGGCTTGAACGGGCACGCCGGGGGAGACTTCGGTTGGAAGCGTCACCTTGGCGATTTCCAGCTGATACTTTTCGGCAGCGTCCCGAGCGCCGGTCCGCAGGGTAGCGATCGACTTTTCCAGCAAGTCGGAGTAATTGTGATTGATGAAGTCATGCTGCATGTCGCTAAAGGCTTTATCGTAGCTCGGCAAACCGTTGTACTCGCTGGAGCCAGGGACGGCGTAGCCATTGAGCAGGATCGAACCGCCGATACTGGTCGCCGTCTGCGCCGAGACAGCATACGGGACGGTACGACTACCGGTTTGCCATACGTTACTCCCCAGCGTCGACACCGCCGTGTAAACATTCAGATTGCCGCTGTTGGCCGGATCGGTCAGCAGGTCGGCCATCCGCCCCCCCCAACCCTTGGCCTCGTTGCGAGAACTCGGGATCCCCGTTTGCCAGTGGCGTTGTAGGTCGGCGTGGCTGAACAAACCGACCGGCTTACGGAACGAAGCTTGGCCATACTGGGTCTTGTTGGCGATCGGCTGGATCAACGAGCCGACATTGGCCACGAAGGTCGCTCGGCCCTGGTTGTACAGCCCACGCAGCAGCGGGAATCGCGGGTGAACACCGAACGTTTTGCCGGTCGCCGTATCGACGATCGGCAGAGTCGTGCCGTAGGTCGCAGCATCGGCCGAGCCGACGTTGGGGAAATCGGTTCGCCGCAACGCCAGGTTGGAACGCGAGGCGGCATAGGCCGAATAGTCGGCATCGTTCTCGGTGGTCCCGTACGGGGTCAGAACCTGGAAGCCGTCGATGGCTCCGTTCAAGAAAATACAGACCAGTGCTTTGTAACCGTTGGTCGGCACCGAAGCCGCTGCCAGGGCCGAACTGGTCAATCGCAGGTTGACCATGGTCGACAAGAAGGTGGTCGAGGTCATTGCGCCGCACGTCCCATATTTCAAGAACTGCCGGCGGGATTCCGAGTATTGGGCGCTGTCGATAGCATCGCGTCGAAACATAATCTTCAGATCCTTGATGAGAATTGTTCTTTGCTGTCCGAGGTTACGATTGGTACGATCCGAGATGAAAGGATCGTTACTTGCTCACCAAGAAGCTCGGTGAAGAAACAATACACAAGAGAGCCGAACGCGCCAGGTTGATCGCCTCCGTCGCATCGACATCCGGACCAGCGGCCGCCCGCTGGGCATCCAAAATCTGAATGAGCTTGGTGCGATACTGCTCATTCAAGGTTCCTTGACAGAACAACAAATCCAGGTGCTCGACCAAAGCTGTCGCTCCGCCGGGCGCGTTCGGCATCGAGCGGGCGAGCGCCGCCTGCGTTGCCAGCGAAGCATAACCCGGAGCCCCATCCAGCACGACGCGGCAGCGGGTCGGGTTCAGCATGCTGGTGACATCGTTGGCCGAGTTGCTGGAGGTGGGGTTCCTCACCGAGGGGGGAACCGGCGGATTGGAAGTGGTACTGCCCGCGACAAAGGTTCCAGCCCCAAAATGCTGTTCCGACCGCGAGCCAGAGACGATAAAGGTGCGGAAAAAGTTGACGGTCCGGTTGGCCGACACCGCATTCACGATTTGAAACTCGGGAGCCGCGATCTCGCCGAACGGAATTCGACTGGACGGGACGAATTCGGCGATTTCCCCCGACGGTTGGTACTCGTGCAGGTAGAAATTGAAAACACTCGGTGATTCGTAGGGACTCTGCTCGAATTCAGGATCGCGAGTGTTGAAGCGGAACTCGTTCGATAGCGGGGTGACCATATCATAGGTGGTGGTGACCCCGGTTTGAGCCGTATTCAGGACGGTCGTCCCTTTTTCGTAGTAGGCCTTGGCCTTCAAGCCACGCAGGATACGCGTGTAGTTGACTACCGGCTCTTGCAACCGCGAGTCTTCCGTCCCCATCGTGCTGACGATGATGCGGTTGGGGTTCCGCAGATACTGCGTGCGGATCGGCTGCCAAGCTTCGGGATCGAGCAGGACGGCCTTCACCACCGCCTTGATGTCGCCGCGTTTCCCTTGCCCGTTGTTCTTGAAAACATTGACCACCCGGTTCATGTATGCCCGCGATGGGTTGGACTTCACGAAACGTTGAATCAACAACTTACAAACATAAGGGCCGCAGCTTTGGTGATTGAACAACCCATCCAAAGCGGCCGAGATATCGGCTTCGCATTGGGCGCGGGTCGGGGTCGCTGGCAAGGCAGGCAGGGTCCCATGCAACAAAACCTTAGCTCCAGTTTCATGCTGAGTGCTGGCCATCGTCATCGGGGTCGAGAAACGGACGGTACCGCTGAAGCCGGTGGTGTTGCCGGCGGTTCCCCAAGCTCCACCCGAACTGTTGTAACCCAGGCCAGTGAAGACCTTGGCGTATTCGCGGATGTCATCGTTATCGTAAGTCGGCAGCGGAACGCCGTTGCCATCCAAGACCTGCGTCCCGTCGTCATTGAGCATGTACAAGCCAATCGAGAAAAGCTGCATGACTTCGCGAGCATAGTTCTCGTCGGGGAAGCGATTGTTGGCCGGATCCGCTTTGGCGTTGCTGCGGTGGCTCAACCAATCCCCCATAATCCCGTGGTAAGTGACTTGCTGCAGCACATCGCGGTAGGACCCGAAGGCGTTATTCACGAAGATGTCGTAGTAGGACGAGAGCCCGAGGAACCGCGACTTTCGCAAGGTGCCGGTCGGCCCCACTCCCGAGCCTTCCAGTTCCTCTTCGTTGAAGTTCACGAAGTTGTTCCCGACCGCCAGGATTTGCGACAAAGCCCAAGCCGTTTTCTGACGCAGCTGGTCCTGGCCGCTGATCGCGTGATTCCACCAGGCAAACTGCCGGTAGCGGGTGCGACTGGGGACTTGCACCGAAGTCGTGGCAATCGGAACGTTGCTGGAATTCACCGTGCTGCACAACGCCACATCCTGGGCGATCATCGCCTCGGCGGTGGGCAGATGGAGCGACTTAACCATCGCCTCGGAAGTTTGTTGGTCG
>JBILTQ010000525.1:0-3040 GCA_044371435.1 Pirellulaceae bacterium | reverse complement strand
ACGACGAGAACTATCACCAGGGGTTGCAGTTGGTGATGACGGCCGAGGCGCAAAAGGCCTTTGACATTCATCGGGAGCCTGAGGAGCTTCGCGAGGCCTATGGCCGGAATAGCTTCGGGCAGCGGGCTCTGCTCGCCCGACGCCTGGTCGAAGCCGGTGTGCCATGGGTGACACTGTATGACGGCGGTTGGGATCACCATTCCGATATCTTCGGTTCGTTGAAGAAGCGTTTGCCCACCTGGGATCAAACGGTGGCGACCTTGATCCGGGATCTCGATCAGCGCGGCTTGCTGGAAACAACCTTGGTGATTGCCCTTGGGGAATTTGGCCGCACTCCCAAGATATCGACGCTGCCGGGTAAGAGCCAACCTGGCCGCGATCACTGGGCGAATGCGATGTCGATCCTCTTCGCCGGCGGGGGGACGCCGGGCGGTCAGGTGATCGGCGCTACCGACCGCCAGGGACATTCGGCGAATGCACAGGTCTACTCACCCGAGAATTACGTGTCGACCATTTATCGCAAGCTGGGAATCGATCCGGGCAAGATCCTTTACACGCCGGCCGGCCGTCCTGCCCACCTGGTCAGCGATCCCAATCCGATCAAGGAACTCATGTAAGCGACTCGATCCTGGAACGTGGTTATTTTGATCCCTTGAGGCAGGCCGTTCGGTGGTCGAAAGCGTCTGCGCAAGTTCGCCGTGCCACGTCTAGGCTCGAGAATGATGGGAAGATGATGCTACTGCAAACCGCTCGACCAATTCTGGGAAACCTTCTCTTCCTCGGGCTTGTTGGCAGTTTTGGGCCAGCCGTTGGGGTAATGGCGGAGGCTCCGGAAATGACTCGGCTGTTTCCAGCCGCAGGCAAAGCCGGGCAGACGCTGGAGATAAAATTGACGGGCAAGTTTCCCGTTTGGCCGCCCCACATTCACAGTGCTTCTTCGGCGATACGCTGGGAGGCATCCGCCGAAGAAGGCATACTGCGAGCGATCATCGCGGAAGATGCCCAGTCCGAACGTGTTTGGGTGCGGCTCAGCGATGACGCAGGGGCTTCGGCCGCTAAAGCTTTCGTTATCCTCGGGCATGACTCTCTTGAGAGACATTGGGCCGATTTCCTCGAGGCTGAACCCAACAACACGTTGGCCGAAGCTCAGACGCTAGACTCGGTACCGTGTTCCGTACAAGGGGTTCTGGAGAAAGCCAAAGAGGTGGATACCTATCAGGTCGATTTAGCGGCAGGCGAAACCTTGTTCGCCGTGATTGATGCCAATCGCAGCCTGCGCTCACCCGTCGACGCCACCCTGCAGATCCTCGATCAGGACGGCTTTGTGTTAGCCCAGAATCTCGACTACTTCGGCCTCGACCCCAGTCTCTCGTTCTCACCAGCCAAAGCGGGACGTTATGCGATTCGGGTATTCGGTTTTCCGGCCACGCCCGATAGCACGGTGGCGATTGGTGGCAAAGAGACTTGGGTCTACCGTTTGCGACTTAGCCAAGATCCATCGATGCTTGTTCCTTTCGCTGATACTGAGGATGCGGTAGGCGATCGCTGCCCTGTCCTTGATCTCTCGGCTTCGATGGCTAAGCCCGTCCTGCTCCCTGCTTGCTACCGGAGTCAACTCTCGCAGGCTAAGGAACGCCATGCCTTGGAATTTGTCAGCGATCGTCAGGCGGTATGGCGCTTTCGTATTGAAGGTCGGGCATTCGGCTCGGCCATCGATCCGGTGCTCTCGGTCGAGGATCATCGCGGCAAGGAACTCGCGCGGATCGACGATGTGGCTGACGACCGCGATCCGTTGCTCGAGTGGAAATGCACGGCCGAGGGTCGCTACCGCTTGATCGTCCGGGATCTTCATGACGGGGGCGGCGCGTCCTACTTTTATCGGGCTACCGCCGCTTTGCTCGAGCCCCATTTTGCAGCCAGCGTTTCCCAGGATTTGTGGAAGGGAGAAGTCGGCAAAGCTGTAGAGATCCCGGTCAGCATCCAACGCGTCCTGGATTTTGAAGAGGAGTTGATGGTCGACATCCTCGGTCTGCCGGCAACGTTGGAGTCTAACCCCGTCCTCTCCCAGGCCAAGGGTGACTCCGCAAAAAAGGTTACCCTTCGCATCCAAGCTACCGCGCCGTTTCAAGGACCAGTACAGATCGTTGCACGCAAGGCTGAGTCAGACGAGTTGCCTCAGCTGGCGAAGGCTCCCGATGACATACCGCTGTGGTTGTCCATTATCGAGCCCACGCCATCGAAAAAATGAGCTGCGTCTCGTTGTCCGTCGGCCGAAGTTTCAGCGGGCCTGTACCGGCTTGGCATAGCCGACGAGCGCCGTCCCATCGTCATTCAGTTTGCCGATCGACCATAGCAAGCCGCGGGTGATCAGCTCCAGGTAACGAGGATCGGCCACGGTCTCATTGTTGTGGCCCAAAGTCGTGCTGAAGATCCGCGTTTTGTTCGGTCCGTAGGCGTTCGTCCAGGCCACCACCGCTTGAGCCTCGGTGGCAGGGGCGTTCGCATCGGCTTTCTCCCCCTTCTTGGCCCGCGGCTTTTGCCATTGCCGACCCGCGATCAAGCCGGTGGCGGAGGGATAAACCTGGATATTGTTGTAAAGCTCTTCCTGAATCGTCGTCCAAGGCTGCAACCCTCGGGTGATCGGATGCTCAGGCTCGACAATCGACACCTCGATCGGTGATTGAGGACCATGCCCGGTCGACTGCAGTCCCAGCATCTCGTACCAACCGGCGTTGTCAGCCCCCAAGGCTACCGGTTCGCGGAAATTATCCCAGCGGTACGAATGCATGGCGCAGTGAAGGTTGACCGCTGGTTTGCCGTCGCGATGAGCCTTGAGAATCCGGCCAACATAAGGTCGATCGGTGACTTCCGCCGAGCATTCATCATGCACGATCACGTCATAATGATTCGCCCAATCGTCCGACTCATAGACCGGAAAAGTAGCCTTCGTCGTCTTATCCGCGTTGAAGGCAATGTCGACAACCGCATTCAGTCGCGACTCAATCCCGCTTTTTAACAGCTGGGTTTGCGTCGCATAGTC
>JBILTQ010000007.1:0-35916 GCA_044371435.1 Pirellulaceae bacterium | reverse complement strand
GTCGCTTCCATCCATCCCGCTGAGCTCTCCGCACAGACCGTTTGCAGCCCTCCGGCTAGCGAGCTCTGGGAGTTGAGCACACGTCATCTATGCTGCTCGTTGGGGTGCATCAGCGATCCGCCTCGGTTCGAAGTCCATCGCTGGGGAGATTGCCGTTGGGAAAAAAGAGGGCTCGATGAAGTCTTCCAGGATTCAGCTATCGCCGGGGAACGCCCCCTAACGATCCTTTACGTCCACGGGAATTGGATGGAGCGGTCCAACGCTTTGCAGCGGGTAAGGATCGTCGATCAATACATTCGACGACGGTCGACCGAACCCTACCGATTGATCATGTTGTCCTGGCCGAGCCAGCACGATGCTGGCCTGGTCAAAGAAGTACGGGATAACGCCCTCTGCGCGGACCTTCAATCGCATTATTTAGGTTGGGTGCTGCGCAAGCTTCAGCAGCAAGGAGCATCCCGAATCTCGCTGCTCGGTTTTTCCTTTGGCGCGAGAACCGTCGCCGGAGCCATTCATCTGGATGCGGGCGGGTCGGTTTTCCAACGCATCCTACCTGCCTCGCCCCCGGCCCCGGAAACCGCCACCGTGGTTGGCGAGCCAGCGACGCTCGACTATCGACCAACCTACCGGGTAAGCCTCGTTGCGCCGGCGGTGGATCGTAACTGGCTGGAACCCTGCGGTCGCTATGCCCAGGCGATGTCGCGGATCGAGCATCTCGTGAACTTGTATAATTCGCGGGACCCGATCCTTCGCCGCTTTCGTTTTATCGACAACATCAGCCGGCCGATTGCGGCTGGGTTCGCCGGCTTGGAAGCAGTCAGCGATCCACCATCGACGCAACCGTTGCATGGGCATGGGCGAATCGAGCAATATGATTGCCAGCAGGCTATCGGTGGAACGCACAATGAACTAAGTTACTATGGGGAGTGTCCTTACTTTCGCCACGCGATCGACAACCTCCTTTGGAAGTAATTTCCCCGCTCGTGGAAACACCTCCCTCCTTGGCTTCGTCACCCGCAACGCAACTCAAGCCGAATGCCAGCCAGCCGACCTCTTTCACCGCCGCCTGGCTTGTTCAGTTGCGATGGGTGGCGGTCGTCGGTCAGTGCCTGGCGGTTGGAATCACCCATTGGGGATTGGGAATCCGCTTACCGCTGGTCCAGGTTAGTTTGCTGATCTCGGTGACGATTGTCAGCAATGTCCTGTGTGTTTTTCTCTTAGCGCGAACCAAGCCATCAGCGGCATTGGCAAAGCCGCGTGAGAGCGCCGAGCCCATCCCACCTTCGGCGATCGGTGTTCACTGGCAAGGCCTGCTGATTCTGTTGGACATCTTGACCCTGGCTGGCTTGCTTTACTACACCGGCGGTATCGCCAATCCGTTCTCTTGTTTCTTTCTGGCGAATATCGTGGTGGGAGGCTTGATCTTATCCCCGGGATGGACCTGGCTACTGGCGGCGGTGACCATCGTCTGTACCACGCTGTTGCTGATGTTTGCCCCTGCCTTACCGCGTTTGGGATTGGACTTCGAACCTGGTCTCGCTTTCCTTTCGGTGCCCAAGCAAGGACTATTGATCGCCATCGGTACCTGCTGCGGGGTGATCGCTTACTTCATCACCGTTCTCGTGCGCGAACTGCGGCAAAGCCAGAGTCGTCTCCTGGAAGCCGAACAGCAGCGTGAACGAGCTCAGCGTCTGGAATCGCTAGCAACCCTTGCCGCCGGCGCCGGTCATGAACTGGCCTCGCCCCTCTCCACTATCGCCGTGGTCGCCAAAGAAATGGCGCGCAAGCTTGAACGTACCGATGAGAGCCCGTGGATTGGGCGCGATGTCGAACTTATCCGCAGCGAACTGGATCGTTGCCGCGAGATCCTACAACGGATGAAAAGCGGGGCGGGCGAAGCGGCCGCCGAGAAAATGCATCAGGTCAGCGTGACGGAATTAATTGAGGTCATCCTGACGCCGCTGCGGCAACCGGAACGGGTGGAGGTGGTGCTTGAGCCTGCCATCAAGCGGGAATCTATCCGCGTCCCGCTGCAGGCGGTGGGCCAGGCGATCCGCAACCTGGTCCAGAACGCGCTCGATGCGTCCGACGGGCAAGCCAAAGTCGCCATGCATTTCGAAAGTCGCGAGGGGAACTGGTTGATCACGATCATCGATCGTGGCAGCGGCATGAAAGACGAGATACTCCGGCGTGTCGGCCAACCCTTCTTCACCACCAAAGAGGTTGGCCAGGGGATGGGATTGGGGGTTTTCCTTACTCGGAACGTGCTGACCGGCCTGGGGGGCGAGGTCGAGTTCGAAAGCCAGCCCGGCAAAGGTACATCCTGCCGAGTCCGACTGCCTATTCCTCGATGAACCGAGCGTTTGTCGGGAGCACCTCGCTGCGGCCAAGCAAGCTGGTGGTTCCTCGATGAAAATCTTATCCTTCCCGGGACTTGCTTGCCTCCGCCGGCTTGATTTAGCTTTGGTCAGTGTTAGCCTATCGAATTCGATAGTTGCTCGATGCCCTGCAAGGTCCAAGCTGCGATGCCCAAAACGATCCTGGCCCTAGGTGCCCACTACGATGACTGTCCTTTCGGGATTCCGGGGATCCTGTTGAAAGCGATCCGCAGTCATCATCGGGTGGTCATCTTGAACGTGATTGGAAACTACAGCCAGTGGCCACCGGTTCAAGGTCGAGACCGTCAGCTGGTGGAGTTCAGCCAACTGCTGGCTCGTGAACGCGGTATGGAGATGCGATTTTTACCGCATGCCAGCCTGGGTTTTGAAGCCAATCTCGCTCTCCAGCAGGAAATTGCCGAGCACGTGGCCGAGATCGAACCCGACACCGCTTTTCTGCTTTGGCCGCGAGATCGCCACCCCGATCATGAAGTCGCCAGTGCTGCCGCCATGGCAGCCATCCAGCAACCGTCGCGATTATTGAATCGCGAACGGGTCAAAGTCCCGAAAGAGGTCTTTTGGTATGACAATGGGCCCGGGCATACTATCGACTTCACCCCGGATTACTACGTCGACATCAGCTACGAGTGGGATGCTATCACCGCTTGGCTTGGCCCATTGATGGCTTTCGTTAAAAAAAATGACGGCGATGATGGCCGTCAAGCTTTTCCTCAAAGCAAGACGATCCTGGCCCAATACCGCGGCCTGGCTTGTGGGGTGCCATACGCCGAAGCCCTACGCAGCGTTCGGCCGCGCCCGGTCGAATTATTTTAATTCCAGGAATCGATGGCCATGCCGATACGCGACACCATTGTTCCGCTGGCTTCCAGCCGCACCCTGGGTTATGTAGCCCTGTGTGCCTTGCTTTTGGGGGTGTATAGCGTGCTACCGATCTGGAAGGAGTATTCGCGGTTTCGCGACCTGGGTGATACTCCGTCTGACTTGCACGCCGCCCTGTCGTTGATCCTTGGGTTGCTCCTAGTTTTCCGCACCAATGCAGCCTATGGCCGCTGGTGGGAGGCGAGGATCCTGTGGGGTGGCTTGGTGAACGCCTCACGCAATTTAGCTATGAAACTGGTAACCGTCGGCAGACTTGAATTCGAGGAGATGGCCCCATGCGAGCAACTCCTCAAAGAATTCCCGGCCGCCTTGATGAATCATTTGCGGTGCTCCTCCTCCCAAGCGGCGGCAACGGCCGCGGCGCCAGCCCATCGGCCGTTGCAAATCGCGCAGCAGCTTTATGATTGGCTCGCGGAACGCAAACTCAGCCACAAAATCGATGGCGATGAACTCCGCGTGATCGATGTCGAATTAGCGAAACTCATGGAAATTTGCGGTGCCTGCGAGCGAATTGCGAAAACGCCGATGATCGGTTCGTATCGGGTGTTCGCACGGCAGTGCATCCTGCTGTTCTTGCTGACATTGCCCTGGGGCATCGCCAACGACTTCGGTTGGTGGACGATCCCGCTTACCATCATCACCGCCTACTTCATGATCGGGCTGGAAGTCGTTGCTGAACATGTAGAAGAGCCTTTCGGGCTGGATGAGGATGACTTGGATCTCGAAAGCATTTGCCTAACCATCGACAAGTCGATTCATGAAGTGTTTGCCACTCATGCTATGAAAGGATAGAGCCTTGGATATTGTGTACCGTTTCGATCCCCAGGCGAAAGCCAGCTTGAAACAACCGCGATCCAATCGCGAAGCCTTGAAGACCCTGGCCTCGGGTAACGAGCGTTTTGCCATGACGGTCGAACATCTGCAGAAGATGGGCCAAGGAGAATCGCAACCGCCGATGATCATTCCGATCAATCCAGTCCAACTGGGGATTCCGATCGTCAGCGGTTTAGAACCAGCCCATTCGCCGTTTGCGCTGGTCTTGGGTTGCTCCGATGCCCGCGTTCCGATTGAACATATCCTCGACTGTTCAGCCAATGATCTGTTCGTCGTACGGGTCGCTGGCAACGTGCTAGGCCTGGAGTGCATCGGCAGCGTTGATTACGCCGCAACCCAGTTACGATCGAGCCTGCAAAGTATCGTGGTCCTTGGACATCGTGGTTGCGGTGCCGTCAACGCGGCCGTCGCCATCTATCTTTCGCCCAATCAGTTTGCTGAAGTCGCCTTTTCGCATGCGGTCAGGACCTTGGTCGACCGCATCATGCTTTCCGTTCGCAAGGGGGCGGCGGCGTTGGAGGAAGTCCATGGCAGCAAAGTTGCCAGGCATCGACTTTATCGCGAGTGGCTGACGACAACCTCCATTTACCTCAACGCCGCCGTCACCGCCTTTGACCTGCAGCGTGAAGTCAACGCGGTCGCCAAGGGACTGCAGGTTTCCTATTCAGTCTACGATATGGGTTGGACCCGAATTGGAGCTTTGCCGATCCGATCGAAGGACGACCTCGAAGATACCGAACCGTTCCAGGCCGCTCCCAAAGAGGCCGATGATTTCCCGAAGTTGGCCGAACAAGTCATCCGTCGCCTGGTCTAAGATCGTATTCTCCCAGCCCGCCAAGCCATGGTTACCGGAACTTTGACTGGGTTACCGGAATCCATAGCCGTTGTCAGGGCTACGAAGCCGGCAGCTTGGATTCCTCGGTTTCAATCATCTGACCGAGGATCGTTTCCAGTCCTACGCGAATCGACCATTGCGGGAAATGACTTTTCATTTTCCGCAGGTCCGAGATATAGCAGATATGGTCACCCATCCGATGGGTGTCGCTCAGCGTATATCGAACGCGATACGGACTGATCTTCTCAATCAGTTGTATACATTCCAGGACCGAGGCCGAGTTCTCGCGGCCCCCTCCCAGGTTGTAAACCTCGCCGGGTCGAGGCTGATTGGCAAATGCCTCAAAGGCAGCGATCACGTCCTGGCTTTCGATCTGATCGCGGACCTGTTTCCCTCGATAACCAAAAATCGTATAGGGCTTGCCGTGAACGGCTACGTGCACCAGGTAGGAGAGGAAACCGTGCAGTTCGACGCCGGAATGGGATGCCCCCGTCAAGCATCCGCCGCGAAAGACCCCGACTTTCATCCCGAAATACTTCCCGTACTCCTGGGCGATGACATCCGCTGCCGTCTTGGAGGCCCCGAAGAGTGAGTGCATCGTCCGGTCGATCCGGCAGGTTTCGCTGATCCCATGATAGTCTTCGGGGTTGGCATATTCCCAACGCGTTTCCAATTCCTTGAGGGGTAACTCGTTCGGCGCATCCCCGTACACTTTGTTCGTGCTCATATGGCAGAAGACAGCGTCCGGCGAATGCTGCCGCGTCGCTTCCAGCACGTTGATCGTGCCGCCGGCGTTGACATCGAAGTCCAGCAAGGGAATATCCTTGGCCTTGTCGTGCGAAGGCTGAGCCGCACAATGGATGACCCGATCGAACCGCATTCGCGAGAAGAGCTCAAAAACCCGCTCGCGGTCACAGATGTCGATCTCGTGATGAGAGAAATGTCGGGTGGAGGCCTTCAACCGCTCCAAGTTCCAGCGGGTGCTCCCTTGCGGACCGAAGAATTTCTGCCGCATGTCGTTGTCGATACCGACGACATCGGCCCCGACCGAGTCGTAATATCGAACGGCGGCGGAACCTATCAGCCCACTTGAACCAGTCACCAAGATGCGCATTGGCCATGAACTCTCAACGGAGGAACGGGATCCTTCAATTCGCCGCCGAATCCTTGGCCTAACCAGCACCGGCCATGATGACCGACGGCTTGAATCCGTCAAGCCGCAAGCGTCCCCCGGCAACCCCGCTCGTCGAGCAGCGGTCCACCAAGCAATCCCCCTCACGTCGCTCCCAGCCCGCAGCCGCCGGCCGAAGGGCATACCGAACCGACGTGGTGGCCGCCAACCCGTGAACCGCCCAGCCCCCACCTTTCAACCGTGGATGGCATCGGGGACGCGTCCCCTCGAGGCCGGCGGAACCGCTAGGCTACGCCCCCGACAGGACAGCTTCCAAGATAATTTCGCAGAAGTATTTAGCGATAGGGCTCCCCGCTGAAGTTGGCAACACACCGAAAATCTGCCGTTAAAAAGGCTACAATTGGTATTTTATGCGTCCTGGACGCAACTCGTTTCCCCAAGCGGGAACTCGACGAGCCGAGCTTCCGTCAATTCTACAGACGTTCCTATAATCGCAAGTCCCACGGCGGCTGACCGGTCTTTTTTCGAGGGCTTGGGACAGCAGGCCGACGGCCCGCGGCGTTATTCCCTCTCGGAAGGATTTTCTGCTCATGGTACTCAATCTTCGGCAGGCGGCTTGGTCTCGACGGCCATCGCTCGATTTGCTCCTCGGCAATGTCCTTCCCCGCCTTGCCAACCACAAGCCTCCGGCGATGCCAGCTGCGGACCAGCCCAACGCGCAGCAGCCGCTGTCCGGTGTGTTGCGGAGTTCGCAGTGTCCAACCCTCGGCCGTGCTGTGGCTTGGCCACCCGGGGAACAACGCAAGCCGTTTTGCCGATGGTTACTCGGCCACTGGGCAACGGCTTGGATCCTTTCACTTGTTATTTTCTCGGGAGCAACTTCGATCGTGATTGCCGCTGAACCTCGAGAAGAAGCCAACCTCCGCAGCCAAGCCAGGCAACTGCAGACTCAAGGAAATTGGCGCGATGCGCTGGTGATCTTTCGCAAGTTGATCGCTGAGCCGACCACGACAGTCTCGAAGCTGCCGGAGGATTTGAGCGGCGGCCTGGAATGCCTACAACGTTTGGGACTGACGGAGGAGGCCGACGCCCTCCTGAGCCTGGCGATAGAAACCCATCCTAACCATGGCCCCCTCTGGCACCAGGCAGCGATGGAACTGGCCACACTGCCCCACTATGGGATAGTCTCCGGCAACCGCTTCCGCCGAGCCCCGCAAAACCACGATAGTGGTGCTTGGATCGAGGTCTCGGAAGCCGATCGCTTGCAGGCGTTGCGCTGGATGGCGATGGCCGAAGACAAGCTGCTAACGCAACCCGGCGCTATTCCTGCCCGAGATTTTTATCGCGATCTGGTTCACCTGCTCTCGCAGCAACGTTCCGGTCGCCAGGCGTGGCTGCTGCAGCATCGAACCGACTTGTTGCAGACTCCTAACTATACCGATAGCGAAGCCGACAAGCATTTGCATAGTCTGCGTTACGCCCCGGTCGATACCGCTGGCCAACCCATCCTTTACCGCCCAGCCAGGGATTGGAAGGAAGCCAGCAACGACGGAGAACGCTTGCGATGGGCTTTGGATCAGTGGAAGGCGGCCGAACCCGTCGAAGCGGGTTTGCACTGGATCGATTTCCTCCGCAGTCAGTTCGGCGTAGCGACCCTCGCCGAAGACCGATGGTTCCTGCAGTTCCAGGCCAAAGTGGCAGCGTCCTCAGCCAACCCGGAACCAACACCGCAGGAGACGACGGGGATCTATGCCCTGCATACCTTGGCCGATCACGAGACGATCGCCCACCTGGCCAACGGGGTTCGGCGTTTCCCGCTAGCCGACGAATTCAATCCCGTCAGCCTCCTGCGGCAGTTGATCCAAGCCCACCCCCAGCGTCCCGAAGCCTATCAGCGACTGATCGAAGAATACACCAACCGACGGCAATATCCGCAGGCGGCCGAGATCTGTCGGCAGGCGATCAGCCGGATGCCAAACGCCTCGTCTTTCCAGGAGTTGCTGGCCAACATTATTGAACCGCGTGGGCGATTCGAATCCGTACCGTCACAGCCGGCCGGCTCCCCCGCGGAGGTCGACTTCATTTTTCGCAATGCACGGCAAGCCAAGCTGACCGCCCATCGCGTCGATCTCGACAAGCTCTTGCGCGATATCAAACAATTCTACCGTACCCAAGCGCCGAACCAGCCTCCGAGCTTCGGTGGTCGACGCGATCGGCACCCGCCGAGTATCGAGCATCCCTACGAGTTGTTTGACCGAGCGAAACTCGATGAGTATATCGCCGAGCAGCAAGCGGCCTGGCAATTGGAGCTGCAGCCGCTCGACAACCATTGGGAACGCCGGATCTCTCTAGCTACTCCGCTTCAGCAACCGGGATTGTATGTGGTCACCGCCGAACTCGGGAAACCCGATTTCGTCGCCCGTTGCCTAGTCTGGATCCAAGATACCGTGATCCTGCGGAAACAGCTTCATCAAAAAGTCTTGTACTTCGTCGGCGACGCTTCGACCGGGCAACCGCTGCCCAAAGCCAACGTCGAGTTCTTCGGCTTTAACCATGAATACTCTGAGCTCGACCGCCGACCGCGGCTGAAAGTCGTGAACTTTGCTAAACAAACCGACGACGATGGTCAACTTATCCTCGGTGAAGAGGAACTGCCCAGCGGCTATCAATGGCAAGTAACGGCTCGCATGCAACAGGGTCGTCTCGCCATCCTCGATTGGCAGCACCACTGGTACGCCGTGTCGGAGGAACAGCGTTTCCACGAAATGAAAGCCTACGGGGTCACCGATCGACCCGCCTATCGACCGGGGGAAAAGGTACAGGGGAAATTTTGGATCGGTACGGCCACCTACGGTCCCATAGAGGCAACGGATTCCAAGGGCCCGTCCATAGCTGGCCGATCTTACCCGCTGCGTCTGGTGGATCCACAAGGCACGAGTATCTGGCAAAGCACTGTGGAGACCGATCGCTTGGGAGGTGCGGATTTTGCACTGGAATTACCCAAGGAGCTGAAGCTGGGGTTGTACCGTTTTGAAGTCCAGAACGGTCAAATCCCCACCGCCCTGGTCGTCCGCGTGGAAGAATATCGCAAGCCGGAATTCGAGGTCTTTATCGACGCCCCAGCCGAACCAGTCGCTTTGGGTGAAACCTTCCAAGCGGTGGTTCGCGCCAAATACTATTTCGGCGCGCCGGTCGCCGAAGCTCGAGCCGCGGTCAAGGTGACCCGCACGAACTTCCAAGATCGGTTTTATCCTGTCCGCCCATTCGACTGGTGCTACGGACCGGGCTATGGATGGCTGGCCTATGATGCTCCATGGTATCCCGGCTGGGAGCGATGGGCCGGGTGCCTCCGTCCCGCTCCCTGGTGGATTCCCTTCCGGCCGGAAGAACCACCGGAACTGGTGCTGGAACAAGAACTGACCTTGGATGCTCAAGGGCAGGCCGAACTGAAGATCGATACCAGCCTGGCCAAAGCCTTGCAGTCAGACAAGGATCATCGCTATCGCATCGAAGTTGAAGTGCGCGACGCTTCGCGGCGGACCATCGTTCACAGCGGTGAGGTCATCGCCGCCCGTCAGCCCTTCAAGATTTATAGCTGGAACGATCACGGACATTATCTCAGCGGCGATAAAATCATCGCCCACTTCGAAGCCAAGACCTTGGGTGGTCAACCGGTCAAGGCGAGCGGTACTTTGGAACTGTTCCGAATCACTTACGATGCGGAACGCCAGCCTATCGAGAAGCTGGTGCAAAGCTGGGAAGCCCAGACGACCGAGGATGGCACCTTCGAACAAACGCTTCAGGCCGGCCGCGCCGGGCAATATCGGTTGCGGTTGACGTTGACCGATCCCAAGCAGCGAACAGTGGAAGGCGGTGGACTGCTCACCATCCGAGGCGATGGTGCCTCGGCCAGCGATTTCCGCTTCTCAGCGCTCGAACTGATTCCCGATCGCGAGCAGTATGCGGTCGGCGACACGGTTCGTTTGCAGATCAATGCCGATCGGGACGATGCATTGGTGCTCCTCTTCCTGCGTCCCCAGAACGGTGTCTACACCAAGCCGCGCCCGATCACCTTGGAAGCCAAATCAGCGGTAGTCGAGATCCCGATCACTGCCGCCGATCAACCGAACTTTTTTGTGGAGGCAGTCACGATCTACGATGGAACCTGCCATCAGGAAACGCGGGAGATTTTCGTTCCACCCCAAGAACGGGTGCTGGAGGTAGCTCTTCAGTCCGACAAAGCAGAATACCTGCCTGGCGAGGAGGCGGAGATCACGATCCAGGTGGCGGATGCTCAAGGGCATGGTCTGGAATCTTCGGCGGTACTAGCGGTTTACGACCGCGCTTTGGAACAGATTGCCAGCGATGCCTTGCCACCGGATATCCGTGAGTTCTTTTGGAAGTGGCGCCGCCATCACCATCCGCAGTCGGTCGAAAACCTCTCCCGCACTACCTGGCCCTTCGGCATCCAGCAGATGCCCTCGCCCGAGCCTTTGGGGATCTTTGGCCGCTCGATGGCCGACGATGCCGACAGTTTTGCCGACAAATCACCGCGTCCAGGAAACCTTCGTCGCAAAGGGGTCATGCTCGGTGGCATGGGTGGAGGGATGCGAGCGATGAATATGATGGCCGAAGGGATGCCGATGCCGATGTCGGCGGCAGCGCCCGCCATGGCTGCCGATGCCGTTGCAACAAAGCAAAGCGCAACTCCAGCGGAAGGTAGCGCGAACGCGAATCCATCGCCGACCATCCGCAAGGATTTCGCCGATGCAGCTTATTGGAAGTCTGATCTGCGGATGGACAACAGCGGCAAGGCTTCCGCTCGCTTCAGGATGCCGGAGAATCTGACCAGTTGGCAGGTCGTGGTTTGGTCGATGGCTGACGGGCTGCGGGTGGGTAGCGGCAAATTGCAAGCGGTCACCCGCAAGAACCTGATGGTTCGCCTGCAAGCTCCCCGTTTTCTCGTCGATCGCGATCAAGTCGTCCTTTCAGCCCTGGTCAACAATGATTTCCCGGAAGCGATCGATGTCGAGGTCAACCTGCAGTCACTCGGCGATCAACTGGCCTTTGTCGAGCCAGGGCAGCTTCGACAAACACTGCAAATTCCCGCTGGTGGCCAGCGACGGGTCGATTGGCGTTGCCGTGCCGTCCAGACTGGCGAAGCCCGCTTGGTCGTTTCGGCGGTCTCGTCGCGGGAATCGGATGCGATGGAACTCAAATTGCCGATCTCGGTCCATGGCAGCCTGAGGACGGAGAGTTTTGCGGGCAGCTTGCGTCCCGATCAGGCAAAGAGCGAATTGACGTTGACGGTCCCCGAAGCCCGCTTGCCGGAACAGTCGAAGCTGACGGTCCGCCTGTCCCCTTCCCTGGCGATGGCCATGGTCGATGCCCTCCCGTTCCTTGTCGATTATCCCCATGGCTGCACCGAGCAAACCTTGAATCGTTTCGTGCCGACGATGATCACTCAGCGGACTTTGCAACGGCTGGGAATCGATTTGCAAGACCTCCAGCAGCGACGCAACAATCTCAATGCGCAAGAGTTAGGCGACCCGCAGGTCCGCGCCCAGGGTTGGAAAGGCCTGGATCGCAACCCCGTCTTTGATAACGATGAGGTCGCGCGGATGGTGGAAGCCGGTTTAAGACGACTGACCGAGATGCAGAACAGCGATGGCGGCTGGGGATGGTTCAGTGGTTATGGCGAGCAGAGTTGGCCGCATACCACGGCCGTTGTTGTTCGAGGGCTATTGGTCGCCAGGCAAGCTGATGCGGCTTTCGTTCCCGACTGCCTAAGCCGTGGTCTGGAATGGTTGGCTCGTTATCAGAGCGAACAATTGACGTTGCTGAAGAATGCTAAATCGGAAAAACGCCCCTTCAAATCGCGCCCCGATGAACTGGACGCCTTGATTTTCCACATCCTGGTCAAAGCCGGCCAACCCTCCGCCGAAATGCAGGCTTTCCTTTTCGACCAGCGCGATACTCTAAGCCTCCACGCCAAGGCCTTGATAGCGTTGGCCGTGCACCAGCTTGGCGATCCCCTCCAGACTCGGATGCTGCGTCAGAATATCGAGCAGTTCCTCGAGCAGGATGCTGAAAACGATACCGCCTTCCTCCGCAATAGCGCCCCATGGTGGTACTGGTACGGCGGGACCATCGAAGCGACAGCGCTCTACCTGCAACTGGTAACGCAACTGGAACCTCAAGGGCAACTAGCGCCGCGGCTGGTGAAATACTTGCTGAACAATCGCAAGCACGCCAGCTACTGGCATAGCACCCGCGACACGGCACAGGTCATCGAGGCCTTGAGCGACTACCTCGCGGCCACCGGGGAAGGTGGACAAAACGTCGAAGCCGAAGTGCGATGGGATGGCGATGCGATCGGTACGGTCAAATTCACCCCGCAACAGCTATTCGAAGTCGAGAATACGATCGAACTAAGCGGTGATCGACTCACGGCCGGCAGCCATCGCTTGCAAATCGTACGGCGCGGCGAAGGACCTCTCTACTGGAACGTTTACCATACGAACTTCACCCTTGAGGAGGAAATCGCCCCGGCCGGCTTGGAGATCAAAGTCGATCGCCGCTACTATCGGCTCGAGGCGGTACAGCGCGAGTTGCTGCAAAGCGGCGATCGTGGGCAGGTTGATCAAGCTGTCCGCAAGGCTTGGAATCGTGTCCCGCTGACGGATCTAAACGAATTGAAGAGCGGGCAGCTGGTCGAAGTCGAGCTGCTGATCGATAGTAAAAACGATTATGAGTACCTCATGCTCCATGATCCCAAGGCAGCAACGATGGAGGCGGTGGAAAATCAAAGCGGTTATGTTTGGGAAGGCAATCTCGGCGTCTATCGCGAATTTCGCGATCAGTATGTCGGGTTCTTCCTGAGGACCCTCCCGCGCGGCAACCATTCCATCCGCTACCGTCTGCGATGTGAAGCGCCGGGCCGTTTTACCGCCCTGCCAGCGATCGCTTCGGGGATGTATGCTCCCGAACTGGTGGGGAATTCGGCCGATTTCGATGTCATCGTCGTCGACGATTAGTTCGATGCGGATCCTTTGCTCGACATTTGGTAGTTCCGGAGATGTTTTCCCCATGCTGGGGTTAGCCTTGGCCCTGCGTCAGCGTGGGCATGAGGTGACGTTAGCGACCAACGACTACTATCGTGACCATACCCAGCGCCAAGGCCTTCCCTTGGAAGCCTTGGGGGATCGCCAACAGTTCCTGGATTGCACCGCCAATCCTGCTTTGTGGCATCCCCGCCGCGCTTTTCCGTACCTGTATCGCTCGCTGCAGCCGGTCATGCGAGCCCAATATGAATTGTTCTCACGCTATGCGGCTGAGGGCGATTTCCTCGGGATCACCAACTGCTTGGGATTCGGTGCCCTACTCGCCCGCGAGCGTTGGCAGTTCCCCGTACTGACCTTGCATTGCCAGCCAGCGGTGGTGTGGAGCGATCAACGACCACCCAGGCTCGCGGGGATTAGCGGGCCGCCCTGGTTGCGCCGCTGGCTGTTCCGCTTGGGTGAGAAATGGGTGGTCGATGCGACGGTCTGCCCTTCGTTAAATGCCTGGCGTCAGGAATTGAAACTCCCGCCGGTGAGGCGGATTGTCCGGTGGTGGAATTCCCCTGACGGTATCCTTTGCACTTTTCCTTCCTGGTTTGCAGCCCCGGCCGCGGATTGGCCAACCCCCTGTATTCAAACCGATTTCCCGCTCTGGAATGATCGCCGGCAAGCGGAACTGCCCTCGGCAGCTCAAGCTTTCCTCGAGGGAGGATCGCCACCTATCGTTTTCGCGCCGGGCTCGGCCAACGTCCATGCCCGCGCCTTCTTCACCGCCGGTGTCGATGCCTGCCAACGCCTGGGGGCCCGTGGGCTGTTCCTTACGGAATTCACCGAGCAACTCCCTCAACCACTCCCCGCGACGATCCTGGCGGTGCCCTATGTACCCTTGGACCTTATCCTGCCTCGCGCGAAGGCCATCGTCTATCACGGTGGGATCGGCACGCTGTCGCAAGCCGTCCTGGCTGGCATCCCGCAGGTGGTGATGCCGATGGCTCACGATCAATTGGATAATGCCGAGCGGATCGAGCAGCTTGGGGTCGGTTCCCGACTATTGCCGCAGCATTTCCGCGGTGGTCTCCTCGCTAGGCGGCTCACCAAAATCCTGAACCACCCTCCGACGCTCGACCGCTGCCGCACCCTGGCCGCACGTTTACAGCCGGAACAAGGTTTATCGGCTACGGCTTTGGCCGTGGAAGAATTAGCCGGCGGCAGAGCAAATTGAAGGGCGCGACCATGTCAAGGCTCTCAGGCTGCGAGGAGGCCTGCAGTGGATGCCGGGTTCAGTCCGCGCGCTCAAGCGTCGAGCTTAACGCCAGCTATCGGCGGACTGGCGGTGGCGAAGGTAGCCTGAAACGTTACCCAAAGTACCTCTAGAACAAACGATTGAATCCATTCAATGCAGCCACCCGATAGGCCTCGGCCATGGTGGGGTAATTGAATGTCGTGTTGATGAAGTAGTCGAGCTTGTTGTGGGGAGGCGGTTGCTTCATGATTGCCTGCCCGATGTGAACGATTTCCGAGGCGTTTGGCCCGAAGCAGTGGACACCTAGGATTTCCCGGGTATCGCGATGAAAAAGCAGTTTCAACATCCCGATCGCCCGCCCGGTAATCTGGGCTCGGGCCAAGCTCTTGAATTGCGAGTGGCCGACCTCATAAGGAATTTTGGCCAAGGTTAAATCGCGTTCGGTTTTTCCAATCGAGCTGATTTCGGGGCTGGTGTAAATCCCGGCGGGAGTGTCGGCCATATCCAAACGATATTCTTTATTTCCTTGAATGTGCTGCGCTGCCGCGCGGCCTTGCATATAGGCCGCGCTGGCCAAACTGGGGAAGCCGACCAGATCCCCGACCGCATAGACATTCGGGCACGACGTTTGAAAGTACTCGTTAACCTTGATGATCCCGCGTGCATTCGGCTCGACCCCGATCCGCTCCAAGCCGAGGTTTTCGGTATTGCCGGCTCGACCATTGGCCCACAGCAGGATATCCGTCTTGACCTGCTTGCCGCTTTCCAGATGAAGCACCACGCCATCATCGAGACCTTCGATCCGCGCAAAGTTCTCGTTGTGACGAATCAAGATCCCCGAATCGCGCATCTGGTAACTGAGAGCGTCGATAATTTCGTCATCGAGAAACTCCAGCAGCTTAGCGCGGGTATTCACCAGGTTGACTTTGATCCCGAGGTTGCGAAACATCGACGCGTATTCGCTGCCGATAACCCCTGCTCCATAGATGGTGATCGACTGCGGCTTGAAATTCAGGTCGAGGATGGTGTCGCTGTCGAAAATACGAGGATGACTGAAGTCGACCCCATCCGGATGGAACGGCCGCGAACCGGTCGCGATCACGATCTTATCGGCTTTCAAACGCACATCCTCGTTCACCTCGATCGTCTGTTCATCGATGAACTTGGCATGTCCGAAGAAAACCGGCACATTATTCCGCTCGTAGAACGTTTGCCGCATCTGCACCTGCTTGGAGATGATGGCTTTGCTGCTCGAGCGGAGTTGAGCGAAGGTGGGATTCACGCTGATGCCCAACTCGCGAATGATCGGGTTGTTCAGAGCTTCATTGATCGAGTAGATTGCGTAGCGGAGCGCCTTGCTGGGAATCGTCCCCCAATGGGTACATCCCCCCCCAATTTTCTTGTACGATTCGATTACGCCGACCTGGCATCCCCCCTTGGCGCATTGCATCGCCGCCCCTTCCCCCCCCGGTCCGGTTCCGATGACTACGACGTCAAATCTCTGTTCCATCGCTGTACTCCCAAGCCTTCCCAACGCAACGCCACTCCCGACCCGCCTCGACCAGGAGGATACCATCCCCTTTTTTCGCTAGCTATCACCGTTTTCGGCTGATTCGTCGCCGGTATTCGACGAATCTTGCCTAGCCGTCAAAGTCCGACATTTTGCCGGCTTGGAGCCCATTTGGCGGGCGAGTTTTCGCCGCAAACCCCCTAAAAGGGGGTGACTAATTCGACAACTGGCCGTTAAATTATCGCCATCAGCCTGAGCCGACCGCACCGCCGTCAGTAACGTGGTTCGGAAAGTCCAATCGCTGCTCGGGATCCCTCCGATGCATAGAAAGTGTAGATGTCATCGCGATGAGCTTGCTGGCCATTCAGTATCGATTGGTTCCGGAAAGTCCCATCCTGGTTGCAGCGAATCGAGAGGAGTACCTCGACCGCCGCTCGACCTCTCCTTCCATCCTCTCGGGTAAACCGCGGATCCTTTGTCCGACCGATAGCCGTTCGGGCGGGACGTGGTTCGGCGTCAACCAAAACGGGATGTTCGTCGGGATCTGCAATCGTCGGATGCTTGAACCTGTTTCTGGCAACCGTTCCCGCGGGCTATTGTGCAAAGAAGTGCTGCGTTGTAGTTCGGCCAGGAAGGGGTTGGAGAAAGCTCGCGAGGAACTGTCCAAGTTCGTTTTCGACGGGTTCAATCTGGTCATTGCCGATCGCGATTGCGGCTATATCCTTCAGCACGGGATGGTCGACGATGTCTCTGAACTCGAACCAGGGTTGAACATCATCGGAATGCATAAGCCCAATGACTTGGATGATGAGCGGGTGCAAATGGCCAAACGCCTGCTTACGCTGCAAATGCTCGACTCGCCGGTGAAGTTCCTGGCGGTGGCCAGCCGAGTTTTTTCGCGCACACCTTCGCTGCCCGGACGGCCGAGCATGGTGATCCGTCATGACGGTTTTGGGACGGTCAGCAGCACTCTGTTGGCCTTGGGTCCCAAGCCTCGCGATGCGATCCTGCAGTTCGCCGACGGTTCGCCTGACCAAGCCCGATATGAAGATTATTCCCCTTTGTTAAGAGATATCCTCAGCCGCGGGCTTCGCGAATCGCGCGGTAAAGTAGCGTCGGCGTAATCTGCTCTCTCCCCCTTATGAATCGCTGACCTTCTTCCATGAGTTCTGCCGCCGAGATCGTTCGCCGTCTTCACCGAATCCTTCGACAGCGAGCCGACATCCGTGGGCAGTTAGAGCGTGGACCGCGATTGATCAAGGTGGCCAAAGCCAACCTTGACGCCGCCCAAGCGGCGTTGCAACAGCATCGGGAAGGGATCAAGCGATTACGAATGGATGTCGATCGCGATCAATTGCAACTGAAATCCCGCGAGGCCAAGATCTTCGATACGGAGGGGAAGATGAATATGGCCAAGAAAAACATCGAGTACCAGGCATTGAAGGACCAGATCGCCGCTGACACCCAAGCCAATCTTGTCCTCTCCGATGAGATTCTCGGAAAACTGGAACAGATCGATGGGTTGCAGGTGCAAACGGCAGCCTTCGAAGAAAAGGTGAAGCTGAGCGAGGCAGAAGCGAAACGCGTTGAGAGTTCCATCAATGAGCGGAAAGGGACATTGGAGTCCGATCTCGCCCGAGTCAACGAGGAACTGGTCGCCACCGAGGCGCAGTTGAGCGGTGACCTCAAAGCTATCTACCAACGGTTGGTTACCAGCCGCGACGAAGAAGCGATCGCTCCACTCGAGGGCCGTTCCTGCGGTGGTTGCAATACGAGTTTGCCGCCGCGAACGCTCGACCGACTCCGCATGCAGGAACCGATGACCTGCACCTCGTGCGGCTGCCTCCTTTTCCCCCCGGCCTAAAACTGCTCGACAGGAACGAGCCAGGCCCCCGCAGGAGGACGTCAGGCGTTCGACTGTTTCAGGGAGTTTTTTGGCCTGGATCGATGGGAGCGACGCCTCGCTCACCAGCGGCGCGAGCCCCATCGGCTTCGGGGCCGGCTGATTTTGACCGGGTCGCGTTCGACTTGGCTTCGGAGGTGAATTCCGGGACAATCGCCGAAGGGGTCTTGAAGGCTGAAGCTTCTCCCATCTCGACCGGCAACCCATCCTTGGCTGCCGAGGCCTTGCCTTTCGCTCGCTCTTGCCGCGGTGGGTCAGGCGACACCTCCAGCACCAAACGGCAGACGGTAAAGAGTGGCGGCAGATGCTCGGTGTAAGCGCCGAATGTCAACCCGCTATTGCTGGAAATACTTTCGACCGCGATGTCGAGCGTGGCGGTAGGGAAATTGGCGACGCAGATCAGATCCCCGGAGTCGCCAAGGTAGTATTCTTCACCAGTATCTTCATCCTTCTGCAGGACGCTTCCAGCGAAGACCCAATCGAAAGGCATTTCGCGCCCCGACTGGAAATCGCGAATCCAATGCTGTGCCAAACACTGCTGCTTTTTTTGCTGTGGATCGTACCAAAGCACCTGTATTTTGATCGTCGATCCCGTGGCGGGCCGATAGGGTTCGAATTGAGTTGGCCCCCCTGATTTGGCTCCGATCGCCAACAAACCAGCATGGACTTGCTGCGCGGTAGCGAAGACCGCGACCACCGATTCGTGTTCCTTGGTCCCTACCGGGCAGGCGAACATCTCGAGTTGTCCTTGGGTCAAGGTTACATAACCGTCGACAATTACCAACTTGCGCTTGGGTTCTATCCAGATCCGTCCTTTGGGGGATAGCGATGTCGCTGCTGAAGGCGTTCCAAACACCCGCCCGCACTGGGTTTGCAACTGCTCACGTGTCGGATAATCCTGGGCCCGTAGGCAGCTCTCGTAACTGTTGATGCCCAGGAGAGCTAGGACCGCAGCACTCCAAAACCACTGGGATAGCTCCCTCCAACACCGAGTCCGATCGCTTAACGCGAAACCCCTCGGCTTGTCTATACCCGGTCGATACATTTTCAGGAAGCTCCGAAAAAGGTGGCAAACAATCCTTGCATGTCGCTGGTGAGTAACAACAATGAGGCCCGGTGAAGTTCCGTCCCACGACGTGGAACGGCGACTTGGCTGGAGTTATCCAAAATGACACGCTCCCTCTGCATCGTTGTCGACAGGCTTGGTTTGCCTGCTTGATTGCAGACCAGGGCTGGAGTTCGATGAATTACGCGAGACGACTTCCCTCATCTTACAACCTTGAGAATATGCGACGATAGACCGATGGACTGGGTGAAGCCAAAAAAAGAACGGACCGCGGCGACCGCGAAGGTGGATGAATGCGCAACCGGCGGGCAGATCAAAAAAATGTCGGCAACCTCGAAAACCTCCTCGACCGCCTCTGCCTGGCTTGAGTCCTTATGCCAGGAGAACATCGCCTTCCTCCAGCAATCGCTGCCCGTCGTCCGACCTGTCCGAGGTCGTTCGCGGCCGGTCCACTCGGCTGCGGTCCTGGCGACAACGCTGCAGTGGGGGGTTGGCACCCTCGAGGCCGAGATCGAAGAGGGTTCTGAGGTCTTGCACCGCATGACCCAAGTCCTCGCCAACAGCTTGATTGTCCCCGGCGATTCGATCGCCTCCGAGACCAATCAAGCCGCGGCATCTCAATTGCAGCTCAAGACCTCCGAGAACATAGCCCGATGGTTAATTCGCTGCTTACCCGTGCACGGATCGGATCCGTATGTCGCGGTCAATAGTGTGGGGTGGGTCCATGGGCTGAGAGAACTCGGTCGCGAACTTCCCCCCAGCCTGTGGCTCGAAGTCTTGCAAAGCATCTTGACGCAGATCGATCGCGCCTGGTCGGATCCCAAGCCCTCATCGATGTTTCCTTGGCTGCTTTGGGCTTGCGAAGCCCCCTTGGCTTTGGCGACACAATTGATCCCGTCCGGCCGCAAAGATCGGATGGTGGTCGAGGCCTTGGATCGTTTAGCGGGTTTACTGGAAAGCGTCGCCAACGACCCGACCCCGTGGCTGGAGCGCGGGGCCCGCAATGTTCGAGCGTTGCTGGCTAGTGTCATCCGCACGCGGTGGGCAGCGAACAAGCTTGGGGTGCGTGAATGGAACAAGAAGCAGCAACGAGGTCTGGCCCAGCTGACGGAAATTGCTCTCTCGCTCACCGCCACCGATGGTCGTCCGATGCTCGTCGATTGGGATTTGGGAGCAGACGAGCCCGATTTATGGCAGGCCCTGCTGGAGCTTTGCCCCACCGCCAAGACGCTGCCGATCACCTTGCAAGCGGCCATGGAAAACCGCAGCGAACGGCGTCGTTTGCCCCGGAAAGACTCCAAAGCTACCAAGACGCGACCGCTCGCCAAGAAACTGCTTGGGGAACCTGGCCGTTATTTCGAGAAGGCCGAGATGGCGACCATGCGACGGACATGGGAGCAGAGCGGCTATCGTTTGGCGATCGATTTCGCCCGCGATCCGATGTGGCTGGATTGCTTGGGTAGCGGAGGCCGTCGCCTGCTCAGCGGTGAATGGGATCTCGCGATTCGCAAAGATGGTCGATTGCTGGAAACCGATGTGGCTTGGAGCGAGGTTTGTTGGTTTTCCGATGACGATGTCGATTATCTCGAGTTGGAGGCAGCGGTCGAGCATGAATGCAAGGTGCAGCGACAGCTGATCCTGATCCGCGACGAGGGCTTGATGCTGTTCGCTGACGCTTTGCTGGCGGAGCATGCCGCCCACTGGTCGATCGAATCCAGCTGGGAGTTAGCCCCGGATATCGATTGCCGAGCGGCCGAAAAATCGCATGAAGCCGAGCTTTTCCTCCGCGACGACCCCACCAACCGTCAAGCTTTGCTCCTACCGCTGTCTTTGCCCGAATGGCGGCGGCAGCCAGCGGGTGGAAAACTGTATGAGGAACTCGGGCGATTGATCTTGCGTCATGAGACGCAGGGGAAGCGGCTCTACAGTCCTTTGGCCTTGGTATCGCGCAAATCACTGCGCGATCTCCCCTTCACCTGGCGAAGGCTGACGGTCGCCGAGGATCTGGTGATCCAACCGGCCGAAGTAGCCCAGGCCTTCCGCCTGCAGCTCGGGGCCCAGCAACTCGTCTTCTACAGGTCCTTGGCCCAAGCGGTAAGGCGTTCCGTCTTGGGCTTGCATCTGAATTCCGAGTTTTATGCTGGCCGTTTTGATAGTGAAGATACCGCTTATGAAGCGATTGTCGAAATCAGCTCCGACGAGTAAAACCGGGAGCGTGTGCCCCGTGCGGGAATGAGTGCCTGCCCTATGCGAAGCTCTTATCATTTTCCGGATACGGCTCAACCGTTGGATGCCTTGGTGGTCGCACCCCATCCGGATGATGCCGAGCTCGGCTTGGGGGGGACTATCGTCAAGCTGCTACGTCGCGGCTGGCGGGTTGGTATCCTGGATTTAACCGATGGCGAACCCACGCCGCATGGCTCTCTCGAATTGCGGAGCGAGGAGACACGCGCAGCCTCCGCGGCGCTGGGGATCAGCTGGCGATACAATCTGGGCTTGCCCAACCGTTCGCTGGAAGCGACGCTCGACCATCGGCAACTCTTGGCGGAAGTCTTCCGGCTAGCCCGTCCACGCTGGTTATTCGCTCCCTATTGGGAGGATGCCCATCCCGACCATATCGCGGCTACGCAACTGGTCGAAGCCGCGAGATTCTGGAGCAAATTGACGAAGACCGAGATGCGCGGTGCCCCCTTCCATCCCCAACGGATCTTTTATTATTTCTGCGTCCATCTGAAACTTGCCCCGCAACCGGCGTTCATCGTTGACATCAGCCAGGAGTGGCCAGCGAAGCTGGCCTCGATCGCTGCCTACCGCAGCCAGTTCGTCCTCGGTCGCGAGGACCAGCACCCTTCTTTCCTCGATCGCTTGACCGAGGAAGCTGCTTACTGGGGAAAAACCATCGGCACTCGCTATGGAGAACCGATCGCCTCGCGTGAACCGCTGGGGATGTTCCATCTTGATAGTTTGCGGATCGAACCATGACGACCACGATGGAAGGCAAGTTCCTGATCGCCTCCCCGTACATGCAAGACCCGAATTTCAAGCGGTCGGTAGTGTTCATCGTCAAGCACGATGACGAAGAAGCCCTCGGCTTCATCGTCAACCAACCGACCAAAATGCGACTACCGGATCTCCTAGAGCTTCCCGAGGAGAACGCAGCTCTCGTCGACTGCTTTGTTTATCGCGGCGGACCAGTCAATGGCCCACTGATGGCCTTGCACGAGATTCGGCTCGACACCGAAGATCAAGAAATAGCCGGCTTGGCCGTTAGTATCGATAAGCAGTTGATCACCGAGTTGGTAACCAGCCGGGAGCATCGTTTGCGCGTATTCTATGGCTATGCCGGCTGGGGCCCCGGCCAGCTTGAATCTGAGTTGGAGCAAGGTGGTTGGCTGGTTACCATCGCTACGCGTGATCGGATCTTTGCGGAAACCGACAATCTCTGGGAACAACTGGTGGTCGAAATCGGTCGCGATATCATGACCACCGGGATCGACGCACGTCACCTTCCCGACGATCCGACGTGCAACTGATTCGGAACCATCCCTAGGAAGCCTGAGTGTCGTGCGAACCATTGCCTTCGGAGATATCCACGGTTGCAATAAAGCCGTGCGGGCTTTGATCGAGATCATCGAGCCTACGGCGGATGATACCCTGGTATTCCTCGGCGACTACATCGATCGCGGGCCCGATAGCCGTGGCACACTCGACTACCTTATGGAATTGGAGGCCCAATACCATACGGTCTTCCTGCGTGGCAACCATGAAATCATGTTCAGCGGTTGTACGATGCATGGGATGGACCCGACGCTGTGGTATCAGATGGGAGGCCGAACCACGCTGGTTAGTTATGGAGGTCACCTCGACGCTGTCCCGGCCAGCCATAAAGACTTCGTCCGCCGCTGCGTGCCTTACTACGAGAATGAAAACCACTTCTTCGTGCACGCGAATTATCTGGCGGATCTCCCCATCGACCAACAACCCGAGAGCAGCCTTTACTGGGAACACCTTCATGAGCGGATGCCCGCCCCCCATCGCTCCGGCAAAACCGCCTGGTTGGGTCATTCGCCGCAAATGCAAGGACACATCGCCGACTGGGGCTACCTGCTGTGTATCGACACTTTTTGTTTCGGCGGGATGTATCTGACCGCCGTCGATGTCGACTCGAGGGAAATCTGGCAAGCCGATAAGTGGGGAAATCTTCGCGGTCACCGCTCCCCCGTCCTGAAATTCGGCAAATGGTTATGGCGACGCTGGCAACAACAACGACTGAAACGCCACGGAGGGCAAAATCCCCCGTCGCCCCCGGGATAACCACCCGCCAAGCCCATGGGGTTTACGCGGAACTTGCCAACAGGATTGCCGACGGAATCCCGCCACCGCGGTTGGAAGACGGTGAGCGAGCGAGTCGGACGTTCGCTTGTCCGGCGAACCCGATCGCGTTTCATGATGGATGGCGAGACCTCAATGGAAGGCGCGGCGTTTCACGATCCCGCCGTGGGTATCCAGGACCGGCAGCGTTACGATGAAGGCGGCGGGATCCTTGGCTTGAACTACCCCTTGCAGGCGGGTCGCCTCGAGACGCGTCACCACGCACAACAGCACCTCGGAATCATTTTCGGTGTACCCGCCGCGACTCTTGAAGGACGTCACCCCCCGCCCCAACTCGCTCAGAATCACTTGTCGAATCGCTTTCGGTTCCTGGGTGAAGATCAGGATGCCCTGGTAAGCCTCGATGCCGTGCAGCAGATAATCGATGGTTTTGGAGGCGGCGAAATAGGTGAGCATCGAGTACATGGCCGGCTCCGCCCCGAGAAAAAAAGCGGCGAAGAGAAAGATGACAGCGTTGAGGACCATGATGATCTCACCGACAGTCGCGAAGGTCCGCAGACTCGCCAGCAACGCAAGGATCTCCGTGCCGTCAAGAACCGAGCCGCTGCGGATGGCTAAGCCGACCCCGGCTCCCAGGAAGAACCCTCCGAAGATAGCCCCCAAGAGCTTGTCATGAGTCGCGACGGGGAAGTGGACGGCGGCCAGGATTACCGCCAGGGCGATAATGGCAATAGAACTTTTGATGGCAAAAGTCCGGCCCAGATGCCGATAGCCGAGGACGATAAAGGGCAGATTGATGAGGACCAGAAAGATCGAAAGCGAAAGACCGGTCTGCGAAGCCAACAGCATCGAAATCCCGGTGATACCACCGTCGATGAAGTGGTTGGGGAGCAGGAAACTCTCCAAACCAATCCCTGCCAAGACCAACCCCAGAACTAATGTTAAGAGATCGCTCAGGTGTCGTAGCATCTTATCTTTATCATCAGCGGTTCAGGGTAGCGCCGAAGGTAAAAGCCGGCGAGATCAATGCCTGATCGGTCAGGTTTTGGTTGCCGAAGCCGGGATTAGCTCCCCGCCATATACCGCGTCCGATATACAGCATCTGACCACCTGCCCTGACGTTGAAGGTTTTGGTCAACTGCAAGGCCGCTTCGATCCTCGCATCCAGACCGATCACGAACTCGGAGTTATCCCGTCCCGCATAGACGGTGGTTGGGAGGATGATATTTGCCCCATCGGTAGTGCCGTCGATGTCGTAACCATGCGTCCGCGACTCGAAACCTTGCGACTGGAAATTCTGACCGGCGAACACGCGTGTTTCCTGGGCAAAGGTCATCCGCTTCAGGCTGGAGAAGTAACGATATCCCAGTTGCCCGGTGACCATCCGGTTGTCGGTCCGCGTCCGCTGGCGTGTGAAGGCTTCGAATTCGGGATCGGGATCGATATCGATATTCAGCCAGAAGTAGTCGTCGTTCACCGCATAATCGTTGAACTCTAGGTAACGAAAACCGATCATCGGCTCCAGAATCCCACCGTAGCGGTAAGGCTCCAGTCGCCATGTCCGGTTCATTTCGAAACTGGAAAGGGTACCGACGTTCAAGCTCTGACGTTCCAGGATACTCCCATCACCGTAGAAAGGATCGAACGGGAAACGGGTCCGAATCAACCCGAAGAGTGGCGGAAGAATATCGTCTTCCTCATCGAAATCCGGTTGCACGGTGCGGGCGATGCGGGTGTCGAGGTAGACGTTTGGCCCACTGACATGAGTGAAGCTGAAAAGTACCCCTTTGTCGCTGTCGCCCATGAACCCCAGGTCCCAACGGTTACCCCAGGTCATATCGATATGGGACGATTGTCCTTGGATGTCGGGGCGATCAAAACCGATGTGCAGACGGTCGTAGGTAACGAACCAACCGCGGTTGGCGCGTTTACGAGCGGACAGTTCTTCCAGCTCTTCAACATCGGCGGGGGCGAACCACTGATAATCAGGATCCACATCCATCGATTCCGCAAAGGGATGGAAAGGCTGATCGGCATGTACGGCCGTTCCGGTCCATACGCAAGCGGAGAAGCTCAGGGCTTGAAGCGTTCGCCGAGCCGCGTCTGCCATCCGCGTGCTCCACGACTTTCCGCTCCTCGACTGGGATTGAGTACTCTCGGCTCGTAATGCTGGATTAAACCGATCGAGGTTAAAGCTTGGCATCATTTCTTTCCACCGTATTGCACAGGGCAGCTCGTTCGCGCTCCATCGGCACGCAATTCACTTATCGGTGCGATTGCATGGGTAAGCGCACATATTCCGGTTGTGCAGGTAGTATCGGAAGCTCTTGGCGCTGGAGTTGAGTCGGTTTAGGTAAACGGTAACGAAAAATCGGAATATGCAGGGCCGCGCGGGGGTGCTCGGTATAATGATGGCATTGAATCCGCGTTGGTTGGCAGTTTTCGCCAACCCCAAACCGATGATTTTCCCCCGCGAGTTCCCGATGTTTCCTCTTTTCCCTCGCTCTCCCCGCCCGGATTGCTCGCTTGGCTGGCTGGGGCTATTCGCTTCAGCAGCTTGGCTGGTGTACGCGGGCGAGCCTGACGGGCTACCGGCATCATGCAGGCAGCCAACCGGTTCGCAGCGGGCAAGGACTAGCTTGGCCGTCGTTCCCTTGGCCGAGCCTTCAGACCCGTCTCCCGAAACTATCGGGAACGGACTGTTGGAGATACCCGCTGGTCGGCTGATCCAAAAGCAGGCTTTCCCTAAGCACTGGGGGGACCCGCCTTCGATTCAGACCCAAGATTATGGTCCGCTTCCCGGAGGCTATGGGATGGGAAGCTCGACCTTGGCGCATTGGATCCAAGCGAACCTGGAACGCGATACCCGAAACGCAGTCGCCGGTTCGGAGCGGACGCCAGCGGAGGAGGCGAACCGGCCAGGCGTTGAACGCTCCTCACGGATGCACCCCCGCCAAGCCGATGGTGACGGTTCGCTGGCGATCTCCGGCACTCCCCAGCAGTGGCACACCCTGACCTTTACCTTGTCTGGCCCCTATGCGCACGAAAGGGACGTGTCCCCCAATCCCTTCACCGATTACCGGATGGAGCTGGAGGTCACCCATGAGTCCGGAGCGGTTAGCTATGTAATCCCCGGCTATTTTGCTGCCGATGGCCGAGCGGCCGAAACCAGCGCCGAAGCGGGGCATGCTTGGCGTGCGCACTTCGTTCCCGACCGCACAGGTACCTGGAACTATCGGATCCGCTTGATGCATGGTAAGGCAGCAGCGATTGGCGGGGATGCCGGCCCGCTGCCTCCCTACGATGGTATCCTAGGCCAGCTGGTCGTCGAGCCGTCGACGGCCGTCGGTAGAGACTTTCGCGCCCACGGCCAGCTGCGTTACATCGGCCAACGCTATCTGCAGTTCGCGGGCAGCCAGCATTATTTCTTGAAACTAGGGGCGGATTCGCCGGAAACACTCTTAGCTTCGATCGACTTCGATAATACCCTTGCCGGAAAACCAGAAAAAGCTCCCTTAAAAAGTTGGTCGGCCCATCTCGTCGACTGGGGTGAGGGGGACCCTTGCTGGCAACAGGAACGCGGGAAAGGCTTGATTGGCGCCCTCAATTATCTGACCTCGCGCGGCGTCAACGCAATCTCGTTCTTGACCTACAATGCCGGCGGTGATGGTGACAATGTGTGGCCGTTCGTCGAGCGGCATGAGAAACTGCATTATGACTGCAGCAAACTCGACCAATGGGGCATCGTATTCGACCACGCGATCTCGCAAGGCCTATTCCTGCATTTCAAATTGCAGGAGACCGAACTCGATGACGACCGCCATGGCCCCAGGCAAGAATTCAAGGGACCGGTGCCGGAGGCACTCGATGGGGGCAGACTCGGCATCGAACGCAAACTTTACTGCCGCGAGTTGGTAGCTCGCTTCGCCCATGCATTAGCCATCAACTGGAATATCGGTGAAGAGAACACCCAAAGTCTCGAGGAGGTTCGCGCGATGGCAGCTTATCTCCGCCAACATGATGCCTACCGCCATCCGATAGTCCTGCATACCTTTCCCAACCAGCAGGAGGAACGCTATGCACCCCTGCTGGGGCCTGACTCGCCGCTCGACGGCGTTTCGTTGCAGAACAGCTGGGATAGCGTGTATCTGCGAACACGGCGATGGGTCGAGGCCTCGATGGCGAACGGCAAACCCTGGGTCGTAGCCAACGACGAACAGAACTCGCCTGCCTTCGGCGTACCTTGCGATCCAGGTTATGGTGGCTCACCTCAACCACCTGCTCCGGCAGCGCCTTACGACCTGCATGCTATCCGCCAGGAAACGCTCTGGGGGAACCTGATGGCGGGTGGGGCCGGCGTCGAGTACTACTTCGGCTACCAACTACCGCAGAATGATTTGAACTGCGAAGATTTCCGGAGCCGTCAACGCTCGTGGGATTACGGGCGAGTGGCCTTGGAGTTTTTCCAAAACCAGGCCATTCCTTTCTGGCAGATGCTTCCCCAAGATACCTTGGTAAAACTCGAGGGCCCCTCCGACGACCACCATTGTTTTGCCCAACCGGGAGAAGTTTACCTGGTCTACCTGCGACGTGGTGGCCAGCCACGGCTAGACCTCCGCCCCTTCCCAGAGCGTAGCTTTTCCCTGCAGTGGTTCAATCCTCGCGAAGGCGGTATCCTGCTGGATGGCACACCGGCGGTGATCGATGGTGGGCAGGTAACCGGCTTGGGGGAACCGCCCACCGACAAGTCCCTGGATTGGCTGGCGATCGTCCGCCGACGGTCGCCGTGAATTCGCTCAGACGAGATCCGAAGGCTTCTCGGCGAATGACCGCGGAGCATTGCCGCGCTGCTGTGGATCAATGAGGCCGCCGAGGCAACAGACCACCGCCGCCTTGCGCGACTCCCTAACCTTTCCCCCGTGGGATAGCCGTACCCATGAGCCGAGATCCGACTCCATGCTTGCTTCGCCGTCGTCTCCTGAAGGGCTATTCGGCGGATGCTTCGAGGAATTGCGCCAAGGTGGTCAGATGGCGGCTGAAGCGTTCACTCGACAGGTATTCTTCGCCCTGACGAAACTTGGGTTGTCCCACCAATCGCTCCCCCGCGTAGGTGCTTAGCCAACGCCCTTGTGGGTCGAGCTGGTCGATGATGCCTGCTGCTGCCTGCGTCAAAACGGCCAGCGACTCCCTCTCCTCCAAGCCGTGTTGCCCGGACTGGACGCGACGCCAACGAGCCTGCAATTCGCCGACTCGCGAAACTGTCTTCCATCCGTAATGACCAGGCAGTTCGGTATCTTCGTAGGTCAATCGATACTCGTCACCAGCCCGTTGCATGTATAAGGGCCGGTTCGTCTTGAGCTCATAATAGCGGGCGATCTTCCCATCGTTGAGTTGACTCCGACGGAGCCAGTCGAGCGCGGCCGGAATCGGCTGAAGGTACCTGGCATCACCGGTCACCGAATGAATCAGCAACAAGGTTTCGACAGCCTCCTCGGTTTCCCTCCCCGCAATACCGGGCGGCTCGAACTTGCGAGCCCAGATGGGCTGCATCGCGAAGTTATATTGCTGAGCCCAGCCCGGTTGCGGCTGCGGCATTTGCGATGAGATAAGGAAATCGCCAAGCTTCTCCAACGCATGGCGATAACGTTCGTCAGCGTAAATGCGATAACCTTCCCGTAAAAGTTCTGCGAGGTAACCGCAGTGGTTATCATTGAGGGTATACATCTCCCAGTAATTCTTGATTTTGCCCTCGGTCTTCCAATCATAGCCGGGATAATTCGCCGTACAGGGAGGGACAACGGGAACCGGACCAGTAAACACCTGTGGGAACCCGCCACTTTGGAACTGAGCGGCCAGCACGGCTTGGCTCGCATACTCGACCGCTTCATGAATCGCTGGCTGACGGAACTCGAGGGCTTGGTCCAGCTGCATCAGGAAACGCAGGGCGGTTTGCGTTTGACCATCATCCAACGAGGAGGCGTTGGATCCCCGGGGGTTTCCCTGTCCGTTGCGATAGTCAGCAGATTGTCGAGCTCGGGGTTGGAAATCGACCATGTTTCGCCAACCCCCCGAGCGTAATTGACCATAGAGCAGGGCCTGCCCGGCCGCCTCGGCCGCCTGCAAGAAGAGAGGATCTTGAGTGGCATGGAAGGCCGTCAAGTAGGCCATACCTACCGTCGGGGTGGCTGGCGGTTGCACCCAGATTTGCTCGGGGCCAGCCAAGCCTTCTCCCCAACGCGTCTTCAAGTCCGGAGAGTAGTGATAGACGTACCCTCCGTGCACCGACACTTCGCTGAAAAAATAGCTGGCGGCCCGCGTCATCGCGCGACGCACCGAACCGCGTTGCAACTCCAAACGATCATCGGCGGCAACTCCGCCGGCGAAACTACCGACCGCCAATAGCAGGAGAACATGGTAAGTGGAGACGAAAAGCTTCCAACCCGATGGCCACTTGTCGCCCCTTCGCTTTCCCATCTTGTGCCTCTCACCGTTGCATCAACCAACCCGTGAAACCTCAGTTTAGCAGGTTTGCTGGGCCCAAGCCGCTCCCCCGAGAAGACGATGATCGCCGATAACAAAGATGATCCAACGGTCCTCTGCCGAGAACACCTCACGGCAGGCTTCTATCGCACCGGGGAACGCGGCGTTCAAGCTGATTTAACCGGGGCTTGGCGTTACCCTTCCCAAGCGACCAATGGCTTATCCAGCGCATCCTTGGCGGATAGAGGATCGTTGGTTGGCCGCCCGGCGTCGTTCCGTCGCTGAAGGAATTCCTGGCGTATTTCGTCTAGTTCCTTGAGAATCCCTTGGAGCTCATCCTTGTCGCCGGAAACGATCGGTGGCATACCGATGTTGGTGGTCGTCTCGACTAGGAATGGCGGTCGCCCCCGGACTTGATCGTAGATCCTCGTCAGGTATTCACCGACCATGGCGAACCCCAAGGCGTTCAATGCGCCAAAGAAGGCGATGCCACTGGCTATCGCCGTGTCGGCAGGAAAAGGGAGGCTGTTCCAGCAGCAATAGCTCAACCCGCCAGCGAATACCACGATGGAGGTGACCAAGGCAAGTATCGCCACGCCGTAAAAGACTTGCAGCGGGCGCAGCGACGAACCGAGGAAGGCATGCTTAGCTAGAAGGCCAAGGCGGCTAGCAGCCGACCGCCAGGACAACTCACGACCAGTCGTCGCTCCAGGCACATACACCATCGATTGCCGAAATCCGACCCACCCTCGAAGGGTCGGCAAGTAGCGATCGCATTCTTCCATCGCTAACAACTGCGAAGCGACTTTCCTATCGAGCAGACTATAGTTCCCTACTTCTGCCGGCTGACTGTCGACAGCCCGCCCAGCCACCAGACGCTGGATGGCCCAGGCAAACCAGGCAAAGAGCGGTCCCTTCTGGCGGTCGAGCCGGGCCGCACAGACAACATCATCGCCCAACAACCACCGTTCGAACATCGGCTTGATCGCTAAGGGATCATCCCTTCCGTCGCCATCGATCACAACGACCGCGTCGCCGTCGATGAAGCCTAACCCGGCTTGGATCGCTGCTTGTCGGCCGAAACAGCGAGAAAGACGAACGACTCGCAACCGACGGTCGGCAAAAGCCATGGCTTCTAGTAGTTCGCGGCTGCAATCGCTCGACCCGTCATCGACCACGAGGATGTTCCACCTGCATCCCAAGTCGGCCAAGACCAGCCGCAAGTCTCCCAGCAAGCGGGGTAGGCTACCCGCCCTATTTTGGACGGGGACGATCACGGTTAATCGAGCGTTCGACCGCTCAGGTCTGTTGTTCATCGATCGTTCATCCATACCGTCGATTGCAAACCGAAGAACTTCGGCCAGCGGCACAAGAAACCAGACGGGACCGCAGGGGAAGCAGCCCGCGGGAGGCTAACAGCCGTATCGCCGGGACCGATCCCCAAATCGCTGACGAACACCGCGTTGCTGGCTGAATTGGTTTTGCGCCAGCCAGGCCGCAAGGACTGGCTCCTTAGCCTAGCCCAGGAGATTACCCCGCGTCGAGCAAACCACGAAAACCAGCGATGAAAGCTCGAAGGTTTGGTTAAGCTACACCGTTTGTGAGGAAAATGCGGTGGGCAGAACCATCGCCCGCGGCGGCAAGCCCGGCTTGTCCCATGGGCTGCCATAGCGATAGACTTCGATGAACATCAAGATGCAGGCCGCCAACATCAACACCGCTGAGGCCAGCAGCATGACGAACCAGACATTGAAGGGTTGTTTGGGACGATTCATGACGAGGGGTTTCTAACCTAACTTGGCAGCGACCTTATCACCCTGTTGGATCAAGCCGCGACGGAAATCGGGCAAAATCACCCCGATCGACTTGTCGTCTTCGGTCTTCAGGATCCGGATTTTCCCGAGGTACTGTGCACCGCGAAAGACTTCCAACTCGTGATCAACCCTCACCCCATCATCCCGTCCCAGGGAAACCTCGACAAGGTTATCCCGTCCGACTGCTAGGATAAGACCACGCAGGCCTTCGGGAGGCGCGTCGTCCGGATCCTCGCTCAGTCCGGCCTTGGCCAAGGTCGAACGCATGATGCTGGTCCGCGCTTCCAACGCCGTATTCTCGTTGCGCAACTGCTCCTCGCGGGCTTTGGCATCTGTGTAAATCGATTGCAAGCTGTTGAATTCGTCGGTCAACGAGATCACCCGCGCCCGCTGACTGTTGCGATCCTGGATCGTCTGATCGATGAGTTTCTTGATTTCAGCGTTTTCCTGAGTCAACCTCTCCAAGTCCTGGCTAGTCCGGCTGAGCGTATCATCCTGAAGCCGGCGAGTCCGCTGCAGTTCGAGCAGGTCGCTTTCCTTCTTTTCCAATTCTGCCTGTTGTTCGGCCAATTGGGTCTGTAACGACGCCAAGGCGATACGGCGGGCCGCTTGCTCGGTCGCCAGTTCGTTTTGCGAACGTTCGATGGCGGCCTTGAGTTCGCTGATGGTAGCCTGCATTTTCTTAATGGAAGCTTCGTAGCCGTTAGGGCCGGTGACGGCGTCTCGCCAGTTGGTGTGGCTAGCGTTGATCGCCAGTGCCAACGAGAAGAAAATCCCGCTGAGAAGCAAGGTCAGAAAGATGAAAACTCTTCCGATAAACGTCATGAACCCAGTTCCTTACCTCCGAAACTGCCAGATTTGCTGACCGGGAAAAGGGGTCCGGCAGCCGACGGGCATCTCCCCAAAGTATAGTTGCCGATCAAAAAAAGTGGTAATGAAAGTCAAGGAAAATAGCCGGGTTGGACCACTCCCGGGGCCGGAGTGGCATTGGTAAGCCCGGCGGGCTCGGCTATTCTTTAGGGTTTCAGGATCGGGCGGGCATTTTTGGTGAATTCCTCCAAGTCCCCGACGGTTCTCTCCAACAGTGTGTCAGCCGCTATTCCCGCAGGACCAAAATGAGCGTCCCATCGTCGCCGGTCCCCACCGGGTCCTTCCTGAGTCGACATGAATTTCTGATCCGTAGGCTTCATTCCCTGAGCGGGTTGATCCCGGTCGGGGCCTACATGTGCGTTCACCTCCTGACCAACGCTAGCTTGCTGGCCGGTGCCGCTCGGTTCCAAACCAACGTCAACATGATCCATAACCTGGGTCCAATTTTACCGTTGGTCGAATGGGCCTTCATTTTTATCCCGATCATATTCCACGCAGTTGCCGGGGTTTGGATCGCGCAGTCAGGCCATTCCAACACCAGCAATTATCCCTTCACCGCGAACCGACGCTACAGTTGGCAGAGATGGACTGGCTACCTGGCGTTCGTGTTTATCTTCTTTCACGTTTTTCATCTCCATGGTTGGTTTCACTCGGATTGGTGGCTCCGACGGGTGGCGGAACCGCTGGGAATGGCTCAGTTTCGCCCCTACAATGCGGCCAGTACCCTGGCTGAGGCGCTGGGCGGCTTCCTCTGGCCAATTTTTTATGCCGCTGGGGTGCTGGCTTGCTGCTATCACCTGGCGAATGGCATCTGGACCGCTGGCATCACCTGGGGTTTATGGCTGACACCTCCTGCCCAACGCCGGGCAACGAAAGCTTGTACTGCCTTCGGTTTGCTGCTGTCGCTGGTAGGATTGAGTGCCCTGTGGGCCGCCAAAACCACCGATGTCGAGCGGGCCAAGCAGGTAGAGGATGGCATTTACCATTCGCGTGTGCAGAATGGCGAAATCGAAGATGATCCACACAAGCGATCTGGCGACCACTCGGCTTCCTCCGCCCAAGTCGGCCAGGTGGAAGTTTCGCGGCCGATGGCGGCGAAGTGGGGCGGGCCTCCAACCGCAGGGTCTCCGATTCCTTCGCGTACGGATGTGAGCAACTGAACCGTTATTTAACCATCACCAAGTAGTAACTATGGCTCCAAAGCGTGTTGTTGTTGTTGGCGGTGGCTTGGCCGGATTGGCTGCCACTATGAAACTGGCCGAGTTAGGTATCGCAGTCGACATGATCAGTCTGACTCCGGTGAAACGCTCGCACAGTGTTTGTGCGCAGGGTGGTATCAACAGCGTCAGCGATCTGACGCGGCAGGAGGGAGATAACGAGTGGAAGCACTTCGACGACACCATCTACGGCGGTGACTTCCTCCAGCATCAACCGCCGGTGAAGGAGATGTCCTATTGGGCCCCGAAGGTTATCGACTTGATGGATCGACTCGGTGTGACCTTCAATCGAACGCCTGAAGGTTTTCTCGACCGGCGGCGTTTTGGCGGAACGCTCTACCGCCGCACGGCGTTCGCCGGCGCCACCACCGGTCAGCAGTTGCTGTATGCCTTGGACGAGCAGGTGCGACGGCGTGAAACGGAGGGCTTGGTCAAAAAGTATGAATTTTGGGATTTCCTCGGTCCGATCCAGGATAGCCACGGCCGCTGTGTCGGGGTGGTTGCCCAAGACATGGTATCGATGGAGATCCGCGCCTTCCCGGCCGAAGCGGTTGTGGTAGCCACCGGCGGCTGCGGCTTGGTCTACGGCCGCTCGACGATGTCGGTCTTCTGTACTGGCAGCGCCGCCAGCCGATGCTTCCAGGCAGGTGCCAAGTACGGGAACGGCGAGTTCATCCAGGTCCATCCGACCGCTATTCCGGGGGCCGACAAGTTGCGATTGATGAGCGAATCGGCTCGCGGGGAAGGGGGCCGCGTCTGGGTTCCCCGCCGCTCGAACGATTCGCGATACCCCAAGGATATCCCGGAAAACGAACGCTATTATTTTTTAGAAGAGCGATTTCCGAAGTATGGCAACCTCGTACCTCGCGATATCGCCACCCGCGAGATTTTCAACATCTGCGTCAATGAAGGGTTATCGGTCGATCCCAACCGAATGTGCGTTTATCTGGATTTAACCCATATCCCCCGCGCCGAACTCGACCGAAAGCTCGGTGGGATTCTCGAGATCTACGAAAAGTTCCAGGGGGTGGACCCGCGGGACGAACCGATGAAGATCTTTCCGGCGGTGCATTACAGCATGGGTGGGTTATGGGTGGATTATGAGAAGTCGGCCGACGGCGGTTTGCTACTTGGCTCACCCAGGAACCAGATGACCAACATCCCGGGACTGTATGCGATCGGCGAATGCGATTATCAATACCATGGGGCCAACCGGCTCGGTGCCAATTCGCTCCTTAGCTGTATCTTCAGCGGTTTGATTGTCGGTCCCGGAATCGTCCATTGGATGCAATCACACAAGGGACGGGATGCGATCGCTTCCAGTGTTTACGAGCAGGCGGTGGCCGATCACCAAGCCCGGCACCGAAAGTTGCTTGGTAATACCAGCGGCAAGGAAAATCCCTACCTGCTGCACCAGGAATTGGGAGATATCATGACGCGGGCGGCGACCGTGGTTCGCGACAACGAGCAACTCGACCAGGCTTACGCCAGAGTCTTGGAGATTCAGGAGCGGGCTGCCAACTGTGCGATCGTCGACACCAGCCAATGGTCGAACCAGAATGTCATCTTCACCAAGTCCTTCCAGGATATGCTCCCGATCGCCCTCGCCATCCTCAAGGGAGCGAGGTTGCGCGATGAGTGTCGCGGTGCACACTTCAAGCCTGCCTTTGCCCCCAAGAGTTTGACGGCCACCGATCCGATCGAACGTCGTCGCCAGGCTGAGGTATGGTGCGATCAGTTCGAGGAGAACAACCTTCGTTTCCTTAAGTCGACGATTGCTACCTGGGAGACCCCGGAACCAGCAATCCATTATGAAGAGGTCGATACGTCGCTGATCCCACCCCGGCCGCGACTTTATGGCTTGGTGGGTGCCGAAGCGATCGAAGAGGTCTGGAACGAGCGGCTCAAGGAAAAGGCGACCGGTGGGAACCAGCCCAAAAATGCAGCCTTGGTGGGGGCAGGTACGTAAGTGACGGACCTTTACTGTCCATCGGTCAAAGATTCCTTCCCTCGGTATTGAATTCGTCAGTCATCTTTCCTCAACCACGTTTTCCTCAAAATCATGATTGCTTCGACTTCAGAAGCGGCCAAAGCTCGCCGTCAACCAGAAAAAGTTAACGTTCGAATCCTGCGTCAGGACGGCCCGGCCCTACCCAGCTACTGGGAGCGTCATCAGGTCGCCTATGAACCAGACATGAACGTGATCAGTGTCCTGCAAAAGGTCGCAGCACAAGCACAGACGATCGAGGGGCGAAAAGTAGCCCCAGTCGCGTGGGATTGTGGCTGCCTCGAAGAAGTCTGCGGCTCCTGCACGATGGTGATCAATGGCCGAGTCCGCCAG